>JAXDLH010000334.1:0-10562 GCA_034666705.1 Chloroflexota bacterium
ACACGATCATGGCCGCGAGCAGCGGCAAACACGTGGTCGTCGAAAAGCCGATGGCGCTGAATATCGAGCAAGCCGAGCAGATGGTCGAGGCGGCCGAGAAGCACGGGGTGCGGCTGCTCGCCGGCCACACCCGCAGCTACACCGTGCCACTGCGGGCGATGCGCAAGGTCGTCACCTCGGGGCGGCTCGGCAAGCTGTGTGCGATCAATATCTGGGCCTACTCGGACTGGATGCTGCGCCCGCGCACTGCCGATGAGCTGGACGTGACCCAGGGTGGCGGCGTGCCGTACCGGCAGGGCCCGCACCAAATTGACACGGTGCGCGTGATCGGCGGCGGTATGCTCAAGAGCGTGCGCGGCATGACAGGCCAGTGGATGCCGGAGCGCTCGATTCCCGGCTACTACAGCGCATACATGGAGTTCGCCGACGGCACCCCCGCCTCGATCGTCCACAACGGCTACGGCTACTTCGTCGGTGCGGAGCTGGTACCGTGGGGCTCTACGAGCCAGTGGTACAGCTACGAAGAGCGCGCCGACGTGCGCAAGCAGATGCGCGCCGGCACCCGCAACGAGGCGCAGGCGAAGCAGGATATGCGGATCGGCGGGCCGGGCCAGCACTATACGGGCGCGATGTACCAGCGGAAGGCGTGGGCGCCGGAGGACCTTGGCTTCATCGTCGTCTCATGCGAGCGCGGCGACATTCGCCACTCGAAGTACGGCATCGCCGTCTACGACGACGATGGCATCCACGATCTCGAGTTGGAGCCGGAGAACGCGGGCGTGCGCCGGGGGGAGCTCGAGGAGCTCTACGACGCGGTGGTCCTGAACAAGCCGGTCTACCACGACGGCCGTTGGGGCATGGCCACCCTGGAAGTGTGCCTGGCGATCATGCAGTCCGCGCACGAGCACCGCGAGATCGAGCTGACCCACCAGGCCGCCCTCCCGCCCGATTACGACGCGGACCTGCAGATCCCCGACTGGTAGGGACAATGGGGGAATCGGGCTTCCCATCTCGTTACTCGTGCGGTGTATGGGGCAAGGAATCCCCTATTGGTAAAGACAATTGGGAATCGGGCGGCCCGCCCCTCTGTTCACCCCAAGGCTCTCGAGGGTCCTTCAGGGTGTAGGTTGTTCGTGGGCCCCACTCCTCCGTTCGCCCTGAGGCTCTCGAAGGGCCAGGCGTGCTCGCGGGCGCAACGTGGAGGACAGGTACGTGAGTTTCTACGTCTATATGCTCCGCTGTTCGGACGGGTCCTATTACACTGGGCACACGGAAGATCTCGAGCGTCGCTTGGCGCAACACAATGCAGGCGCGATCAAGGGTTACACGTCCAGTCGACTACCGGTGGATCTGCTGTGGTGTGAGGTTGCACCTACACGCTTCGAGGCCCTCGCTCGCGAGCGCCAGGTCAAGGGATGGTCTCGAAGAAAGAAAGAGGCTCTCATTGGTGGTGATTGGGAAGAAGTCGTTGCGCTAGCTCACGTGCGACGCTCATCCCAACTTTAGGTTTTCGACTCTCCGGGCCAGCACCCTATGCGACGACTTGGTACCCCCCTCTCGCCCTTCGAGAGCCTCAGGGCGAACGGATGAGTAGAGCTCGCCTACGCCCTGACGAACCCGGCAACGGTGACGGTCGCCTCGGGCAGCGGTTACGGTCGCCTCGGGCACTCAGGGCGAACGGAGGGGGAGGGGTGCGGCCCGCTTACACCACGACGTTGACGAGCTTGCTGGGGACGTAGATCACCTGTCGCGGGTCGTTGCCGTTGAGCTGCGCCTGAACCTTGGGGTTCTCGAGCGCCAACTGCCGGGCCTCCGCTTCGGTGATGCCCGCCTCCACCTCCACCTTGTCGCGCACCTTGCTGTTCACCTGGATGATCAGCATCACCGTCGGGTCTTGCGTCATCGCCTCGTCGTACGTCGGCCAGTGCTGCAAGTGGACGCTGTCACGATGGCCCAGGCGGTGCCATAGCTCTTCGGCGAAGTGCGGCGCACTCGGCGCGATCAGCAGTACCAACGCCTCGCTCACCTCGCGCCACGCCTCTGCGGAGACCTGACCCCGCAGCTTCTGCAGGTTGTTCGTCGCCTCCATGAGGCCGGACAGCATCGTATTGAAGCTGAAGCGCTCGATGCGCTCGGTGACGTTCTTGATCGTCTTGTGCATCAGGCGGCGCGCCGGCTCGTCGCCGCGGCCACCTCGCGCCGGCGCCCCATCGCCGGCGCCATCCAGCACGAGCGCCCAGAAGCGGTGCATGAAGCTCTCGACGCCGCTGATCCCCTGCGGGTTCCACGGCCCACCCGAGTCCCACGGCCCAATGAACATCAGGTAGCAGCGGACGACATCGGCGCCCTTAGTCTGCACGTAGTCATCCGGATTCACCACGTTGCCGCGCGATTTCGACATCCGGCTGCCATCCGGCCCGAGGATGATGCCCTGGTTGAAGAGCCGCTTGAACGGCTCGCCGAACTGCACCAGCCCCAGGTCGCGCAGCGCTTTGACGAAGAAGCGCGAGTAGAGCAGATGCATGACCGCGTGCTCGACGCCCCCCATGTACTGATCGACCGGCATCCAGTACTCGACCGCCGCCGGGTCGAACGGCGCGCCGTCGACGTGGGGATTGCAGTAGCGCAGCATGTACCACGAGGAGTCCACGAACGTATCCATCGTGTCCGTCTCGCGCTTTGCCGGCTTGCCACACACGGGGCAGGTGGTATTCACGAACGCCTCATGATAGGTCAGCGGACTCTGGCCGGTCGGGCGGAACTCCGCGTCCTCCGGCAGCAGCACCGGCAGGTCGCGCTCTGGTATGGGCACGATGCCGTGCTCGTCGCAGTACACCACCGGAATCGGCGTGCCCCAGTATCGCTGACGGGAGATCAGCCAATCGCGGATACGGTAGTTCACCTTGCGTCCGCCGACGCCACGCTCCTCGAACCAGTCGGCAACTAACTCCTTGCCGACCTCCGACTCGCGGCCATTGAACTGCTCCGAGTTCACCATGATCCCTGGCGCGACGTACGCCTCAGTCATGGGGCCCTCGCGCCCTTCCGGCGGGCGGATCACCTCGCGGATTGGCAGCCCGAACTTCTGGGCGAACTCGAAGTCGCGCTCGTCGTGCGCCGGCACCGCCATGATTGCCCCGGTGCCGTAGGAGCCCAGCACGTAGTCCGCGATCCAGATCGGCACCCGCTCGCCGTTCGCCGGATTCACGGCCTCGGTGCCCAGGAACACCCCCGTCTTCTCGCGCTCGGTCGAGAGCCGCTCGATCTCCGAGGCGCGCCGGGTCTGCTCCTGGTACTCGCGCACCTCTTGCACCTGCTCGGCCGCCACGAGCTCGTCCACCAACGGATGCTCCGGCGCCAGCACCACGTAGGTCATGCCGAACACGGTGTCCACGCGGGTGGTGAACACGGGAATCTCCAGCCCCTCGCGATCCGCCACGGGCAGCCGAAACTCCGTGCCGTAGCTCTTGCCGATCCAGTTGCGTTGCATCGTCTTGACCCGCTCGGGCCAGTCGATCTCGTCCATCTGCAGCAGTTCGTCCGCATACTTCGTAATGCGGAAGAACCACTGCTCCAGATCGCGGCGCGTCACCACCGTCTCGCATCGCTCGCAGCGACCGTCGACGACTTGCTCGTTGGCCAGGACCGTCTGGCAATGGGGGCACCAATTCGCGGGCGCCTTCGCGCGGTAGGCCAGGCCATTTTCGAGGAGCTTGAGGAAGAGCCACTGGTTCCACTGGTAGTACTCGGGGAGGCAGGTAGCGATCTCGCGGCTCCAGTCGAACATGGCGCCGATCGTGCGTAGCTGCCCTTCCATGCGCTGGATATTGTTCATCGTCCAGGTGTGCGGGTGGATGCCCCGGTTGATCGCCGCCTCCTCGGCGGGGAGCCCGAAGGCGTCGAAGCCGATCGGCTCGAGCACGTTGAAGCCACGCATCCGCTTGTAGCGCGCGTGCGTATCGGCGGGGCTGTAGTTGTACCAGTGGCCGATGTGGAGATCGCCGGAGGTGTACGGGAACATCACGAGCGCGTAGTACTTCGGCTGGTCGGGGCGCTCCTGCACGCGGTACAGGTCGGAACTCGCCCATATCTCCTGCCATCGCTGCTCGATCTCCCGCGGGTTGTACTTATCGGCCATCTATCCCTCCGCAAGCGATGCGCGCCGCCAAAAACGGCGGCCAGCCCTTGGACCAATCCCTATCGGGCCCGCCCTGCCAGGCGGCATCCCACCATGCGCCGAGTACGCAAAAAACGCGCGCAGCCCACGCCGCGCGCGCTCATTCGTCGTGCCTATGGATCGGACGGTGGACCTGGGGGGAATCGAACCCCCGACCTCTTCCATGCCAAGGAAGCGCGCTCCCGCTGCGCCACAGGCCCATGCGCGGCCGCTCGCCAGCGACTGAGCGTTCCGATTGTACCAGACCCCTTCGAGGCCACTCAACGCGTCCCCCAACGCGCGCCGTAGGTGCCCACCGTGTGCTTGAGCTTCGGTTTCGTCGCGCCAGGTGCTGCGTATGGAGCCGTATTGACAATTATGTCGTGTGAACTTTCACACAATAGGCCAGAGGTTGAGGATGCTTATATGCCACCTGGCCGATGCCCAAAAGGCGGGCCGGCATCACAATTGCAGCGACGGGGTGAAAGCTCACGTTGCAGCAGCCACTCGCAATGGAACGCTCATGATTGGCGACAACAGGCAATGAATGATACCTCCGCCCTCCAAATTGTCACCCAGGCTGTTTTTGGGCTCCTCTTCATCCTCGCCCTGGCTGACGTAGTCCGCCACCGCGACCTCGTCCACCTCGAGGTCGCGGCGCTGGTCGGCTCGCTCGGCTTGCCCATCGGTGTCGCCGGCCTCGCCACGCTCCTGGGCATTAAGGCGCCATGGATCAGCACTGCCACGGCGCTGTTCATCATCGCTCAGCCGTACCTGCTGCTGAGACTCGTCGCGCAGTTCCGCCCGATCCCCGCGTACCAGCGCTGGATCGCAGGCGGCGCCCTGCTCGCTTCCTGGGGAGCGCTGCTCCTTCAGGGTCAGCCGCTCTCGCCCTCGATCACGCTGGCCCTCGTCCTCGCCTTCGCATACGTCGAGGGCTATGCGGTCTATGCGCTCGCGCGGGCCATCCGGATGTCGCGCGGCTTCCGGCGACGCTTGACACTCGCCGCGATCGGCTCCGGCGTGCTCGGCTTCTTGATCCTGCTGGCTGGCGCCGGCGTCGTGCTCCCAGCCGCAGCACCCGTGATTGCGACGGTCTCGCAGCCGCTGTTGCTGGTTTCTGCCATCGCCTATTACGTCGGATTCGCCACGCCCCGCTGGCTGCGCGCGAGCTGGCAAATGGCCGATCTCCAGAGCTTCGTCCTCGGTATCGCGGCGCAGCCGGCCCAGCAGCGACTCACTGCCGTGCTCGACCAACTCGTCCCGCTTGCCGTCCGCACCGTTGGTGGCTGTGGCGGGGTCGTCGCTCTTGGCGACGTCGACAGCCCGATTCTCACGATCCATGCGGACCCGGAGAGCCGCGCCCTTCTCGCCGCCGCCGGCCTCGACTACCTGGACGTGAACGAGCATACGCCGGCGCTGTATCAGGCGATCCACGCGCGCCATCCGGTCGTCGCCACACGCTCAACTCTGTGGGGACCCGAGCTCGAGCGACTGGCCGGAGCGCTTGGCGGGGCTGTTGCGGCGACCATCGTCCCCATCGCCGCGGGTGACGCCACTTTCGGCGTGTTGATCATCTGCTTTTCTCGGAGCCAGATCTTTATCCAGGATGGCGCCACGCTGCTGCGGATGCTCGCCGAGCAGGCAGCAATCGTGCTGGAGACCAATCGACTGTACGACGTGGCGCGCCACCAGGCCGCCGATCGCGCCCAGCTCGTCCAGCAGCTCGAGGAGCAGAACGCGCGCCTCGAGGACGCCAGCCGCCTCAAGAGCGAGTTCCTCGCCAACATGAGCCACGAGCTGCGCACGCCGTTGAACGCCATTCTCGGGTTCTCTGACTTGCTGCGCACGGAGAGCGACGGGGAGTACGACCAGGCCACTCGAGCGCTCTATCTGCAGACCATTCACAGCAGCGGTGAGCACCTGCTGCAGCTCATCAACGAGGTGCTCGACCTCTCCAAGGTCGAGGCGGGCAAGATGGAGCTGAACCTGGAGGTTGTCCGCGTCGCGGGCGCAGTGAGCGAGGCCTTTGCGACCATCGCCCCGCTTGCCGCCAAAAAGTCCATCTCGACCGGACGCGACATACCTCCAGATCTGGCGGTGGTCGCCGACACCGGCAAGGTCAAACAGATGCTCTTCAACCTGCTATCGAACGCTATCAAGTTCACGCCCATCGGCGGAGCCGTCACCGTCGTCGCCCAGCAAACGGACGATGCTGTGGAGATCGCGGTGGCCGACACCGGCATCGGAATTGCGAAGCGCGACCTCAGTCGGCTATTCCGCGAGTTCCAGCAGCTCGATGCCGGGCCCAACCGCAACTACGAGGGCACCGGCCTGGGCCTCGCCCTCACGAAGCGACTCGTCGAGCTACACGGCGGCAGCGTCGACGTGGAGAGCACACCTGGCGAGGGCACCCGTTTCACCCTCCGGTTTCCACTGCGCAGCCTCGCCGAGGTGGAGGAGCAGGCTGTCGCACCCGCGCCGCCCCTGCTCCGACCGGTGGGCCCCCCCACGAGCGGCCCGCTGGTTCTGGTAGTCGACGATGATCCGCGCGCCTCGGACTTGCTCGTCGTATATCTCGAGCAGAGCGGCTACCGCACCGAGGTTGCGACCAGCGGCCACCAGGCGCTGGAGCGCGCGCGCGCCCATCAGCCGTTCGCCATCACCCTCGACGTGCTCCTCCCGGACCTCGACGGCTGGGCGGTGCTCCGAGACCTGAAGTCCGACCCCGTCACCCGCGACGTGCCAGTCATCGTCGTCTCGGTGGTCGACGAGACCGAGATGGGCCGGGCGCTCGGCGCCGTCGACTATCTGGTGAAACCGGTGGATCGCCAGGCGCTGCTCGCCCGCCTCGATCGCTTTGCCTTCACTGCGCAGCTAGCGGCGAACCAGGTTCGGGTACTTGTGGCGGACGACGACCCCGCCGCGGTCGAGATTCTGGCGAACATGCTCGATTCGGCTGGCTTTACGCCGTTGCGGGCATACGGCGGCGCCGAAGCGATCGAGCTGGCGCTCCGCACGATTCCCGACCTCATGCTGCTCGACCTGATGATGCCCGAGGTGAGTGGCTTCGACGTCGTGGCCGCGTTGCGCGAGGATCCAACGACGAAAGACGTGCCCATCCTGATCGTCACCGCCAAGGAGTTATCGATGGAGGACAAACGCGCTTTGAACGGCCACGTCGCCGCCATCATCCAGAAGGCCGGCCTCGCGCCTCTCGAGCTCGTCGCCTGGCTGAACCGGCTCGTCAGCCAGGGCACCCAGCACGAGGTCACGTCCCGTGCCAGTTGAGCCGCCCGCCAACTCGCTGATCCTCGTCGTGGAGGACAATCCGACCAACCTGTTGCTGACCTCGGCGATCCTGCGCCGCGCGGGATACAGCATTGTGGCTGCCCAGTCTGCCGAAGAAGCCTGGGTCTGCCTGGACAAGGTCGAGCCGGTCGCGATTCTGATGGACATCCAACTGCCGGGGAAAGACGGCCTGACGCTGACGCGCGAGATCCGAGCGAACCCCGCCAAGGCGCACATCCCGATCATTGCGCTCACCGCGAACGCCATGCAAGGCGATGCCGAGCGGTGCCGCGCGGCGGGATGTGACGAATACCTGACGAAGCCGGTGCAGGCGCTAGCGCTGACTACGACGCTGACCCGAGTCACCGAGCTACGCAACAGACTCTTCGCATGAGCGAGGCACCGTATCGCGTCCTGATCGTCGACGACCACGAGGACAACCGGGTACTGGCCGCGGCCTTCCTCAAGCCACTCGGCTGCGAGGTCACGGTGGCATCCGACGGCCTTGAATGCCTGCGCGCGGTCGAGCGGCGCCCGCCGGATCTCATCTTGCTCGACGTGATGATGCCGGGGATGGACGGCTTGACCGCCTGCCGCTGGCTGAAGCAGCACGCGGCCTTCCACCACATTCCGATCGTGCTGATTACCGCCCTGAACGCTACTTCCGACCGCGTCGCCGGGATCGAGGCCGGTGCTGACGACTTCGTTACCAAGCCGTTCAATCGTCAGGAGCTGATGGCACGCGTGCGCTCCCTGCTGCGCGTCAAGCGCCTCGCGGAGAGCGAACGGCTACACCTCCGCCAGACCCTCGAGCGCTATGTCGACTCGGCGGTCGCGCAGATTCTCCTGGATACTCCCGAGATCGCTCGCCCGGGCGGACAGCGCCGCGAGGCCTCCGTGCTCTTCGCCGATATCCGAGGCTTCTCCACCTGGTCGGAGGACATCCCACCGGAGTCCGTCGTGGAGGTGATGAACACCTTCCTCGGCAGCGCCATCGACGTCGTGTTCCGCAATGGCGGTACGGTCGACAAGTTTACTGGCGACGGCCTGATGGCCATTTTCGGTGCGCCCCTTCGCCACGCTGCGCACGCCCAGCGTGCAGTCGCTGCGGCGCTCGGCATCATCGGTGCGGCTGAGGCGATCACCCACCTTTCGCTCACCGAGCCCTTGCCAGTCGGCTGCGGGGTGAACTCTGGCGAGATGGTGATCGGGAACATCGGCTCGGAGCGGCGTTTAGATTACACGGCGATGGGCGATGTGGTGAACGTGGCGCGGCGCCTCTCGGACGAGGCCCGCGGCGGCCAGGTGCTGGTCAGCGAGGCAACCTTCAGGGGCCTCGCGGGCGCGGCGACGGAGGACCTGGGACATATTCCCGTCAAGGGCCGGCACGCGCCGGTTCACGTGTTTACGGTCAGCTCGCTTGCTCACCTGGAGTTTGCACCACGCCTCTCCGCGTGAATGGTTACCCCAGGATCTCGAGGGCTTTCACGGAGCTATCCTCAGGCGCCACGTTGTACTGCACGTCCGCGAGCTTGCCTTGCTCGTCGATCACGAAGTGACTGCGCGCCATCCCCATCGATTTCACACCATCGCGCTCGCGCTCCCGCCACGTGCCATACGCCTCCGAGACCTGGTGGTCGGCGTCGACGAGCAGGGGAAACGGCAGGTCGAACTTACTTTTGAAGGCCTGGTGGGATGACTCGTCGTCCGCACTGACGCCCAGCACGATCGCGTTTTTCTCGGTGATGGTCGGGTACTGGTCGCGGAAGCCGCACGCCTGGATGGTGCAGCCGCGCGTGTCGTCCTTGGGATAGAAATAGAGGACCACGCGCTTGCCTTTGAGATCGCTCAGGCGAACCGTTTCGCCCTGGTCGTTCTTGGCTGCAAACTCCGGCGCCTGATCGCCAACCTTCAACTCTGCCATCATCACTACTCCAATGCTGCGGGCATCCAACGTCCTTGGCAAACCCGCCTGACATTCTGGCACAGCCGCGGTCTGGATTCCACCGCAAGCGGGATGAGAGGGGTGCTCGCCCCGAGCTAGAAACCGAATCCCGCCCCAGACCGGCGAACCTAACCCCAGCCGGGGATTGGTGTCGGTCTCCATCCTTGAGCTCGGGGCCTGTGAAGGAGCCCGCGATGGGGACGGCCTACAGTTCCGGCTCGCGCTCGGGGGAGGGGGTTGGGGTGACGGGGGTCGTGTCGGTACCGTCCGGCGTGCGGACGACGGTGTCGACGAGGTGGGCGAGGGTGGTTTCCGGGTCTTCGCTGAGGCCCGTGTGCACTGGTGAGGTCTCGATCACGGTACTGCGCGGGGCGACCAGCCAGTGGAACCGCTCCGAGATCGGGAGTTCGGCGATCGGCCCGCCGGCCGCGTCGCCCTGGCAGATAAGGGGGATGAGCGCGAGCTGGCGCTCCACCTCGGCAAGATCCAGCCAGGGCGCCAGCGCGGCGAGGCGGTCGCGATCGAGGGCGATCCGCGCGGCGAGGTACCGGCGGGTCCGGCAAAAGAGGATCACGCCCGCGTTGACGAACTCCTCGCGCTCGACGAGGGGAACCACCCGGATGACGGCATAGTCAAACGAGCTGGGCGCGGGCATCTATCGCTTCCTCGACAAAGGCGCGCGGCGCCTGCAGCCGTGCGGAAAGATACGCGACGTAGGCGGCGCGGCGCTCGTCGGGGGTGGAGAAGGCAGGGTCATCGCACCAGACGTCGGGGATGCGGGCGACGATGGCGCCGATTACCTCCGGCGTAAGCCGCGCCGTCAGCGCCTCGTCAACCTGGCGGAGGCTACTCGCCTGGCGCAGGAGCACGTGGTTGCGAATCTCCGGGAAGCGGCTCAGGGCGCGGGCCGCGTAGTCGGGACCGGCGTAGTGGAAGTAGAGCGCGGCGCCATTGTCGATCAACCACAGCCGCTTATGCCACACGAGCAGGTTCGTGTTCCGCACCGTGCGGTCCACGTTCGTCACGTACGCATCGAACCAGACGATGCGCGAGGCGAGCTCCGCATCCGGGGCCGGCCCGATCGCGGGGTCGAACGCGAATGAGCCGGGCAGGTAGTCGAGGGCGAGATTGAGCCCCGCGCTCGCCTTGATCAGCTCCTGAATCTCCGGG
>JAXDLH010000335.1:0-6688 GCA_034666705.1 Chloroflexota bacterium
CTGAAAGGCGCGTGTAACGTTGGATGGATGACTGAAAACCTCCCGGAAGCGAGATGCCAGGCAGCCGCTCGACCGAGCAGTGGACGCTGCGGCGGATCGCCGCCGAGGTCGCGCAGACCTTGGCGTCTGATACCATTTCTTCCAGCTCAGCCTGTACAAGCGGAGCGCGATCCCAAAAGCCCCGAAGGTGGGTCCGACGGCTCGCTCTTTCCGCGCGGCGACTACCGCGCCCCGAGTGACGCCGGGGTCGCGATCTGGCTACGTCAGCGGGACCAGATTCCCGACTGATTGAGCGCCACCCGGGGCGGTATCGTGGACATCCAGTCCATCACCCGGTACATCGCCGAGACTTTCGCCGGTGTCGACGTCGTTGTCGCGACCGAGGGAATCGCGGCGGGCGATACGTTCTTTATCTACGATCCCGAGCGGAACCTCGAACCGCAGCGCCAGTTTCCGTTCGCCACGATCGTCACCAAGGACTACGGTGATTTTGACCGCGCCTCGAACCTGGATCGCCCCGGCGTGTTTCGCCTGAACGTCGGGGTGAGCAGGGAGACCTACCGGTCGCTGTTTGGCCCACAACCCGCCCCGCCCGGTGCGGCCGGCATGGTTGACGCCGGCCACGACTTCACCGCCCTGGATCAGCTCATGCCGCACCCGGTATACGCGCCACAATCGTGGGTGAGCGTGCTCAATCCGAGCGCCGAGACGATCGAGACCCTGCGACCATTGCTCGCCGAGGCGCATGAGATCGCCAGCGGCAGATATGCGCGAGGGCGGTCGAGCGATCCTACCTGAATCAGTCGCCGACGATCTTCAGGAAAGCGGCCGCACGCGGCCCGTGACACAAGCGGGATTACTGGTCGGGTCCGGGCTCCCGTGCGGCCTGGCTGGTGGAGCCCCGGACTCTGGAGGGAACTGCAATGAGAAAGCTCATCTTGATGACGTCGGTGTCGCTTGACGGCTTCATGGAGGGACCGAACCGCGAGATCGATTGGCATCTGGTCGACGACGAGCTGCACCGCCATTTCAACGAGCAGCTCAGCACGATGGGCGCCTTCCTGAATGGACGGGTTACCCACGAGCTGATGGCCGAATTCTGGCCGACCGCCGACGCGGACCCCGGGAGCACCGAGCCCATGGTCGAGTTCGCTCGCATCTGGCGGGACACGCCCAAGATCGTGTTCTCCCGGACCCTGGAGCGAGCCGACTGGAACACCACGGTGGTCCGCGACGTCGTCCCTGAGGAGATCCAGGAGCTCAAGGCACAGCCCGGCGGCGACCTGCTGCTCGGCGGGGCCGACCTCGCCGCGACCTTCATGCGCCTCGATCTGATCGACGAGTACCGGATCTACGTCCACCCGGTCGTCATTGGCCGGGGGAATCCCCTGTTCCAGCCATCGGACACCAAGATCCAGCTCCAGCTCGCCGAGACCCGCACCTTCGGCAACGGCGTCGTCCTTCTCCGCTACGAGCGCCCCTGACGCACCGGGTGGGGAAATGATTCCCCTGCCAAGGCTTCACCGGTCGAATTGCAGTTGGCGCCGGAGGCGCTCGATGTGCTGGACGACCAAGCTCTCATCGCGGCGCCGCTCGGCCATGCGAATTCCCCACGTAGGACCCATTTGCCAGTAGCGGTGCAACCGATAATGTGCGTCGCCAGAGATGCGGCCTCCGAGCGCCACGTAGGCATCGAGCACAGCATCTTGCAAGGGAGTTCCCGGATCGCCAAGCTGCTGGAAATCGACCGCCGGGTCACCGACGGCCGCGAACTCCCAATCGAGCACGCCACGCAGGTGGCCACTCATCGAGTCGACGAGCAGGTTGGTGTTACCGAGATCGCCGTGGGTAAGGACGGGCTCGAATTCTCGCATCTGCGGGTCGGCGAACAGCTCCGCCCACCAGGTGGCGACGCGGTCGTGGAACTGGGGGGTGACCCGGGTGGCCAGGATCGCGAGCAGGTCCGCACTGATCTGGCGCAGCTCGCGGTCCACCTGGTCCGGGGGCGCCGCGCCATATCGCTGCGCCTCGGATGGCGAGACCTCGTGCAGCCTGTAGATGAAGCCCGCGAGGTCCTGCGCGAGTTGGCGGTGGTCCAGGTGATCGAAGAGTTCGGCGGTGAGCGGTTGCCCGGTGAGTTTGCGGTACCCAAGGGCGCCGTAAGGAAATGCTGACCCGGGCGGAATTGTCCACTGCGGCACTGGCACGGGGTCCGGGAGTTGCCCTGCGACCCACGGGAGCAGTTGGGCCACGCGCTGGTGGCGTTCGCCGACCTCGCGTGCGAGAGCGAGCAGGAAGACGCAGCCGCTCGGCGTCTCCACGGCGACGCTGTAGTAGCCTGTTCCGAGGACCCGCAAGGGCAGACAGGGCTGGCTGGACGGTGCGGCATTGGCGAGGGCGTGGCCGACCGCCTCGAGGTTCGAGAAGTCCGCCTCCAGCGGCGAGCGCCATGAGTCCTCGGCTCTAGGCACCCAGAGCGGCGTATCCACGCGTCGCCTCCATCTTAAGCGGGCTCGCCGACAAAGAGGCTCGATGCTCCTTCGCACCGAGCCCCCGGATGATAATGCACGACGTACGCGTACTCGAGCGGATTACCAGCGAGCGGAATGCGCATGATCGATCCGTCGTGCGTTGACTATGACCAGGTGGCGCCAGCGTACGACCAGCGTTTCGACGCTGGGGCGGATCTGCCGGCTGCAGCGCTCCAGATGGCGGCTGCCGGGGAAGGTAGAGGGCTCGTTGGGGCAAAGCTGGGGCGTCGTCCCACCGAGAGAGGCCGGACGATTGCGGAGCGTGATCTTTGACGTCGGCGGCACGCTGGTTCACGACCGCTCGGCGACGGTATGGACCGAGCTCAAGTTGGCGCACCTGCGAGCGGAGCTCGGCGGTGACCCGCCCTGGCTGATCGGCTGATTCCTTCATGATCTCGGAAGAGTCTCGGCAATCAGCAAGCCCCGAAAGGCTGAGTCCAGGCGAGGCATCGGCCTGGTGCCCCGCCGACCTGCACAGGATTACGGACGGTGCACGAATCCGTCTGGGCGGCGCCGTTGCGAATGGAATGGCCAGAGTTTACGGCTTCGACGGTGATGACAGGCAAGCGGTCCGGCCAGGGCGCCCGAGGCAGGTCAGGCCTTGCGGCGGGCAGGTCTCGCGCGAGCGCCCGATACGCAAGGTTGCGTCTCAGTCGCGGATGTCCTGGAGGAACCACTCGGACGGTATCTCCGTGCCGAGGTTCTGCTCCCGCGCGCGGTGGTAGACGGCCGCAGCCACGCCCTCGAACTGGGCGCCGATCGCGCCGACGTTCAGGAAGAAGCTCGTCTGCTGATTATCCGTGCGGCCGGGCGCCTTGCCCGTGATGAGGTCGACCAGGCGGGGCATTCGGATGATCGCGGCGGGCAGGTCGAGTCGGGGAACCAGCGCGCGCTCCTCCGGCTGACCGGCGACGTAGCCGAGGAACCCCGCACGAAAATAGCCAGCTTCCTGCGGAGGAGTCTCCAGGCGGGGGGTGGCTTCGCCCGCGCGCACGGCAACGTCCACGAGCTGCGGCAAGTTGGGCTCGATCTCGCTCGAGGTGAGATTCGTGACGTGCATGCCCGGCTCGAGCCACTCGTTGAAGAAGACCGGCTCGTTGGTCGAGGTGCAGCAGGACACGATGTGCACCCCGCGCACGGCCTCGCGCGCGGAGGCGGCAACCTCCACCTCGATGCCGTGGCGATCGGCCATCTCCCGGGCGTACGTGCGCACGTGCTCGGCGTTGGGACTCCAGACCTTCACCTTGTTGATCGGGCGCACCTGACAGAAGGCATCGAGATAGGTTCGCGCCATCCCTCCCGAGCCGATCATGCCCACGGTCGTGCTGTCGGGACGCGCGAGGTATTTCACCCCCAGGCCCGCGCCGCCACCCACGCGAAGATGTTGCAGGAAGCCATCCTTGATCATGGCCACCGGGACTCCATCCCGCGCGCTGAACAGGAAGAGGAGCCCGCAGAAGACGCCCGGCTCCTGGGCCCACTTGTTCTCGCGGACCCGACCAAACTCACACGGCCAATTCACCATGTCCGAGAGCATGCGCGCGCAGACGTACCCATCCTTCTTACTGCCACCCGCCATCACCGCCCAGCGGTAGTAGGGAGCGTCCGTCTCTCCCGAGGGCACGTACACGTCGATACGTCCCATGCCGGTGGCGTCGCCGGCCGCCAATTCCTGGAACGTGCCGTCGAGCGCGGACAGGCAGAGCGGCATGTCGAGCACCATGGCCACGTCGTCGTTGTTGAGCAGCAGCAATTCGGCTCTCCCAACGGGTCGATACGGATAGTCTGTGCCTTAGAGCGCGACGGCCACCTGGTAGTCGGCGTCACCCAACTGCTCTTTGGGAAAGAGCTGCAGATCCACCATCCAGCGGTGCGTCTGCTCGTACATCGCCCGCGTGTAGTCCTCGAACACGAGCCGCTCGCCCGGTCCGAACCCGGTCACGTCCACGATCGGATGCAGCTTCTCGGGGATGGCCTTCAGCAGGTAGTGCTTGTACTGCTCGGGCGCGAGGTCGATCTCCTTCTGCGCCCGCCGCATGGCGCGAAAGAATCGCTCCACGTCGTCGCGGCTCGCCTCGCTGTTGATCAGGTGGCCGATCATGAAGGTGGTGTCCACAATGGCGCGGAAGCCCTGCTGCAGCAGGACGTACAGGTCGACGCTAAAGACGTTGGCGGGCGGGGACCTTCCGATCGAGCATGGCGGCCAGGCGGTCCTGGGTGCCGCCGATGAAGCTGAGTTCGATCTCCTCCGGCCCCAGGATCTTCTGCAACGCCTGCAGCGCGGAGAAGTGGCTGCCCGAATGATACCCTACCCCAATGGGGACCTTCACGAGGTCGGCGGGCGTCCGGATGGGCGAGTCGGGCGGCACTACGATGGCGGCCGGCGCGACCGAGTAGGCGTGGCCCCACATGCGGCCGTGCTGGCCCGACGAGGCCATGTTCACGGCCCAATGGCAGGCCGAGCTGACGTCGCACGCCCGGCCGTCCTCCATGGACTCGAAGGCGCCGGTCGGTACCTGGGGCGGGGCGCCCGCTGTCGATTGCACGCTGGCATACCCGCCGCGCGACACCATGGTGGAGTCGGTGACGAACTCGTAGTTGAGCCCCTCTTCCCGGAAGTAGCCTTGCTCCTCCGCAACCCACTCCTGCAGCCGCCCGTGGGGCTGGATGCGAAACGTACTCATGATGGCCATCCCCTTACCGTGCCGAATGACCTAGCGTAGGTGGACCGGTTCGTGTGTGTCAATATCGCCAGGCGATCGACGTCGCCGCCTACCCGGGCTGCTACCTGGGGACAGGGAGGACGACTGCAACGGCCGCTGGCCAGGGCTCAGGTACGACCGAGGACGACGTCGATACCTCGCAGGATCTCAGCTAACTCCAATTGGGGCAGCGCTCCGACCAACTCGGTACACGTCGTCGGGAACCGAGATGGCGTTCTTCATGCTCGGAGTGTAGCCCGATCCCAGGAGCACAGTGCCCGATGAACCTGGAGGAGCGCATCGCCGGCAAGGCATGACGACAGCAGCGACTGAGGGCGACCCGCACGCCCAACTCAGCGACGCCGATGAGTGCCGAAGCGATGTCAATATCGGACTGAGGGTGGATCGTGGGTTGCCGCCCTGAAGGGCGGGCCTGGGGACGAGGGCCGGGTAGCGGAGAATGACGATGTGGTTGGTAGTGCGCCATGCGCACCTCCCTGGACCGGGCGCGCTTCCGGGGCACACCCCTAGCTTTGCGGCTCCGTCACCTTGGCGGGCTCGAAGACGAGTGAGGCAGAGTTCAGGCAGTAGCGCAGGCCCGTGGGCCGCGGGCCGTCGTCGAACACGTGGCCCAGGTGCGCGTCGCAGCGGGCGCAGAGGATCTCGACGCGGCGCATGCCGTAGCTCGTGTCGGTGTGCGTCTCGACGTTGTCCATTGTGATCGGCGCGAAGAAGCTCGGCCAGCCGGTGCCCGACTCGAACTTCGCGTCGGCGTTGAACAGCGGCAGCCCGCAGCATACGCAGCTATACGTGCCCGGCTCGTGGTTGTCGAAGTAGATCCCGCAAAACGCCGGCTCGGTCCCCTTGCCCCGCGCCACCTCGTACTGCTCGGGGGTAAGCTGTGCGCGCCACTCGGCATCCGTCTTCGTGATCTTTTCCATTGAATAGCTCCATTCCCCTGTGCACCGTCCTGCGCGGCAGCCGCGGCCACGGTGGCCGCGAGTCGCGCGCCGTGCTGGCGTCTCATCCGCAAATTGTAGTGCGCGGCCCGCCCCGCACGGCGCCTATTCCGCCCGCGCGTCGCCCGCAGGCGCGTCGCCCGCAGGCGCGTCGCCCGCAGGCGCATCGCCCGAACGTGTGTTGCCCGCGGGCGCGTTGGCCGCCGGCGCACTTCTCTCCGGCTGGTTGCCCTCCGGCGCGTGCAGCAGGTGGTGGAGCAGTTCCATCTGCTGCTCCTGGAGCTGCATCAGCTCGTTCCACTGGCGAAGCCGCAGGTCCTCCATCCGGCCGTGCAACTCCTCGATCAGCGTCTCGGCGTGCAGGTTCGTCCGCAGGTCCAGCTCGGCCTGCAGCCGGTCCTTGGCCGACTGGCGGTTCTGGCTCATCATGATGATTGGCGCCGCATACGCCGCCTGCATGCTCAAGCCGAGGTTGAGCAGGATGAACGGATACGGG
>JAXDLH010000336.1:0-5063 GCA_034666705.1 Chloroflexota bacterium
GGGGGGCGTGTTCGGTACGGTCAGCAGCTCGGCCGCCATGATCGACGCCCTGGCCGCGGTGGCGTCGGCCACGGGACCAGCCCGGTGAGCACCGCACCACGCCCGCTGCTCGCGTTGCGCGGGATCACCAAGACGTTCCCCGGGGGCGTCGTCGCCAACGAGGAGATCGACCTCGATCTGTTCGCCGGCGAGGTGCACGCCATCCTCGGCGAGAACGGCGCCGGCAAGAGCACGCTCATGAAGACGCTGTACGGGTTCCACCGGCCGGATGCGGGCTCGATTGAGCTCGACGGCAAGCCGGTGGAGATCCACTCACCGGAACAGGGGAAGCGGCTCGGCGTGGGGATGGTGTTCCAGAGCTTCATGCTCATCCCGGCGCTCTCGGTGGTCGAGAACGTGGCGCTCGCGGTGCCGGACTCGCGCATCCTTCTTAACAAGGGGCGACTCGCCGCGCGAATCAAAGAGGTTGCGGCTCGCTACGGCTTCTCCGTCGACCCGTCGGCGCTGATCTGGCAGCTCTCGCCGGGCGACCAGCAGAAGGTCGAGATCGTCAAGACGCTGCTCGCCGACGCGCGCCTCTTGATCTTCGACGAGCCGACGAGCGTCCTCGCGCCACACGAGGTCGATGGGCTGTACCAGGTGTTCGACCGCCTCAAGGCGGACGGGCTCGGCGTGGTGTTCATTACCCACAAGATGCGCGAGGTGTTGAGCTGCGCCGACCGGATCACGGTATTGACCCGAGGCCGCATCACCGGCACCATGCTGCGCGCCGAGGCGACCGAGCGCAACCTCGTCCAGATGATCTTCGGCCGCGACAACGCGCCGCCCACGGAGGGTGAGCCAATTGCCGCTGCTACCCTGCCCGCGGAGGCCACCGCCGGAGTTGGGCTTCCGCCGTTCGTCGAGCTGCGTGACGTCGTGGCGGCCGACGATCGCGGCGGCAACGGGCTGAAGCACGTGTCGCTCGCGATCACCCCGGGCGAGATCCTCGGCATCGCCGGGGTGTCTGGCAGTGGCCAGAAGGAGCTCGGCGACGTGCTCATGGGCCTGCGCCGGCCGCGCGCCGGCACCGTGCTCGTCGACGGCGTGGACGCAACCCGCTGGTCGACGCGGCAATTCCTGAAAGCGGGCGTCGCGAGCGTCCCGGAGGACCCCGTCGCAGCCAGCGTCGTGGCCGGCATGAGCGTGCTCCAGAACCTGGCGCTGGGCGATCATAACGTCGCCCACCGGCCCGGGTGGCTGGGCATTGACTGGCACGCCGTGCAGCACGCGCTCGATTGGCTGACTGCCAAGTTTCATCTGCGGCTGCCCCGCATGGACGTCCCGGTGCAGACACTCTCGGGCGGCAACGTGCAGCGCATGGTGTTCGCGCGGGAGCTCTCCCGCCGCCCGCGGCTGCTGCTCGCCTACTATCCATCGCGCGGGATCGACGTCCACGGCGTCGCGGCCGTCCACGAGGTGCTCCGCGCCTGCCGCGCGGAGGGCGCGGCCGTGCTGTTCGTATCCGAGGACCTCGAGGAGCTGGTCGAGCTGAGCGACCGGCTCGCGGTGATGTACCACGGCGAGATCGTCGCGACCATGGCCGCGGCTCACGCCGACCTGAGCCACGTCGGCTTGCTGATGACCGGCGGTGCGGCGCCACTCGTCCTGAGCCCCTCGAAGGAAACGAACGACGTCCTCCCGGCGATGACTGGCCCGGCGGAGTTGAGGGTACCCGCGTGATCATTGCCACACCCGCCGCCTCGCCCCTCCTCGACCGGGTGCTCGATCACGCAATCATGCGGATGCTGGTGTCGCTGCTGATTGCGGGCACGCTATTCGCGGCCATCTTGCTCCTCCTCGGCACCAACCCGCTCGACGCCTACGCCGCGATCTTCCGCGGCTCGCTCGGCGACAGCTACGGCTGGTCCGAGATCCTCGTCAAGGTGGTGCCGTTCATCCTGTGCGCAATCGCGGCCGCGTTGCCCGCGCAGCTCGGCATGATCAACGTCGGAGCGGAGGGACAACTGCAGATTGGCGCCCTCACCGCGACGATGGCGGCGCTCGCGTTCTCTGGGTTGGCCGCCCCCGTGCTGCTCCCGATCGTGATCGTCGCCGGATTCCTGGGCGGCGCGCTGTGGGGCGGTGTGGCCGGCGCGCTGCGCAGTGGCCCGGGGCTGAACGAGGCGATCTCGACGCTGCTGCTGAACTATGTGGCGCTCCGCATCGTCGATAGCTTTACCCACGGCCTGCTCAAGGATCCGGCGAGCTTCAACTGGCCGTTCTCCCCACCGTTCGTGGACGCTGCGCGGCTGCCGACCTTTGGCGACTCACGTGCCCACGCTGGGCTGCTGCTCGCGCTTGCTGCAATCGGCATCGTCTGGCTGCTGCTGAACCGCACGCGCTGGGGCTACGAGATGCGCGTGGTCGGCGGCAATCCGGAAGCGGCGCGGCGTTCGGGCCTGCGCGTTGGGCGCTACCTGTTGATCGGCATGCTGCTTGGCGGCGGCTTCGCGGGACTCGCGGGGATGATCGAGGTCTCCGCCGTCAACGGCCGGCTGCAGCCGGGGATTGGCGTCGGGTTCGGCTACGTTGGCTTTCTGGCGAGCTGGTTGGCAGGCTCACGACCATTCGCAATCATTCCGATGGCCACGCTGCTCGCCATCATCGCCGTAGGCGGCGAAGTACTGCAGATCAGCGCCAAGATCCCCTCATCGAGCGTCAACGTGCTCATGGCGCTGATCCTCTTCGCGGTGCTCGCAACCCGCACGCTGCGGCTCAGCGGGAGGCTTCATCGTGCTTGACGTCTTGCTCGCCTCGATCCTGACGGGCGCGGTGCGCTCCGGCGTCTCCGTGCTCTATGCCACCCTGGGCGAGATCATTTCTGAACGTGCGGGCGTGGTGAACCTGGGCGTCGAGGGCTGCATGCTGATGGGCGCCTGCGCCGGTTTCGTCGTCGAGGCGATCACCGGCAACGCCCTCCTCGCGATCGCGGCCGCAGCGGTTGCCGGCGGCTCGCTCGCCCTGATCCACGCCTTCCTGTCGATCACCCGCGGCGCGAACCAACTGGCGAGCGGTCTGGCGACGATGTTCTTCGGCCTGGGGCTCACCGGGCTGCTCGGCGCGCCGTACGTGAAGGCAAATATCACCGGCCTCAACACGGTCAGCATCCCGCTGCTCGGTGACCTGCCGTTCGTGGGGCCGATTCTCTTTCGCCACGACCTCCTCACCTATCTGGCGATGCTGCTCGCGCCAGCGCTCTGGCTAATGCTGACGCGCACGCGCTGGGGGCTCGCCATTCGCGCCGTAGGCGAGCGCCCGACTGTCGCGTTTGCCGCGGGCCTCTCGCCGGCGCGCGTGCAGTACAGCGCCGTGATCGTCGGCGGCATGCTCGCCGGGCTGGGCGGCGCGCAGCTCTCGCTCGCCTATACGCATACCTGGGTGGAGGGGATGACGGCGGGGCGCGGCTTCATCGCCGTGGCGCTCGTGATCTTCTCGATGTGGGACCCGCTGAAGGCGCTGGTCGGCGCGGGGCTGTTCGGGGGCGCGGTGGCGTTCCAGTTCCAGCTTCAGTCGCTGGGCGTGCCCATCTCCCCCTTCATCCTCGACATGTTCCCGTACGTCCTGACGCTGCTGGTTCTGCTGGTTTGGGGCCAGACGGGCAAGCGTGCCATGCCCGAGGGGCTCAAGTCCGTGCTGGCCGGCGGCTCGCAAAACCCGATCGCCGCGGGGCCCGTCGCCCTGCGGAGCGCCACCTCGGCGGCTGAGTAATGGCTCAGCCGCACACCGCGACAACCAACGCGAAGATCACCAGGGAGAGCGAGGAAACGATGATACGAGCGACACGTCCGGCATCCACGACCCGCATGGCGCGCATGAGCAGTGGATTCAAGGCGACGCTGCTGGCATGCGCGGCCTGGATGGCCCTCGCCGCGTGCGCAGCCCCGGCGGCGGCACCTACAGCATCGAACACCAGCGCCGCGCCGAGCACGGCGGCCGGCAAGGGCATCCAGCTCAAGGACGGTGAGAAGCTCACCGTCGGCTTCATCTTCGTCGGCACCGCAGACGACTACGGCTACAACTATGCGGCCGACCAGGGGCGCCTGGCGCTCGAGAAGAACCTGCCATACGTGAAGACGCTCGCCGCCTACAGCGTACCGGAGAATGCCGAGGCGGAGCGCGTGATGGAGGACATGATCCGCCAGGGGGCAAAGATCATCTTCCCCACCAGTTACGGCCACCTGGACCCGGCGATGAACGTGGCGAAGCGCCATCCTGAGGTGACGTTCCTGCACCAGGGTGGCCTGAAGAACACGACCAACGTTGGCACCTACTTCGGCGAGATCTGGCAGGATGTCTACGCGGCCGGCATCGTAGCCGGCAAGGAGTCCAAGACTGGCAAGCTCGGCTTCGTCGCCGCCTTCCCGATCCCGCAGGTGCTGTTGAACATCAACGCCTTCGAGCTCGGCGCGAAGTCGGTGAACCCGGACGTGAAGACGACGGTGGTGTTTACCGCTGACTGGTGCAACCCCGGCAAGCTGACCGACGCCGCGAATACGCTCATGGATGGCGGCGCCGACGTCCTCACCGCCCACGAGGACTGCCCGGCCGCCGTAATCCAGGCTGCCGAGCGGCGCGGGATGATGTCCGTCGGGTACCACGCGGATGGCTCGCCGCTGGCGCCGAAGGGTTGGCTCACCGGCGCGCGCTGGACGTGGGACGGCCTGTACACCGACCTGGTGAAGCAAGTCGTGGCGGGTACCTACGTCAGCCAGATCTACCGGGCAGGCGTGAAAGACAACGTCGTCGGGCTCTCGCCCTTCGGCGCCGCGGTCACCCCCGACGTGCGGACGCTCGCGACCAACGCGGAGAAGGGGATCATCGACGGCAGCGTGTTCCCGTTCCAGGGACCCGTAACGGACCAGAGCGGCAAGATCCGCATCGAGGCGGGCAAGCGGCCGAATACGACCGAGCTGGAATCGACCGACTACCTGGTCGACGGCGTGATCGGCACAATCCCGTCCTGAGCCTCGTCCGCTCGCGTCCTTTAACCGAGCGAAGGTGAATTCCACAAGCGGGGGGGC
>JAXDLH010000337.1:0-3112 GCA_034666705.1 Chloroflexota bacterium
TCCGTCGAAGCTCGTGCCAGGTGATCCCGCCCGGCCGACGAATCGGTTACAAGGCAGCCTCGCGGCGCCAGTCATTATTGGAGTCAGGCCGGGCGGGAGAACCACCGCCATCCAACATCCCTGTCACTATCGACCGGTACGACGCCCCGGCCCGAGTGCGAGCATGTCGGAGTCTCTACTACAAAGGCGCAATTCGACGCGACTGTAAGCCCTTGGACACCCACGACGCCGAGCGGATCGTGCGCCGCGCTGAGCGCACCGTCACGGTGAACCGGAAGACATCGGAGCCCGAGATCATCGGCCGGGTCACCTTCTACAAGCGCAGCCGGCGGGCGCCGATCACCGGGCCGGGCGGGGAGAAGCTGCGGTTCCAGGTCGACCGGGAGAGGATCGGGTACCGCGAGTCCCTGACCGTCTTCGAGAAGTGGCTGCAGGACACCCACCGCAGCTACCAGATGTGGCTGGAGTGGGTCGACGGTGACGCGCTGCGCGGCCCGGTCCGTCGGTACCTGACCGACAAACTCGACGCGATCATGGTGCGGCCCGGCGTCTACTTCCTGTTCGCCCACCACGACGATGCGAACAACGCGCTGGGTGAGCTGGTAAAGCACGACGGGGCCGAGTGCATGTACCACCCCATCGAGCTGCTGGACACCGCCCGGCAACACCGTCGGCTTCTGCGACAAAGCGTCTTCGCTCCGATCTCACGGCGTCCCTCGCGCGCGCCCGCGGACTGGTAGAGAACCGTTGGTCTACCTGTTTGTCCTCGCCGGACGGCCTCGTCGGGGCTGCGCTCGTCCCTAGAGTTAGCGGAATCCTATTCAGCGATTCTGGAGGAGGGGCGTATGACCAGGTCATTGGGCGTGTCGGGCCGGAGCGCCTTGTCCAGCAACGGTTTCTGAACCTTCTGAACGTCCGTTTGGAGCGCAGCAGGTCGTGCACTCTGAACGTCCGTTCGCGCTAGAAGGTGGCAATGGACCTGATCAGCAGGGACTCTGTTTTTCGGCAGCTCTTGGGGCACCGTGTAGCGCGGCGAGCACGAACGCCGGATGTCCGTCGTATCGGGTTCGGGCGCGGTCGTAGTGCCGGGTTGTACGGGGGTCTGCGTGGCCGGCCGCGTCCTGCACTTGGTGCAGCGGAACCCCGGCGTCCAGCGCGAGAGTGACGAAGCTGTGCCGCAGGTCGTGCGGATGAAAGGTCGCACCCTTCGCGGGAATCGCTGTGCGGGCGATCCTGCGTAGGGTTCGCCAGGCGGCCACCCGGTCCCACCGTGCCCCGGTCCGGGTCACGAACAACGGTCCGGCCAGTCGGGCGCCGTGATGCAGACCCAGGGCATGCGCCACGTTGGCTGGCAGCGGCACCTGGTCCTGCCAGCCTCCCTTGCGTCGGACCCGCAGCACCGGCACGTCACGGTCGCTACCCAGGTCCTCGATGTTCGCTCCAAGCGCCTCCGAGATGCGGATGCCGGTGAACGCCAGCAGCAGGACGAGGGCGTGACTGCGGTCTGAGTCTGCGGCCGCGCCGGTCAGCAGGGCCCGGAGCTCGGAGGCGCTGAGCCCGGTGCTGGCACTGCGGCGGCCCGGCCGTGGGCGGCGGATGTGCTGCATCGGGGTGCGCTCGACCTCGCCGTCCTCGACGGCGCGTCGGAAGTATCCAGCCAGCGTGCTGAGCCGGCGGCCCACGGTGGCCGGGGAGAGCCCTCTGGCGGCCCGTAGGTGCCTTGTGTAGAGGTCGAGGTCCGCGCGGTCGGCGGCAAGGGGGGCGAGCCCACTTACGGCGCACCAGCGGGCGTACTCGGCTAAATCCCGAAGGTACGCGGACGCGGTCGGCTGGTCGTAGCCGGCCAGGAAGCGGGCTGCCAGCGCCTCTGCCCGGCGCCACTCTTCAGACCCGGACTCGACGCCTGCGTCTGTGCGGCTGGGCGCGGTGATGACACTCAGGGTGGAGACAACAGAGCGGGGGTTCTGTTGTTGATCGCTCTCGATCGCGTTGGGCATGGCATCGGTCTCCCTGCTGCAGGCCCCGGCCTTCGCCTGACGGCGATTGGATGTTCACGCTGTCATGCGGCGCCGAAGTCCGCCCACCGTCCGGGGAAGTACGTCGTGCTCTGCTCCGCTCCCCTGGTGAAGACATCACCGGGCAGCTCGAGATAGCGGGCGGCAGCGCGCAGCCTGGCTGGATCGTCTAGAAAGCAGCCCAGGCCCCGATTGCACAGGTTGCACGTCACGCCACGGATCTTGCCGGTGACGTGGTCGTGGTCGATGTTCAGGTGCCGGCCGGAGCGGTTGACTCCCCCGCAGATCGTGCACACCGGGACCTCGTAGAGCTCGGTCGCCTGCTCCTTCGTGATCCCGAACCGAATCACGGCATTGCGGACACGTTGGTAGCGGTTCCGGGAGCGCCACCTCTCGCCGCGTTCGTCCCGCATCTGCCTCGCTCGTTCGGAGTCGTAGGTCCGGGCGCAGGAGGTACACCTGTTGCCCCGGCCCTTGCGGAAGACTTCACCTTCCAGACCCACGAGGCCGCAGACACGACAAGTTCGCTGCTTCACTTCCGCCGGAGCGGTTGGCATGTCATTCATGACTGTCAGATCGGCCAGGGAGGGGCGGGAAGTCAGCGTTGGTCTAGTCGTGGCTTTGGGGCACGGCCTGAGCGATCCCGGCCGCTGCGTCGGCTGCGCATTCCTCGAGGTACTCGTGGGCCATGCGCAGCAGCTCCGCACTCTCCCGAAAGAAGCCCAGGCCCGTGTTGCATGCGGCGCAGATCAGCCGGCGGATGTGCCCGGTGACATGGTCGTGGTCGACGCACAAGGGCGCGTCTGACCGGCAGATCGCGCATCGGCCCCCTTGGGCGGCGACCTGTCGACGGCACGTGAAAACTGACCCCCTGACGGCGCTGGAAAGTTGACCCTCTCCCGACACCCTGGCTCTAGGCGAGCTGGGGAGGGAGCAGGTGCTTTCAGTGGAGGACTGGGCGGAGGTCCGGCGGCTGCATCGGGCCGAGGGCATGCCGATCAAGACGATCGCGCGGGTGATGGGGATCAGTAGGAACACGGTGCGGGCGGCGCTGCGAAGCGATCGTCCTCCGAAGTACGACCGGAGGGTGTCCGCCT
>JAXDLH010000338.1:0-12718 GCA_034666705.1 Chloroflexota bacterium
TCGTGCATCATCTCGCGGACCTCGGGCGAATCCACATTGGCATCGGGCCGTGCTTGATAGGCCACCCGGATGTACGGTTCTTCGTGCACCACCGAGATGACTTCGGCGCGCTCCACGCCTCGGACCACTACGCGATGCCCGCCCCGTCGCGACGAGCGCGAGTCCTCCACGGTGGCGATCACCCCGATCCGCCCCGTCCAGTCGGAGGGTACGAGCTCCTCGTCCGTACGGCGCGGCACCAGCAGCACCCGCTTGTCCGCGAGCATCGCGACCTCGATGGCACGTACGAGCGCCCAGCTCTCGAGGTGGATGGGAACAACCATTTGCGGCAGAACAACCACGTCCGGCAAGGGAATCGCCGGCAGGCTCTGGTCGGCAACGAGCTCACTCTCGGGCGGCGTCGGCTCGTCGATTGGGGTTTTGTCGATTTGATCCTCGGGCATGGCACGTACCTCAGGCCCATCCGGGCCGGCGTGGATAGCGATCACCAGCGCGCGGTGATACGCCTGCTCTGTCAAAGTGTACCCGTGCCCCCAACACCCCTGCGAGGACCCACAATAGAGGAGGGGTCGCCGGTGGCGACCCCTCCTCTTGGTTTCAGGGAATGTAGCCGTGAACTGCCGGCCCAATCCGGGAAGTTCGCCATCCATTCACGGCTGCATCGGCTCATCAGGCATTAAGCGGTCGTGAGTTGCACCCCGTCCGGAAGTGGAATCCACTCGATGACGTCGAGCGGGTCGTTCTCCCAGCGGGTGAGCGCCCAGCCCTCGTCCAGCTCCAGCACTGCATACCACTCGCCGGGCTGCGCCTCGAAATACGGCAACAGATCCGGGTGGGTGTACGTTTGCGTTGGGGCGAAGACCACTAACCAGAGCTGCTGCGGCGCAGCCGGTGGGGGCGCGGGTTGGTCGATGGGAGTTGTCGGCACGGGAGTTAGAAAGACCGGGACGATCTCGGTCGCGACGACCGTCACGACCTGGGTCACCACCTCAGTCGTGGGTAGTGGCGTCGCCGTCACCACCACGACGCCCGGGGTGCCAGGGGTAGCGGACTGGACAATGACGTTGATCGAGTTCGTATTGTTGAATTGGTTGATGTCCGGGGAATTGACCGACGCACTTACGGGGATCGTGGCGCCGGTCGACGTGACGTTCACCGTAATCCTGGGCGTAGCTGAGAGACCTGGCCCAAGAGGCGGGATCGTACAGGTAACAGCCCCGCTGAACGCGTCGAACGAGCAGTTCGCGTCGGCACTCTGGAACGTCATACCGGCCGGGATGAATAGCGCGGCCGTCGTCGCGGCTGAACCTGTGCCGCCAACGTTCTGGACATTGAGCGTGAGCGTGAGGTTCTGGCCGGCCGTCACCGGATTCGGCGAGGCGCTCACGAAGATCGACAAGTCCGGACCTGGCAGCGGGGTTGACGTAGACGACGGGGTGAGCGAGGGCAACGGCGTGGTCGTGGATGTCGACGTGAAAACGAGGGTAGGCGACGGCGTGTTCGTCAGCGTGGGCTGGGTTGTATTCGTTGGCTGGGTCGTGTTCGTTGGCGGGGTCGTACTCGTTGGCGAAGAAGCGGCAGCCCCCGCGGATACGTTCGTCGGGGGTGAGGCGTAAATTCCTCCGATTACGAGAAGGGCCAGCACTGGGCCCACAAGCCAGAGCAGTCGCCGGGTAGCCATGAAGTCCTCCTTCTGTTTCTCAAGGTCCTGCCAGGATCAACCGAGCGAGAATGGGCGTTCCCGCGAGCCCTGCAAGGGCGTCAGCCAGAGGAGTGCGCACCGTGCGCCACCTTTTTCTAGTGGCTGACAAAGGTTGTCTGCTAAGAACAACGGATTCTTGGGGCAAGTTACGCGTCTTGCGGCCATTCTGTCACACGGCTGAAATGTGCCGCCGCTAGTTGAGTGCTCAGACGCGAGCGATGCCCGCAGCAGTGCAGAGCCCCGGGATGTCGAGCGAGCGCCGGAGCACGGCAGCAAGGCGGTCGTACGGGTCCGGTGGAGGCACGTTCGAGATGCCGGCCCAGCCCGGCGCCAACGCGGCGACGAGCCCTTCGATCACCGCGCGGTTGGCGAACAGGCCGTGCAGGTACGTGCCGAGGACGCGGCCGTTCGCGCCCACCGCCCCATCGGATCGGAGGGCCCCATCGGCACTGGCGATCTCGAAGGCGGCCGGGGCGCGCGACTCGGTACGACCCATGTGGATCTCGTAGCCGACGAGCGCGCGCCCGGCGACCGCGGCGAGTAGCCCATGCTGAGCCGCCACGCGACCGTGCACTTGCACCGTCGCCTTCTCGGTGGCGAAGCACGTCCATGCGGGCAGCAAGCCGAGTCCATCGATCACACCAGGCTCGCCCTCGACCCCCTCGAGATCCTCGATGCGCTCGCCGAGCATCTGATAGCCGCCGCAGATACCGATCAGGGCGCCGCCGCGTGCGGCGTACGCCCGCAACGCCCGGTCGAGGCCCCGATCTTGCATAAAGGCGAGGTCGGCACGGGTGGTCTTCGTGCCGGGGAGAATGACGAGATCCGGCGTATCCAACTGCTCGACGCGGTCGACGTAGCGGAGCCCAATGGCCGGGTGACGGGCGAGCGGATCGAAGTCGTCGAAGTTCGCCACGTGCGGCAGCCGAATCACAGCTACGTCCACCGCTCGCCCAAGTCCCACTTCCGAATGTGCGCCGGGCAAACCAAGGGAGTCCTCCTCCGCGATCGCCAGCTCGTCCACCCATGGCACGACGCCGAGGACCGGCCGCCCGAGGCGCTCCTCCAGAAACGTGATCCCCGGAGCGAAAAGGGCTGGGTCGCCGCGGAACTTGTTGATCACGAAGCCAGCGACCAACACACGCTCGGCCGGCTCGAGCAGCTCCATCGTGCCGACCAGTGCGGCGAAGACGCCTCCACGGTCGATGTCGGCGACCAGCACCACTGGCGCCTGGACCGCCTGCGCGACCCGCATGTTGACGAGGTCGCCAGCCTTCAGGTTCACCTCGACGGGGCTGCCTGCCCCTTCGATGACGACGAGGTCGTACTGGTCCAGCAGCCGGTGCAGGCTCGCCTCGACGATCGGCCATAACTCCGCCTTGCGCACCTGGTACTCGGCGGCGGACATCGAGCCGAGCACCCGGCCCTCGACCACCACCTGGGAGCGGGCATCGCCTTCGGGCTTCAAGAGAATGGGATTCATGTCGACGGTGGGCGCGATGCGCGCAGCCTCGGCCTGTACCGCCTGAGCGCGGCCGATCTCGCGGCCATCCGGGGTAGCGCACGAGTTGAGCGCCATGTTCTGCGCTTTGAACGGCGCCACACGCAGCCCATCTTGCCGGAACAGGCGGCACAGCCCCGCGACGAGCACGCTCTTGCCCACATGCGATGCGGTGCCCTGCACCATCAACGCCTTACCCATCGAGCACCTCGCCGAGCGCGGCGAGTAAGCACTCCTGGTCGGCGATTGCGCGGACGCCGATGCGAATGCACGTCGGCAGCCCAAACGAGGCGCAGTCACGCACGGCGATGCCGCGCTCGCGCAGCCTGCTGGCGATCGCGGCGCCATCGCCGACCGCGACGAGCACGAAGTTCGCGACACTCGGCAGCGGCGCGAGCTCGAGCCGGCGGAGACCGGTCTCGAGGTGGGCGCGCGACTCCGCCACGGCGACCAGCACCTGCTCGCGATGCGCGCCGTCTTCGAGCGCGGCCAGCGCCGCGACCTGCGCCACACTGCTCACGCTCCACGGCGGAAGCATGCGGCGGAGCACCTCTGCGATGCGTGGATCCGCGACCGTGTAGCCGACGCGGAGGCCGGCCAGGCCCGCGTCTTTGGTAAGCGAGCGGAGCACGACGATTCGGCCATTAGCGGCCTGCGGGATCGCCGAGGCAACGTCCTCGGCGAGCGACAGATACGCCTCGTCGATCGCGACCAGCGCATCCGGCGCGGCGGCGAGCACGTCGGCAACGACACCCGGTGGGAGCGCTGCTCCGGTCGGGTTGTTCGGGTTGCACAGCCACACCAGGGTCGGCGCGACCTCGCGAAGGGTCGCGACAAGTCCTCGCGCGTCGAACCGTTCGCCTGGTGGCGCGATCCAGCCGTTCACGACGGTAGCACCCGTTGCCGCCGAAGCCACGGCGTATTCCCCGTAGGTCGGCCCTATGACCAGCGCACAATGGCCAACCGCCAGGTAGGCGCGGGCGAGCGCCCAGATCAGCTCCGTCGAGCCGTTTCCCACGACGACCATGTCAGCGGGCACCCCGTGCAACTCCGCCAATGCTGCCCGCAGCGCTCGAGCCTCCCGATCCGGGTAGATCGCCGGGTCGACACGCCCGATGGCCGCCGCGACCCGCGGCGAGGGACCAAGCACATTGCCGTTGGCACTGAAGTCGAGGAGGGCGGCATCATCTGCAGCCACCGCGCCGTGAGTAGCGGGCCTCAGTTCGGCGACCCAGGACAGCGGCTGAGGCAGCCGCACGCTCATTGCGGTCGGACCCGTATGGCGAGGAGCGCAGTAACCCCGGTGAGGATCGCGACCCACCGGCTGACTCGCACGGCGCGGCGCACGTCGGCCGGACACGGCGGACGGCCGCCGACGCCAACCCGGTAGTGCCCTACTTTCTCGAGCCGCACCCCGAGCGCACCCGCCATCGCCGCCATCGGCCAGCCGGCATTCGGGCTCGCCGTGGCGGCGTGGTCGCGCATCGCGACGGCGAATGCGCCGCGCCAATCGACCCCGGCCAGAAACGACGCCCCGACGATACAGGCGGCAGTCAGGCGGGCGGGAACCAGGTTCGCGACGTCGTCGAGTCGCGCCGCGGGTTTGCCCAGGTATTCGTATTGGCCATGGTAGCCGACCATCGCGTCGAGGGTGTTCATCGCCCGATAGGCAAGCGCGCCCGGGAGCCCGAGGGTGATGCCGAAGCAGAGCGGCGCGACCAGCGAGTCGCTGAGGTTTTCCGCGAGTGATTCGATCGCCGCCGAGGCCGCCCCGGAATCGTCGAGCGTCACCGTATCGCGCGAGACGAGCGCGCGCAGCGCCTCCCGCGCCTCGGGTAGGTATCCGCCATCGATGAGTCGCGCGACGTTCAGCGCCTCGGCCTCCAGTTGGCGATAGGCAAGGCTGGCTTTGAGGAGCAGCGCACGAGCAACGGCGCCCGCAACGCCGCTGCGTCTTTCGACTGCACGGAGCACCCACGCACTGCCGAGCGCGATGCCCCCGACGCCGCCCAGCGTTGCGCCCATGCCGTAGGCGAGCTGGCGCGCTGAGCCGACAGTTGGCGCTCGATCGAATACCCCCTGCATCGCGCGGCCGAACACGGCCACGGGGTGCCAACGACTCGCCGGGTCTCCAATCAGAAGGTCAAGCGCCAGCGCTGCGCCAAGCTCCATAGGGGAGAGGCGGAGCACCGCGGTGGCTGCCGCATCCATCATCCCCAGCTCCCACATCCACCGGCGCTTCGACCCCGCGGGCCCACGCTGCTTGCACGCGGCTATTGTAGGCGCACGCCGGGGCGTCTAGCCCGGCGGCTGACACCCCCTTATACTCTTGGAACTCTGCCGGAGTGCGCTGTGGCCCAGCTTCCTTTCCGCATCGCCATCGTACCGGCGCCTGGCCCCGACGACGGGGCACACGGATCCGTGCGAATCAGCGGCGTCGCGCGTGCGTGGTTCCGAGCCCGCCGCGCGGATCCATTCGCGGTCGTGCTCAGCATTGCCGGATCCTCAGATGCGCCGCTCGCCGAGGTCCTCGCGGCGATGGAAGCCGAGTTTCGGACGGCGCATCGCGCCTCAGTGACCTCGAGCCTCGCGCGAGCTCTGCTCGCCGGGCATGAGGCGCTCGCCGCCCGCAACGCGTTGGCATTGCCGGAGCATCGCGTCGTGGCGTCCGCCATCGTGGCCACAGCCCGGGGGGACAGCCTCTACATCGCGCGAACCGGCGCGACCCTGGTCGGCGCAGTCGACGAAGCGGGCTCGTGGGCCCACTCCGGCGACCCTGCGGTGGCGCAGCCCACGGAGGCCACGCCCGAGCTTGGCGCCGGCGCGGCGCCGCACGGTACGAGCGAGCTGCTTACGCTGGAACCAGGAAGCTGCGCGCTCCTGCTGCCGGGCGTCACGATCGCTGACCTGGACGAGGCGCAACTCGTCGCCGCACTGCATGGCCCCCGCGACCTCACGAGTATCACGAGCCTCCTCGGCACGGTGCCCGTCGCGACGAGCGGACTCGTGGTCTGGCGGCCTCGACCGGACGACGCGATAGACGACACACGCTGGCAATCCTGGGCAATCGAGCGCGCATCGGCGGCGACTATCACTCGCCGCGCCCCGGAGATGGCGAAGTCTGAACCAGTGGCGAGGTCGATTCCAAGGCAGCCAACATCGACCACGGCAACGGTTGGGCGTTCAATTGAACCGGACGATCTGCCGCGCCCCGACCAATCAGCGCGCAATCGAACGCTCGTAATCGAGCCCTCGATTGCCCAGGATTTGATCGTCCCCTCGTCTGCCCCCACGTCGCCCGGCGTGCCCGGAGGGTCACCAGCCCTCACAGTCGAACCATCGGCCGGCGCCTCAACGCCAATCTCCTTCCCACGCGACGACGCGAATGCGAGCCACGTCAAAGAGCGCGCCAAAGAACACGAAGCCGACGAGCCCGACGACTCGTCGGACCGCGGCGTGCTGCGACCACCGGCCGGGCGTGCGCGCTCGGGCAGTTGGGTACGACTCTTGCCGCTGGTGCCGTTGGCGCTGCTGCTCGTCGTGGCAGTCGTGCTGCTGCGTGGCATGCTGCCGCCCGGCGGAGCCGGCCAGTCGGTGGCGGACGCGGGGCGGATCATGGAGGAAGCGCAGAGCAATCCCGATCCGGCCGTGGCCGCGGGGCTGCTTGACCGCGCCATCGCCATCCTTCAACCGCTGGCCCCGCACGACCAGGCAGCCCAGACGCTCCTGGTGGAAGCGCAGGATCGACGGGACAGCGTCCTCGACGTCGTGCGCGTGGCGGCCAGCGCCGTGCGGCGGTTTCCGGTGCCCGTAAGCCCGGAGGCACGCCCGGTCGGGGTGTGGCGCGGCGAGGACGAGCTCTTCGTCTTCGACTCGGGCACCCAAGTGCTGTACCGGACTGATGAGACTGGCACGCGGCTCGAGCCAGCGCTTCGCCCACCCGAGGTGGTAAGCAACGCACCGCTCGGCAAGCTCGTCTCCACCGCGTGGTCTCCACCGCGCGGCAGTAATACGCAGGGGATGTTGCTCCTCCTGGATCATGTGCGGACGATCATCAGCGTAGGCCCCCGAGGCACTCCCGTTCAGCGCTGGATCCCGCCCGACAGCGGCTCGTGGCAGCGGCTCGGCGCGGCGGCCGCGACGTTCGACACCCTGTATGTGATCGACGCGGAACGCCAGCAGGTGCTCAGCTACCCGGCGCGGCAGCCGGGAGCGGGCTCGAAGGTTGCGGCTGCCTCGACGCCTGACCTCGACCTTGGTGCGGCCCTCGACCTCGCAACCGATGGGAACCTGTTTGTCCTCTTGCCCCGGGGGCGGATCGCCAAGCTCGCGCCCGGGGGAGCTGCGCTGCCCTTCGACGGCACCATCCCGGATGGGCCGCTTACGGCGCCAGTCGCGCTCTTCGCCAGCGAAGGAGTCGACCGGTTGTGGGTGTTGGAGCCCACGCAAGCGCGCGTGGTGGAGCTGACGGTCGACGGCGCCTACGTGCGCCAGTACGTGCTGCCGGCCGACATGATGCGCAACGCGGTGAGTCTCCACGTCGACACCGCGGCCGGCGAGCTCCGCGTCTTGACGCCGCAAGCGGTGCTTCTGGTAGAAATGGATCAATAAGCGTTCGCAAGTATTCCCCATGCCTGCCGTCGCGGCTGGGGCGTTTGGAGATCCGGTGACCCGAGTCCTAGCTATTGAAAGCTCGTGCGATGAGACTGCGGCGGCGGTGGTTCGCGATGGCCGTTGGATCGAAGGCAATGCGGTCGCTAGCCAGATTCCGCTCCACCAACAGTACGGCGGCATCGTACCGGAGGTCGCCTCACGCGCCCACGTCCAGGCGGTGGTACCGATCGTGCGCGAAGCGATGGCGCAGGCGGAGGTGGATTGGGGCGACCTCGACGTGATCGTCGGGACGCAAGGCCCTGGCCTCGCTGGCTCGCTGCTGATCGGCCTGAACGCCGCCAAGGCGATCGCCTACGCCCGCGACCTGCCGTTCGTCGGTGTCAATCACCTCGAAGGGCACATCTATGCCAACTGGCTTGGGACAGCCCAAGAAGAGTCGAACAATCCTCCTGCGCCTGAGTTCCCGTTGCTGTGCCTCGTGGTATCCGGAGGCCACACGGACCTGGTGCTGATGCGCGACCACGGCAACCTCGTCCGCCTTGGCCGCACCCGCGACGACGCGGCAGGTGAGGCGTTCGACAAGGTTGCCCGCATCCTTGGGCTTGGTTTTCCTGGCGGGCCAATTATCCAGAAGGCCGCCGAGCAGGGCGATCCCAAGCGCTTCCAACTGCCTCGCGCCTGGATGAAGGACAGCTACGATTTCAGCTTCAGCGGGCTCAAGACCGCCGCCCTGCGGCTCGTCGAGACGTTCCCTGCGGGCGAGGTGCCCGTAGCCGACGTGGCCGTCGCGTTCCAGGAGGCGGTGGCGGACGTGCTGTCGGCGAAGACTGTCCAGGCCGCGGCGCAATATGGGGCGCGCCAGATCGCCCTGGCTGGCGGCGTGGCAGCGAACTCCGCGCTGCGCAAAGCCGTGCAGGATCGCTCGCCAGTGCCGGTGCGGTTGCCCGCCTTGAAATACTGCACCGACAACGCCGCGATGATCGCCAGCGCGGGCTACTTCCGCTACGCGCATGGCGCGCGAACAGGACTGATGGCCGACGTCGCGCCCAACCTCGCCATAGCCTGACGCGCGCTGCCGCACCATAATCGACTGAAAACTGTAGCGTAAGCAGCGCGGGACGCCAAAAGAACACGCGTCTTGCGCGTCTGATGCATAATCGAGATCGCCCACAGCGCCGTGGGCTGACGGCGCGCGTCCTGCGTCGGGACGGCGACCACCGCATAGGAGAGGCAACGATGCCGAACACCCCTCTCGACCGGAACCTCGCCCTCGAGCTCGTTCGCGCCACCGAGGCCGCCGCGCTCGCTGCGGCACGCTGGCAAGGCCGCGGCGACAAGAATATGGTCGACCAGGTCGCGGTGGACGCTATGAGGTTCGCCCTCCAGACCGTAGATATGGATGGCACAGTGGTGATCGGCGAGGGTGAGAAGGTCGAGGCACCGATGCTCTACATCGGCGAGCGGATCGGAAATGGGAATCTGCCCGCGGTCGACGTCGCCGTCGATCCGGTCGACGGCACGACGCTCTGCGCCAACGGACTCCCCGGCGCGATCTCAGTGGTGGCACTTGCGGAGCGCGGCACGATGTTCTTCAGCCACGTCCCGTACATGGACAAACTGGTGGTCGGTCCCGAGGCCGCGGGCAAGGTCAGCCTCGACGCGCCCGTCGCCGATAACATCCGCGCCGTCGCCGACGCGAGCGGCCGCGACCCAAGCGATATTACCGTCGTCATTCTCAATCGGGACCGCAATGAGCATTACATCCGCGCCGTGCGTGAGATCGGAGCTCGGATTCGTCTGATCGACGCCGGCGATGTCGCAGCGGGGATCCAATCTGCCATGGAGGAGCACGCCGGTATCGACATGCTGCTCGGCATCGGGGGGGCGACCGAAGGGGTGATCACGGCATGCGCGGTGCGCTGCCTTGGCGGCGACATGCAGGGTCGCCTCTGGCCGCGCAACGACGCGGACCGGCGGATGGCAGAACAAGAGGGCATCGACATCGGCAAGCTCCTCACCCTGGACGACCTCTGCTCGGGCGAGAACGTTTTCATCGCTGCCACCGGCGTGAGCGATGGGGAGTTCCTGAAGGGCGTGCAATATACCAGTGATGGTGCGCTCACTCGGTCGATGGTCATGCGCTCGTCGTCCGGCACGATTCGCTGGGTCGACGCCAAGCACGATTTCCAACGGCTGCGGAAGTTCGCCGGCGATCGCTACGAGGAATCCGGCGCCTCCCGCTAGAGCACCGGTCTAAACTCAAGCCAAGGCGAAAGCCGCAAGCTTTCACTCGTAAATCACGCCCGCATCAGTGCCGGTTTCATCGTAGCTTTGGTTTAGTAATCGGATGCGATCTGTTTTCAGGCTTGACGCAAGCGCCGGCCACCGCTCACCGGCGCTTGAACGATGCGTAATGGACCGATGCGCTAGTCCCGCGACGTGCCAGGGCGCCGTGGCCCAGGACTTGTCTGTCGCGAATCTGCTCATCGCCCTCACCATCATTATTGGGAATGGAGTCGTGGCCTCTGCGCGTTCCTGAGCGCGGCAGTTATCGCCCACGCGTGCGGTTTGTGAAGGAGGCAGAACGTGGAGTATCGGTCGCTCGGCAAGTCGGGCCTGCAGGTCTCGCTGGCCGGGCTCGGAACGAATAACTTTGGCCGCCGACTCGACGCCGCGGCGACGGCGACCGTGGTGAACAAGGCGATCGATCTCGGCGTCAATTTCATCGACACTGCCGACGTGTACGGCGACCACAAGTCTGAGGAATTCATTGGTCGCGCCATCAAAGATCATCGGCGCGATCTGGTCATCGGCACGAAGTTCACCCAGCCGATGGGCGAGGGTCCGCTGTGGCGCGGCGCCTCGCGGCGCTACGTCATGGAAGCGGTGCACGGCAGTATGCAGCGGCTCGGCATCGACTATATCGACCTCTACCAGATCCACTTTCCGGACTCAGCCACACCGCTCGAGGAGACCCTGCGCGCCCTGGACGATCTGGTGCGCAATGGCGACGTGCGCTACGTCGGCTGCTCGAACTTCGCGGCCTGGCAACTGGTCGAGGCTGCATGGATCACGAAAACCGAGCATTTGAACCCGCTCGTCTCTGTGCAAAACCAGTACAGCCTGCTGAACCGGGAACTCGAGCGCGAGGTGGCCCCCATCGCCACCAAGTACGGCGCCGGTGTCATTCCCTACTCGCCACTCGCCGGCGGCTTCCTGACGGGCAAGTATCGTCAAGGCGAGGCGGGGCCAGAAGGGGCGCGGCTCACGGGTGGCCAGGGAAATGGCGCGCGGATGATGACGGACGAGAACTACGCGCGAGTCGCCACGCTCGCGGCATTTGCCGACGAGCACGACCATACCGCCGGAGAGTTGGCGATGGCCTGGCTGGCGGCGCAGCCGTTCGTCAGCAGCGTGATCGCAGGCGCGACCAAGCCCGAGCAGGTCGAAGAGAATGTGCGGGCGATCGAGTGGAAGCTGACGCCCGACGACCTCCAGGCAATCGACGCGATCGTCCCACCCCCAGCCCGGCCGCGCGGTCAATAGCGCCCGGCCGGGAAGCTCTATCCCCGGGGCCAACCCGCCGAGGCGCCCACCGGCCCGGGTGCCTACTTCTTCGGTGAATCCGCCTACCCATAGCAGCAGACGTTCCCCGCTCATCCTGAGCCTGTCGAAGGATCCGCCGCGCGTCGAGCTCGGGAACCGATCGCTGACACCAACGAACGACCCTGCCCCGGGTGCAACGCGTTTACGCATGCAAGCTTGACGTTACGCCAGCTGCGTTCCCCTACGCGGGGTCCTCGTTGAGGGCGACGATGCGTGTGACGACGTGGTCGGGAAGCGGACCGGCTTCCTCGGCGTGGACGGCAAACTCGATCTGCGTCACGTCCGAGACGCCGACCAGCGCCGTACTTACACCCGGTACGCTCAACGCGAAGCGGATCGCCAGCTCCGCCATACTGATCCCCAGCTCCTTCGCTAGCGGCTCGAGGCGGGCCGCGCGGCTCACGTCGGTCGCGTAATCTGCGCCCGCCATTGCCGGGCCACTGCCGCCGCCGGACAGCGGATGCCGCTCCGTTGCCGCGAGCGCTCCCGCGGCAAGGATTCGGATCGCCGCGACACCCATCCCCACACTGGCAGCCTTCGTCAGTATGCCGCCGAGGTCCTGCGGGCCAAACTGCGACGGCGCTGGATAGGCCGCTGACGGGTTAACGGCGTTGACGTAGCACTGCATCGCGTCGAAGGCGCCTGGTCGGATCGCCTCCAGCACCGCGTCCGTCTGGCCGAGGGCGGTGAAGCCGATGAAGCGGGTGAGTCCCTCGTGCTGGAAGTCACGGAAGATAGCGAGCAACGGGCCGAGCGCATCAGCCGCGGTCAGGTCACGCGCACCGACATCGCTCGCACGCCGCAACCGGCCGTGGTAGTAGAGCACGTCGACTGAATCGCGGCCGAGCCGGCTCAGGCTCGCGTCGAGCAGCGCACGCACGGCATGCTTCCCGGCATTCAGCTCTGCCTGACCAAACTGCAGCTTCGTCGCCACGTGCACGTCCGCCTTGAGGTCGCGGAGCGTGCGCCCGAGATTCTGCTCCGAACGCCCGTCGCCATACTGGGCGGCCGTGTCAAAATAGTTGATGCCGAGCTCGATCGCCCGCGCGATGGCCCGCGCCTGCGCTTGCGCCTCGCCGCGCACCATCAGGCCAGCCTGGGCACCGCACCCAAAGCCGATCTCTGAGATGCGCAGTCCTGCCCGGCCAAGCTCACGCAGCTTCACCCGTCCTCCCGTTCCTACCAACGTGCACCAGGGTGGCGGCCTCCAATCGTCTCATGAACGATCGCGGGCCGCATGGCCGAGTAAACCCGCCACCCACCGATTGCTCGCCGCGCTCTCCTTGGCCACGTCA
>JAXDLH010000339.1:0-11828 GCA_034666705.1 Chloroflexota bacterium
CTGGCGTGTCGCCGATGCAGGGTACTTCTACGAGTTCAGCAATGGTGACGGCCGAGAGTTGCTCGCCTACCATTGGCACCCCGGCGCGCAGAACGTCGTCAGGAGCCCGCACCTGCACCTCGGAGCAGCGTCTAACGTGACGCCCCTCCTCGCTGGCGCGCACCTTCCCACGGGCTTCATTTCGCTGCCGGCTTCGATTCGGATGGTCATCACCGAGCTAGGTATCGAGCCACGCCGCGCCGACTGGGACGAGGTCTTGACCAGCAGCGAACGACTGACGCAACTCGAGCGGCCGTAATCACTCCTCCGCTAACGCCCGCTCGAATGCCAGGAGCGCGCGGTCGACGTCCGCTGCCTCGATCCCGTAGTGGGTCACCAGCCGAATGCGTGGAAAGCGCGCCGCGCCGATCACTATGCCGTGCGCCCGCAGCCGCGCCGCTAGCTCCAGCGGCGCCATGCGACGGTCCTCCAGCTCGATGAAGACGATGTTCGTCTCCACGGCCGCCGGGTCGACGACAATGCCCGGCACGTCGGCCAGCCCCTCTGCCAGCCGCCGCGCGTTCGCGTGGTCCTCCGCCAACCGCTCGATCATCTCGTTCAATGCCACGATGCCCGCGGCCGCGAAGATGCCCGCCTGGCGCATCCCACCGCCGAGGATCTTCCGGTTGCGGCGCGCCTCGGCGATGAACGCCGCATCGCCCACGATCAGCGAGCCAACCGGGCAGGCCAACCCCTTTGTCAGACAGAACGTCAGCGAATCCGCATCGCGCGCCAGCGCCGCTGCCGGGATGCCGAGCGCCACCGCCGCGTTGAAGATGCGGGCGCCATCCACGTGCACCTTCAGGTCGTACGCGCGGGCGATGCCACCGATCGCCGCCAGGTAGTTAGGCGGCAACACGCAGCCACCCGCCGCGTTATGGGTGTTCTCCAGACAGATGACCCGCGTGCGCGGCACGTGCTCGTCGTCGGGACGGATCGCTGCCTCCACCGCCGCCAGATCCCAGCGGCCGTCGGGCCCATCGGGCACGAGGTGCGGGTGGATGCCGCCCACACCAGAGGTGCCGCCCTGCTCGAACAAGAAGGTGTGCGAATGGTCGCCGAGGACCGCCTCCTCGCCGCGCCCGCAGTGCGTGAGCAGCGAGACGAGGTTGCCCATCGTGCCGCTCAGCACCAGCAGCGCCGCCTCCTTGCCGAGCTGCTCGGCCGCCAATTCTTGCAGCCGGTTCACCGTGGGGTCCTCGTAGTAGACGTCGTCGCCAACTTCGGCCTCGGCCATCGCCCGACGCATCGCCGGCGTCGGCTGCGTCACCGTGTCGCTGCGCAGGTCGATCAGTCCCGGGCCCGCCGGCCGCAGCTCGCTATCCCCGTCCATCATCGCTACGCGCTCCTGCTGACACTCCGTACGCTTGAGATGGTACCTCGACGGTCGCGCTTCGGTTCCGGAAGCCGCGATCCCCTTACAATGGCTCGATGAGCGCTTTTAGCCGCCCCGATCCCGCCTCGTCCCGTCCCGCCGGCGCCACCCTCGCCGTGAACGCCGGCAATCCATACGACGTCATTGCGTTCGGCTTCAGCGAGGAGCGCCAGCACAGCGCGGTTGACATCGGTCTGCCGCAACTGAGCGCGCTGGTGCTGATCCGACCGGACGATGAGCCGTGGGTCCGCGACGCCGAGAACGAGCAGCGCGAGCTGATCTGTGTGCTCGACCCGGCCGAGCCGGAGAGCCAGATCGGCGCCTTCACCTTCATGGGGCGCGTGTCGGGCTTCCGCGACCTGAGCAACGGTCGCCTGGCCGTGGAGTTCACCTCCGTCGGCCCCATCATGCCCCACTTTCTGCGGACGTAGCCGCCGCCTGCGGTCCATTGCCATTGCGAATTGGTAGCAGGTCAGTTCTCGCAGTATTCGCTATTCCCGCGAGGGCGCGATGACAAAGGTTGACCGATGGGTGCTCCCGGAGCATAGGTTGATCCCCTCCCTGAGGCTGCAGAGGAGAACGGTATGGACCTGAATCTGCATCATTGATGCGTCAATCGGGAAGAATTCCTGGCTGCCTGCGCGCGGGCGAGGGAGACGGCTTCCGGCTATGGCACCAACCCGAATCCGATGGCAGACCAGGGCACTGCGGCCCCCAACCGAGGGATCATCTACGAGCTCGCCTCTACGATCAGTTGGGCCGATGACCAACTGGCGATAACCCGGGCGATGTGGCTGGTGGGCGGTCTCCGTTGAAACCTCGTCCCCTACCAGCTCGGAGGAAGCGGCCGCCAGGCCCCCACACTGGTCATAGGGCGAACAATTCTTTGCCGATCAGGTTGGCGGCGGGAACGAACCCCCAGACGTGGGAGTCGCTGCTATTCGGCCGGTTGTCGCCGAGCACGAAATAGCTTGCCGGGGGCACAACCCATTGGCCCTCATAGACGGGATGGTCTCTCACGTAGGGCTCGTTCTGGAGCAGGTCGTTCACGTAGACCTGACCCGCACGGACGTCGATGGTGTCACCCGGCACGCCGATGATCCGTTTGATGAAAATGTTCGCCGGCTGCACGGGGTAGTGAAAGACCACGACGTCGCCCCGGGCGGGTCCGCCGGACCGGAACGCGGCGCGATTGATGAGCAGGGTCTGATTATTGTGGAGCGTTGGCTCCATCGCGGTGCCTTGAATCTTGAAGGTCTCGAGGAATGCCAGCGCGCCGCCGACCACCACCACGCACAGCAGGCCGAGGAGCGCCAGTCCAATTACGACGACTTTGCCATTGAAGTGGTTCAAACCGATCCTCACCGGACGCCCAGCAGCACGCCTGGAACCGCGGCCAAGCCGCCAGCGCAGTATACGCAGGCGGCCTTGGAGATGGAAGGCGGCGGGTGATCTGGCGCTGACCATCCTGCTGCTCAGGAGTTACGGCTCTTGAGCCAGGCCATTACGGCGTTACATCTCCCGAACGCTCGGCGCATCTCCGCGTGTCCGCGTGCGGGAGATGGAGGAGGATGAGGGCTGCGTCCTCGCCCACCGTGCCACAATAGGGGCAGGGGAGGAGAGTTGCATGCCCCACTTCCGGATTCGACGCGTGCGTCGCGACCGCATCGCCCACGTGGCCCTCGCCATGCTCACCGTCGCGGCGACGCTGTGCGGCGCGATTGGACCGAGCACTCTGCCCATCGTCGACGCCGCGGTGGGCCCCGCCATTATCCTGCGCCCGGGCCGCCCGCTGATCATCGCCGCCGGCGATGGGACGAATGTGAGCAGCGAGTGCGACCCCGGGTACCTGGTCGGTGGCGGCTACTGGATCAGCCCAGCCGGCGGCTTCGGCATCAGCGAGAACCGACCGGGCGGCCGCTCCGAGCCTACCCGCGCGCTCTGGGAGATCACGCTCTCCAATTCGAGCTCGGGGCCAATCGCGCTGCAGCCGTACGTGATCTGCGACATGAGTACCAACAAGCCCGCCTACCATAGTGGCTCGGCCATCGTAGAGCCGGGCGGCAGTGCTGTCATCGACGCGTTCTGCGACGCCCGCGAGAACGTCGTGAGCGGCGGTTTCGACGCCGGCCTCGTGGCCGCAGCTCCGCCCTCGGTCTGGGCCAGTCACCCGATCAAATCCGACGGCTCCCCAACCAATGGCTGGGAGATCGGCGTGACGAACAACGACCCGAACCTCGCGCTCACTGTAACCGGCTTCGCCGTGTGCAGCGCGGATATTGGCCCCGTGACCTGGAAGCAAGCGGCGTACGCGCCGACCGGCCCTGTGGCCGCCGGTGGCGCTGCCATATGCGACGTCGGTGACGTCGTGGTCGGCGGCGGGTACGACGCCGCCACGCTAGACGGCTCCGCCCCGACCGGCACCTTCTGGGCTTCCAGCCCGATCACTGGCCGTCCGCAGGGTTGGGCTGCCGGCCCGCCGGAGACCGACCTCTCCGGAGGGGTCTCGCTCAGCGGCTCGGTCTACGCGATCTGCGCCCGTGCCGTGCCCTCCGTCGCCGATTTGATGCTCGGTTGGGGCGCCAACGATGCGGGTCAGGTGGGCGACCGCTCCCGCGTGTCGCGCAGCGCGCCGGCCAGCGTGCCGCTCACCACGATCGTCGCCATTACCGCCGGCGATCGCCACAGCTTGGCGGTCGTCGCACCGAGCGGCGAGCTGCTGGCATGGGGCGCGAACGACGCCGGCCAGCTTGGCATCGGCAGCCATAACCCGCCGGCGGACAGCCCGACCCCGGCGGCCGTCCAGAGCCTCGAGGGTACGCAGCCCACTGGCCGCGTACTCGGCGCGGTCACCGCAGCCGCGGGCGCAACGCATAGCCTCGCCCTGCTCGGCACCGGCCAGGTCGTCGCCTGGGGCGGCAACAGCGCGGGCCAGCTCGGCCTCGGCGACCAGCAGGGCCGCGACACCGCCACCACGATTCCTGACCTGGCCGACGTACTGGCCATTGCCGCCGGGGGCGATCATAGCCTCGCGCTCAAACGGGATGGCACCGTCTGGGGATGGGGCCGCAACGACTCCGGCGAGCTCGGCGCCACGGGGTGCAATCCCTGCCCCCGACCCGTGCAGGTACCTGGCCTCACCAACGCTGGCGCCATTGCGGCGGGCGGGCAGCACAGCCTGGCGATCAAGCAAGACGGCAGTGTCTGGGCCTGGGGCGATAATAGTTGGGGGCAGCTCGGCAGCAACGATCCGGCGGCCGCCCGCAGCAGCGCTACGCCGGTCCAGGTCTTCAATGGCTCCGCCGGTGCCCCGCTCACCGGCGTCAATGGCATCGCGGCCGGCGCCCGGCACAGCCTCGCCGTGCGCGGAGGGCAGGTCTACACATGGGGGGCCGCCGCCGATGGTCAGCTCGGCCTCGACCCGCCGCTCATCCCCGATACGTGCCAGGCGGCCACCGATTGCACACGCACGGCCCGGGGCCCGGTGAAGGTACAGAGCTCCGGCGCGCCGTTGACCGACGTTACGCTGGTCTCCGCGGGCGGCGCGCATAGCCTCGCACTTGACGCACGCGGCAGTGTGTGGGCGTGGGGCCGCAACGATGCCGGCCAGCTCGGCATCAGCCCTGCGCCGCCCGACCAGCGCGCGCGCCTGGCGCAGCCGGTGGCGGGCCTCAACCGCGCGGGCACCACGTTGGCGACCGGCAGCCAGACCTCGGCCACACCCGCTGGGGTGGTACTCCTCGCCGCAGGCGGTCGCCACAGCCTCGCCGCCGCCGTCAGCCCGTAGAGACGTGCCATCGCCCCGCCTCGGGGATTGCGAGAAATCGACGTTGGCGGTATGGGAACGACGGCCACTGGGCGTCGGCGCACGAGGCGCCAGCCTTCGTGCGACCCGAGAATGGCTCCACGAGGGACCAGCTCAAGCGAACGGCATTGGGTTTCTTTGCAGATCCCCGGTAGCTCGTGCCTCAGGACGTCGCATTCGCCGAGCTCAGGCCGTGGGCGGCGGCTCATAGGGCAGCTCGACCACGAAGGTCGCGCCGTGGCCCGGCGTGCTCGCCACAGTAATGCAGCCACCGTGCGCCTCCGCGATCCCCTTCGCGATGTACAGGCCCAGGCCGGTTCCTGCGATCCGCGATGCACGATCCAGCCGGGAGAACGGCTGAAACAGCTCGCTCAGGCGATCCTCGGGGATGCCGGGGCCTTGATCTGCCACACTGAGCCGCACGAGGTACGGCATCGGCTCGATACCCACCCGTACCTCGGCTCCTTCGGACGCATACTTCACCGCGTTACTCAGGAGATTGGTGAGCAGCTGCGCGATCCGCTCCGGGTCCCACCGCCCCATCATCTGCTCCGGCGCGTCAAGCAGCAGCCGGGGCGTCGACGCCGCCCCGTCCGGCTGCTCCAGCAGTTGGCGCGTCAGCGGCACCAGGTCCATAGCGACCGGCTGCACCTCAAACTGCCCACTGAGCAGTCGCGTGGTGTCGTGCAGGTCGTCGGTCAACCGCCGCATGCGCGCCGTGGCCGACTCGATGCTGGCCAGCCCGCGCTCGACCGCCTCCGGACTCGCAGTCGACCAGCCCCGCTGTAAATGCTGGGTATAGCCGGCGAGCACCGTCAGCGGGCTCTTCAAGTCGTGCGCCACCATACCGACGAACCGCTCCAGCTTTGCGCGGGCGGCATCGGCCTCCTCGGCGTGGCGCGCGGCCACCCGTCGTTGCTGAGCCAGCATGACGGCTAGCGCCGTGGTGAGCGCGAGCCCGACGTCGTAGAGCAAACCGACCGCGAGCGGCGTACCCTGGGCGAGCGCCGCGACCACATTCACCAGGATGGCGATTATGCCAACCACCGCCACTTGCGCCGGAGTAAAGACGCGGGCGGCGATGAGCACCGGCACGGCGTAGAGTGGCGTCATCACGAATGGCAGCGGCGCCGCATAGTCGGCCAGCAGGGCACCGAGCAGCACGAGCATCATGACCGCGAGGGCGCTGCCCGGTGTGGTGAGCGGCGCGCGGCGGGGAGAACGCTGCTTCGCTTCTTGACGGACACTGAGGCCTGCCGCACCCGTGCCCGCGCTGATCACTTTGCTGGCTCCGCCCGGCCGCGGGATAGTACCATCCAGCACCGCGGCAAGCCGCAGCCATCTCGGCCTGCGAACTTCACCAATATGTGACATACATGTAATGATATCAGCTTGAGTGTTGCGGCTCGTCGCAGTTCGAGGGCGCGAACGGGGAGGCCGCGGCGCTCAGGCGATCCGACTGCGCGCGCGCGGGGCCCGGGACTCCTTGCGGCATGCGCGGCGCAAGCGTTCGACGTCAACCACGGCGATCCGGCGGCCATGACGCTCCAGTGCACCGCTCGCGAGGAGCCGCTGCATATGCTTGGAGACGGTCTCGCGGCTGGCGCCCATCATGGCACCGAGATCCTCCTGCGTGAAGCGGGGCAGCGCGATCGCCTTCCCCTCAGGCGTCCCGTGCGCTTCGGCGATCGTGAGGAGCTGGCTTGCGAGCCGCTCGCACAGATCCAGACAGGCGAGATCGGCCGCAAATCGCCAACCCTCGCGTTGCAGACTGGCCAGCGTGCGCAGGAGGAGCTGCATCAACTCGGGCTGGCCGCGCAATATGTCGGCGACTAGCTGGCGGGGGAGCTCGAAGGCCTGGACAGGCTCCAGGGCAATCACGGTCACGACGTAGGGGCGACCATCGAGCACGCTCGCCTCGCCGAGGCACTCCCCGGGGCCCCGAATGCCGACTAGCGTACCGCCGCCACTCCGACCGCGCAGCAGCTTCACGAAGCCGATCCGCAGCGCGACGATGCTCGTGGCCGGCTTGCCTTGCAGCATGAGCTGCTCACCACGCAGGTAGTGGCGCACGACCACCGGCGGCTCATCGTTCGTGGGGCAGCAAGCCACCGCATCCAACAAAGCGGTCTGGAACAGCCGCGCCCGCTCGCGTGCGCTCATGCCAGCAAACCCCGCGTCGCGATCTTCACGCCCCGATGTGCAGGTCCTATCTTCTGTCTAGACCTTCCGGCCCTGCTTGCGCAACCCCGTTGAGCAGCCGGATCTCCCCCGAGGAGTCAGAAATGGCCAAAAAGAACAGGCAGCCAATCCGTCCGGGACGGATTGGCTGCCTGTGGGTCGATGCGAAATGCGAGGCTAGGGCTTCGCGAAATACTCCGGCGAGGAGACGATCCCCGCGATCACCTGCTCATCGGTGCCGCCGCTTTGCAGCGTGCTGACGTCGGCGCTCAGCTCTGTCGGGCCGGCCGGCCGGCCGAGCAGCTTCTGGTAGAGCCCGTTCACGAAGGTGGCCTGATAGTCCGTGCTGGTCAACACCGCCATCGCGACGTCGACCCGCGAGCTGCCCCCCGCGAGCATGCCGAGCAAGCTGGCCGCCGTGCTAGCATCGGCAGCGCGGCCCAGCAGATCCTGGTACATATCGGCCACGAAGCGGTCGTTCGAGCTGCCATGCAGCGCGAAGTACTCTTGCGAGCCGAGAATCGCTGCCTTCATCTGCTCGGCGGTTGTCCCGCCATTCAGGGCGCTCATGAATGCGCTGAAGCCATCGGGGTCGGCGATTCGCTTCAGGAAGCTCTGGTAGGCGCCGTTGATCAGATCCCCGCGATACTCGGCGCTGGTCAGGAGAGCCTGCGCCGCCTGCGTACGCGTCAACGTGCCGCCGTTCAGCGCCGTCGTCAGCGAGTCCCACCCACCCTGATCGGGCACGCGGGCCAGCAGGTCGACGTACAGGTGGTACACAAAGCGCTGGTTATCGCTGGTGAAGGTTGGCTCCGGTGGCAGCGCGGTGCCGCCCGTGGGGGTACCGCCGGTCGTGCCGCCGGGAGCGCTCCCACCCGTCGTTCCGCCGTCAGGCGTGCCACCAGTACCAGTGGTACCGGTGCCGGTCGTGCTGCCGCCAGTGCCGGTCCCTGTGGTCCCGCCGCCAGTCGTGCTCGGCGGGGTCACGACGGGAGGCGTCGTGCTGGAGCTCGTGCCGCCAGTCGCCGTCGACGAGCCCGCCGCAGGAGCCACCGTGGCCGTGCTATTGATCGTCAGGACTACTGCACCATTCTGGCTGACTCGCACGATCACCGGGCGAGTGCTGCCAGCCGCAGTCGGCGTTACATACGTATGGGCGCCACTGACGGTGAAGCTGCCGTTACCGCCGGTAATCGTTCCGACGCTGGTGCCGGTATTGTCGCCCCAATCGATGGTCGCGGTGAAGTCCGCCGGGATCGCGCCGGTGTACGTATCGATAAAGGTACCAACAGCCCCGACGAACGACTGGCCCGCCACGGTGCTGATCGCCACGGGCGTGCCGGTCAGCCGGTCCACCGACGCAACCACCACGCTGGTCGTGGCAAATGCGGTCGCCGTGCCGGGTGGGTCATCCGTCATAGTCACCTTGACGGCATACGTGCCGCCCGTGCGGTACGTGTGGGTACCCTTCACCACAAAGGGGCTGCTGTTGTTCGCGCCGATCCCGCTCACGTTGCCGCTGGTATCGAGCGGCGTGCCGTCGCCCCAGTCGATAGTGGCGCTGAAGTCCGTCGCGACGTTGAGCGGAAAGCCGCCATCGGTGAACGTCGCCAGCACCGCGTTGGTGAGGGCGGTGCCCGCGTTTGCGTTCATCGCGCTCGCGCCCGACCCGGAAAGGGTGTCGCCCTCGCCCACATTGAAGTTCTGGCCGAGGCCAAAGCCAGTGCGGCTCGGGTTCGTTCCCGTATCGGTGACCCGCAACGTAAGATGGATCCCGGTCATCTCGTCCGTGTAGGTGTGGGTTCCCTGGATCTGCGTGAGCTGGCAGGTCCCCCCAAACGTCGCGGTACTTATGACGCCGTCACCCCAGTCGACCGTCCCGGTGTATCTCGCAATCGTTCCGGGCGAGCCGGGCGTCTGAGTCGTAGGATTAGCGCAGTTGGGGTCGGTGAAACTGCCAACCTGGACGTTGCCGAGCACCTGGCCCTCCACCACGTTGGGGAGGACGTAGACAGTGACGGGGAAGGTAATTGATCCGGCACTCGCCGGTAGGCTGCTGAGTGGCAAGGCCATCGCTGCCAGCGCCAGGGCGCATACCACGCGGCCGGCGCGAATGGAGAGGGCTGCGAGTCCGCGTCGTTTCACGTGTCGGACCTCCGATTCAAGATCAGCCCCCGAGGAGCATCGCATGGTCGCCGACGAGCGCGGTCAGCATGCATATGTGGCACGCACACATCGCTCGGGATCAAAGATATTATGCGCTGACTGCGATAATTGGTCAATGACTTCATGCACAGTACGCAGGAGGCCCGCCCCCGATGCATCGGGGGCGGGCCTCCGGTAGGTCCTCACGCATGCAGCATCCGGGCGCACCTCCGGATGCTGCATGCGTCGCGAGCTATGACTTTGCCAGATACTCCGGCGAGGCGACGATCAAGGCAATGAGCTGCTCATCCGTGCCGCCGACGCCAGCCAGCACGGCGCTGCCCGCCGCTTTCTCGTCGTCGGTCGCGTCGCGGCCGAGGAAGCGAAGGTAGAAGCGATTGGTCAGCACCGTCCGATACTCGCCGCCGCCCAGCAGCGTGCTCGCTACTGTCGACCGCGTCAGCGTGCCATTTGTCAGACTCAGCAGGGTGGCCGACATTACCGCGTCCGAGGGCGCCCGGCCCAGTAGCGCATCGTAGACGCTAGCGAGGAAGGCGTCGTTGGTACCACCCACCGCGGTGAAGTACTCGTCCGAGCCCAGGATCGTGGCCATGAGACCTTCGTCGCTCATATGGGCAGTCGGGTCGCTGCTGCGTAGGGCGCTCACCGCAGCCTCCACCTCATCGCCGCTCGGCGACCGTCCGAGGTAGCGGTTGTACAAGGCCGCCACCAGGTCTCCCTGATACTCGCTGGTTGCCAGGAGGGTCAGGGCCAGTTGCGACGGGCTCTGGCCGTTCGTAGTGGCCGTCAAGGAGGCCACCGCCGTGCTGGCTTCTGTGTCGCTCGGCGGGCGATTCAGGAGGTCGACGTAGAGATGCTGCACGAAGGTTCCTGCCACCGCCGCACTCAGGGGGATGGCAGGCGGCGTGGTTCCAGTCGTGCCGCCCGCCGGCGTGCCAGATCCGCTACCCGTGCCGGTGGTGCTTGCGCCGTTGCCCGTCCCTGTCGTGCTCCCGCCACCGGTGCTCGGCGGCGTCACCTGCGCTGGCGCTGTCCCTACGGAATTGCCGCCCGCGGCGCTGCTTCCCCCGGCAAGGGTGCCACCCGCGGTGCTGTTGACTGTCAGCGCCACCGTACCATTGTGGCTCACCTTGACCACGACCTGCCGCGGCGCGCTGCTCCCACCGCTCTGGTACATGTGCGTACCCGTGACCGTGAAAACCCCGTTGCTGCTCGTGATGGTGCCGGCAGAGGTGTTGGTCACAACCCCGCTGCCATCACCCCAGTCGATCGTGGCCGTGAAGTCTGCGGGGATCGCGCCCGTATAGCTATCGGTGAAAGTCGCCACCGGTCCGGTGAACGACTGGCCGGGAGTCGCGCTGATCGCCACGGGCGTCCCGGTGAGCCGGTCCACATCCGCGACCGTTACGGTCGTGGTCGCGCTCACCGTCGCGGTGCCGGGCGCTTTGTCGGTGAGGGTAGCCTTCGCCGTATAGGTGCCCTCTTTCCGATAGGTGTGGGTGCCCCGCAGGATGTAGGGGCTCGTGTTATTGGCACCGATCCCGATGAGCGAGCCTGTGGTATCGACCGCGGTGCCGTCGCCCCAGTCGATCGTGGCGAGGAAGCCTGTCGCGGGGTTCAGCGGGTAGCCGGTGTTCGTAAAGACCCCGAGCTGCACGTTGCTCAGCGCCGTGCCCTCGTTCACGCTCAGCGTACCTCCGCCGGCCGCTATGAACACGTCGCCCTCGGCTACGCTGAAGTTCTGACCCAGGCCAAAACCGGTGTGCACGCTGCCAAAGAAGAGCGGGGGCTGCGGGGTCGCCGTTACGTTCACGGCCAGATGGATGTTCGTCATCTCGTCGGCGTAGGTGTGGCTGCCCTGGACGAGCGTCAGGTTGCAGTCCCCACCGAAGACCGCCTGGCTCGTCGTACCATCACCCCAATCGATCGTGCCGGTGTACATGCGAATGTCGTTGAAAAAGGCGGGGATACATGCAATGTCAGTGAAGCTCCCCACGTTGACGCGATTCATGAACTGGCCCTCGACCGGGCTCAGCCCGTAAACGTTGACCGCAAAGGTCGACGGAGGCTGTCCCACAGGTGCGGCGGCACTGGAGAACGGCGTCGCCACGGCGACGAGGGCCGCCACGCCTACGGCGAGGCATGCACGAATGAAATGAGCTGCGGGTCCGAATCGAATCACGAATAGGGCCTCCAATCGAAGATGCATTCCCGATGGGGCTCCGCGGGATTGCGCGTCACCGCGGCTACGCGCGGCCGCGG
>JAXDLH010000340.1:0-13367 GCA_034666705.1 Chloroflexota bacterium
CCCCCACGAGGCCCCCTCGCCCCGCGGCGAGCGGCCCTCGTCGTCGTGCTGGAGGGAGTTCGCGCGAGTCACATGCGTCCGGCACTCACGGCGCTGCGTAATTGTGGTAGCGCATTTTGGCGCGTTCGCGCACTTTGGCATTGACGTGTTTGTTACTATTAGCTGACGTCCGCGAAGTACTCCTTCTTCTGTAGTGTCGCTTGCCCAGACTCGGCGTTGGAGGCTGCCCCTTGGCTCGACGAAGGCTTGCGTTCCAGCTCATCTCGATCGCCACCACCCTCGTCGCCCTCCTCGCGCTGGCCTGGCCAGTATTCGCCCAAGAGGCACCCAACGCGGGTGCTCGATCGGCGCAAATTGGGCCTACCGCGACGATCGTGCAGCCGGCGCAGCCGGTCCGGATCGCGACACCGGCCGCAGCTCCGACCGCGGCGCCCGTCACGCAGCCGGCAGTCCTGCCCGCCGTGGCGCCGTCTCCCGCCCCCGTGGTCGAGAATTCGAGCGACTTCGAACCATTTTGGGTTGCGGCCTACACGGCGACGACCTTCTGGACCGGAGCCTCAGATGAGGCTGAGTCCCTCGGCTCGGCGCCGGTTGGCGTGCCGCTCCAGGTGCTCCAGCCACAGCAGGGCGCGCGGCTCTACGTAACCAATTCACTCACTCAGAATGATGCCTGGATCGATGCCCTGGCAGTCGGGCCCATTGCGGCGCCGACCGACCAGGAGCTCGCCGACCTGCTCGATCCGCCCGTGCCAGCGTTCCAGGTGTTCTGGGTCATGACCGACCGGCCGGCGATCGCCTGGTCCAGCCCCGCATCGGATGCCTCGGCGTGGGGACGCATTCCGCAGTGGCGCTATCTGCAAGTGATCCAACCGCCGGAGGGCAGCCGTGCCCTGACCGTGGATCCCCGCACGAACGGCTATGGCTGGATCGATCTCGATAGCCTCGGCCCGGTTGGCCCCCCGCCGCCCGACTACTTCGAGGGCCCGCCGCCCGACGACCAGACCCTCGCGCTGCCCGGCCGTATCGTCGGCAACGTGGATCTCTATGAGAAGCCGGACCGCGCCAACTATTTCTCGCTCGACCGCGTGAACACCAATACCCCGGTAACGGTGCAGGGTGAGCTCATCGACGCCGATGGCACCCGCTGGTACCACCTCGACGCTGGCTCGTACGTGCCAGCGCAGAGCGTCCGCACGCCCGATCTGCCCAGCCGGACATTTACTGGCCGCTGGATCGACGCGAACCTCACGGAGCCAGTCATGGTCACCGCGTACGAGGGTGATCGCCCGGTCTATGCCGCGCTCGCCGTCAAAGGAACGACCGCGAATCAGACGCCGACCGGCATCTTTCAGATCCTGAGGCGCGTCGCCGACGAGACGATGAACAGCGAGACGATCTTCCCCGCCATCCCGCGCAACGCGCCCGGCGGGTACTATCTGGAGCACGTCCTGAACACGCAGTACTTCACGGGCGACGGCGCCTCGCTGCACTACAACTACTGGTATGCCAACTGGGGTTACGCCGGCAGCCATGGGTGTCTGGGCATGAACCTCGCCGACTCGGAGTTCTTCTGGAACTTCGCCGGTGTGGGAACGACGATCTACATTCACAACTGAGGATCCCCGGGCACAACTGACGGCCTCGGGATTCGACGGTGAATTGGCGACGCGCTCACGTTACCGGTGCCGCGCGTCCAGACCCTCGTCCCCAATGGTTTGCTTCTGCAGAGCCAGCAAGGCCCAGATGTACCAGCGAAAGCTGCGTCGCAACCGCCGGTCGGGGCAGGCTCCTCCATCATTCATTTCGCACGCACCCAGCGTGGCCACATGATGCGCCAGCCGTGCGGCGTCCGTCGATAGGCACCCCGGTGGCCGGGGTTGACCCTCGAAGCGATACACTTGCGCTATGGTTCTGGACACTATTGAAGTCGTCGTCGAGATCCCGCGCGGCAGCCGGAACAAGTACGAGTTCGACAAGCAGCGCGGTGTATTCGTCCTCGACCGCGTGCTCTATTCGTCTGTCCACTACCCGACCGACTACGGGTACGTGGCCCAGACGCTTGGCGAGGATGGCGATCCGCTCGACGCGCTGGTGGTCGTGAACGAGCCGACCTTTCCTGGTTGCCACATCCTCTGTCGCCCAATCGGCGTGTTGGATATGACCGACGACAAGGGCCGCGACCACAAGATCCTTGCCGTACCGCACGTCGACCCGCGTTTTCAAAGCATCCGTGACCTGGGTGCGCTCGATCCGCACTGGCTCCGTGAGATCGAGTATTTCTTCCAGACGTACAAGACGCTGGAAGAGAAGCTGACTGAGGTCGTCGGCTGGGAAGACGCCGAGGCCGCCGCCCGCATCATCGTTGCGGCGCGCGAGCGCTATGGTGACCCGGGCGACGCGCCCGATCTGCCCTGAGCGAGGGCGGGGTCATGACTGAAACAGCGAGCGTCACCCCGACGATGGCAGCCGCTCCGCGCCCGGCGACGCGGAGGCCCAACGTCCAGCGCGCGCCGTCCGATCCACGCCGCTGGCTCTTCGCCACCATTGCCCTTGCCCTGATCGGCCAGCGGCTCCTCAATGGTGGCACGTCATGGATCGACGGCACGCTGGTCTACGCGGTCGCACTCTTCGCCTTTGTGCGTTTCATCCGCAATGCCGGAGCGTCGGGCACGCTCCTCGCTGGTTCGGAGCTCGACGCTGCGCCTGCCTCCCCCGTTTCGCCAGGGTGGTCGGGAGACGTTCGCCGCTGGTTCACTCCGGCGGCTGTTGCCGTTCCACTGCTCGCTGTCGCCGGCGTGCTCGACTCTGGCGGGAACCGCTTTCGCCCGTTCGGCATACTCGCCCTGCTTGCCGCGGTCGCTTGCGTCTTCTATCTCTTCTGGGTCCCCGCGTGGGGAAGTGCCCCCTCGCTGCTTTCGCGCAGCCCAAAGCTTGATCTCCATCCGCGCATGAGTTGGCAGACGGCCGCGCTGCTCGCGATCGTGCTGATCGCCGTCTTCTTCCGGTTCAACGAGCTCAACGACGTGCCGTACGAGATGATAAGTGACCACGTAGAGAAGTACATCGACATTCAGGACATTCAGAGCGGCAACTTTCACGTCTTCTTCCCTCGGAATGGGGGGCGTGAAGGCACGGAGTTCTACATCGCGTCGTTGCTGACCGGGTTCTTCGGCTACACGTATCTCACCCTTAAGCTCGTCATGTGTGTGGTAAGCACGCTGGAGATCCCATTTATTTACCTGCTGGGTCGGCGACTCTTTGGTCCTACGGTCGGGCTCGTGGCTGCCTTTCTGCTGGCCATCTCCCGGTGGGACATCGGGATCGCCCGCCAGGCGTTTCGCGCCAGCTTCAGCCCGCTCTTCGCGACGATCTGCCTCTACCTGCTCTACCGTGCCCTGCAGCGCCGGCAGCGCAATGACTTTCTCCTGCTTGGCCTGGCGATGGGTTGCGGCCTCTACGGCTATACCGCGTTTCGCGTGGTGCCGGCCTTCGTGCTCTTCGTGATCGGGGCCTACTTGCTCTGGGACCGGGCCTGGCGAGCTGAGCGGCGCGCGTTAATTCAGAATACGGTCTTAGCCTACGGCGTGGCCTTGATCCTCTGGTTGCCCATGTTGCGCTACGCCCTCGAGTTTCCCGAGGAGCTCTTCGCTCGCTCGGCGGCGCGGGTTACCAACGTGGAGAACACGATCGTGGGCAGCCCGCTCGGCGTGTTCGTGCACAACGTGTGGAACATGATGTTGATGTTCAATTGGCACGGGGACTACGGCTGGACCCAGAATATTCCTGGCGACCCCGAGCTCGACTGGGTGACCGGCGCGCTCTTCGCGGTCGGGTTCTTCTATGCGGTGTACCGCCTTGTCGCCCGCCGCGACGTGCAGGCTGCCACGCTCGTCGCGGGCATCTGGATCCTGACTTTGACCTCGACGGCGGCCATTGCCTTTCCGATCGAGAACCCGCACGTGAATCGCGCGAGCCCGGTTATCCCCATCGTGTTCACCATCGCGGCCTTGCCCGTCGCGCTCTTGCGCACGTCTACCAAGCGAGGCCTTCTCCGCCACGCCTGGGTCGCGGGTACCACCCTCGTCATTGTTGGCGCTGGCATCGTGGCGTTCCAAGCAAACTATCAGCGCTATTTCGTCGATTTCCGGGCGCTGAACCTTGCCTCGAACGGCAATCAGAAGGAGATCGCGGCGGTGATCCGCAGCGATCTGCCCCAGATCGGCAGCGACAAGAACGCCTACATCGTCTCGTATCCGTACTGGATCGATCATCGGGTGGTCGCCCTCGAGCTTGGCGATTTCGCCTGGAGGGAGCACGGCCTCCTCGATAGCATCGAGCTGGCACGCGCGCAGGCAACGCTGCCCGGACCGAAGCTCTACATCTTGAATCGCCAGGACCAGCGTTCGATCGACGTTCTGCGCGAGCTGTACCCGCAGGGGATCGTGGAATCGCACCCCTCCGTCGTGTCCGGAAAGGAGTTCAACTCGTTCCTGGTGCCTGGCTGAGGGCGCCGGACCCGCATGGTATTCTGACCGTGAAAGCGTGGCGCGCATCCTGGTCCCATCCCCACCGGTATCGCGTCGGAACTGGAGAATGCCCGATGGAGCTCGACGGCATCCGCGTCGCAGTACTCGCCGAGGCCCAATATGAGGACCTCGAGCTCTGGTATCCATACCTGCGTCTTCAGGAAGCGGGTGCCGAGGTCTTCGTGGTCGGCAGTGGTTCCGCCGACCAGTACAACAGCAAGCATGGCGTGCCAATCATGGTCGACGCTGAGGCGGACACCGTGAACGCGGAGCAGTTCGATGCAATCGTCATCCCCGGCGGCTGGGCGCCCGACTACATGCGTCGTCATCCTGCGGTCCTGAATTTCGTGCGCGACGCCGCGGACACCGGTCGGGTAGTCGCAGCGATCTGTCATGCTGGCTCGGTGCTGGTATCGGCGCGGGTGCTGCGCGGCCGCACGGTGACGTGCTTTCACGCCATCAAGGATGACGTGATCAATGCCGGCGCTCGCTACGTAGACCAGGACGTCGTCCGCGACGGCAACTTCATCACCTCGCGTCAGCCAACCGACCTGCCAGCCTTTTGCCGCACTTTGGTCGCGACGCTGGCCGAGCGCGGCCCCCTCAACAGCCGACGAGGCGAGCCAATGAGGATTGGCCGCACCTCGTGAGCGTGGCTCCCGCCCGATGACGAGCGTAACTCCGGTTTCGGGGCCGACGCTCGTCGTGGCGCAGTCCGGTGGCCCCACGCCCGTCGTGAACGCCAGCATCGTCGGGGCGCTGCGCGCGGCTCGTACTTCCGGCAAATTCGCGCGCGTGCTTGGCGCGCGCTTCGGCCTCGAAGGCGTCCAGCGCGACGACTACGTCGATCTGACCGAGCTCGACGAGGCGCAGCTCGGCATCCTCGAGCGGACCCCTGGCGCCTCGCTTGGCTCCTCCCGCCACCGTCAGTCGGACGAAGAGCTGCGCATGATGCTCGACCGCTTGCAAGTGCACGGCGTGCGGGCGGTGGCGATGGTCGGCGGCAACGACTCCGCAGAAACGCTGCATCGGTTGCACCTGACTGCGAGCGCGGCAGGTGTGGAGCTCGCGGCGGTCGGGATCCCCAAAACGGTGGACAACGACCTGCCGGAGATGGACCACTGCCCGGGGTACGGCAGCGCCGCGCGCTACATCGCACAGGCCGCTCGGGAGGCGGGCCTCGATTCGGCCGCCATGCGGCACACGGATCCGGTCAAGGTCATCGAGGTCGCGGGTCGCCACGCCGGCTGGCTCGCCGCGGCGAGCGCCCTCGCCCGCGATGCGCCGGGTGACCCGCCGCACCTGATTTTTCTCCCGGAGCGCCCTCGGTCGTTAGCGCAGATGATCGAGGAGGTGCGTGCCGTCCAAGCCGCACACGGCTGGGCGATCGTAGTCATCTCCGAGAATCAAACTGACGACCGCGGCCAGCCCCTCGCCGGTGGCCAGCCGATCTTCGTCGACCCCCATGGCCACGCCTACCATGAGAGCCCCGGGCAATTCCTGGTGCGCATGGTCCAATCCGAGACCGAGCTGCGCGCCCGCTATGAGCGGCCGGGAAGCCTCCAGCGCACGTCGCTTTCCATCATTTCGGATACCGACCGGCGGGAGGCGGCAGGGGCTGGCGCGGAGGCGGTCCGTCGCGCACTCGCTGGCGAGAGCGACATCATGGTTGCCATCCAGCGGCAGCCCGGCCCCGAGTATCGCGTTCGCTACGGGGCTGCACCGCTCGCTGCGATCGCCCACGCCGAACGCCTGCTGCCCGATGCGCTCATCGACCCCTCGGGCGTCGACGTGACTGACGCGTTTCTCGCGTATGCGCAGCCCCTGATTGGCGGCCCGCTCCCGCCGGCACTGCGCTTTACGTAATGCTATGTGGAGGCGGGCTCGTGCGCTCCCGGCGACCGCACCGACGCGACGACGGCGATGGCCAGGATGATGGCGATTGCTACCAGCGAGGTCCACACTGGCACCTCGATCCAATCGCCTACCAGCATCTTCGCGCCCGCCAGGACCAGAATCGCCGCGAGGCCCTGCTTCAGGTACACGAAGCGTTCGATCATCCCGGCGAGCAGCAGGTAGGTCGCGCGCAGCCCAAGCATCGCGCAGACGTTTGAGGTCAACACGATCACCGGCTCGGTCGTGATGGCGAAGATCGCGGGGATCGAGTCCAGCGCGAATAGCACGTCGGTGCTTGCGAGCACGACTACCACGGCCAGCATTGGCGTGGCGATGCGGCGCCCATTCTCATGCACGGTCAGTCGCTCGCCGTGAAACGACGGGGTGAGCGGCATGAGACGACGCAGGAGGCGAAGGGCGAGATTTCGCTCAGGGTCGAGCTTCTCTTCCTGCCGGCGGGCCATGTTGACGCCCGTGAAGATGAGCAACGCGCCCAGCACGAAGATAAGCCAGTGAAACATGTGAATCAGCGCGACGCCGGCGGCGATGAAGACCACGCGCGCCAGGATTGCGCCGACGATTCCCAGCGTCAGCGCCCGCTGCTGGGCGGCGGCGGGTACCCCAAAGGCAGCAAAGATTAGCGCGAAGACGAAGACGTTGTCGACGGAGAGGCTGCGCTCGAGGAGATACCCGGCAATGTACGCCTCGCCGACGTCGCCGCCGTCCGTCACCCAGAGGAGGGCACCGAAGAGCAGGCCTATCGCGAGCCAGATCGCAGACCAGAGCCCGGCGCGGCGAAGCGACACGTGCGAGCGACCCCGGAATATGGCGAAGTCCGCGGCGAGGAGCCCGACGACGGCGAGGGAAAAGAGCAGCCAGGCAAACGGGGTGGAAAACAATACGGCCTCCGGCGCGTGCCCATACGGGCAAGGTGCCGAAGGTCTCTCCTGCCAGCCCTGGACGTCCTGCTCACGCCTACTCTACGGATAGCGGTGAGCGGTGTGGAGTCGTAGTGGCTGACTAACGGCACCGGGACCGCAAAGGCGGACCGTGTTGGCGACGCCGTCCGGGACGGGTACTCCCCCTCGGGTTCGTAGAAGTCTAACAAATCGAACCCCCTCCACCCGAATTCGGGTGGAGGGGGTTCGAGAAGAAGGTCTCGCTCCCAAATTACGGGTTGGGCGTCGAGCTCCCGCCCCCGACCTTGCTCTTCAGCGCCTCGAGCTCCTTATCGACCTCATCCTGGTGCTCCAGGTGGCGGAAGCGGGTGTCCAGCGTATCCTGGTCCAACTCAGCGTAAGCCTGCGCCCGCGCCTCTTGCTCCTGTACCCGCTCTTCCATGCGGCCGAACTCGCCCAGCGCACCGCTCGAGTCGACGCCCGCCAACGTCTGGCGGATATTCGTTTCGGCCTTCGCGCGCCGGCTGCGGGCGATCAGCAGGTCTTGCTTGGTCTTCGCCTCGTTGATCTTGTCCTCGAGCTGACGCAGCGCCTGCTTCAACTGCTCGACCTGGGCGTGCTGCGACTCGTACTGTTCCTGGTAGCCGGTCGCCGTCTCCTGCAGCAGGCGGCGGCGGGAGAGCGCTTCACGGGCGAGGTCGTCCTCGCCCTTCTGGACGGCCAGCTCGGCCTTGCGCTGCCAGTCGTCGGCCTGTTTCTGACTGTCCTTGTAGTGCTGCTCGAGTCGCTTCTCGTCGGCGATCGATGCTGCTACCTGCGTCTTGACCTGGACAAGCTGATTGTCCATATCCATGATGAGCTGGCGGATCACCTTCTCGGGATCCTCGGCGCGTGATACGAGATCGTTCAGATTGGCGCGGATCAGGGTTGAGACACGGTCCAGAAGACCCATGGTTGCCGTTGTTCCTTTCTCTGACGCTCATGGCGTCGCTTACGGTTGTAGCGGCTCGTTCATCGGTGGGGTGGCCGCCGTCCCCCTGGGTCGCTGTTTGAGCTCCTCCAACTCCCGCTCGACTTCGAGCGCGGAGAGTCGCGCCTCCAAGCTAGGCGAGGACACCGCAGGTGGCGGACCCGGGCCCCGTCCTGCAGCTACTGAGCCGCGCAGCAGCTCAACCTCGGCGTGCAGCTCGTCCGCCCGCTGCAGCAGGGTCCGCGCTTGCTGCGCGCTTCGATCGGCCCGCTCGCGCGCTTCCGCCGCCAGGTCTGGCAAGCCGCGCTCCTCGGCGAAGCGCGCCCGCTGGGCCCAGCGGGCCGCCTCGGCCTCCGCCCGTTGCGCTTCGCGGCGCAGCCGGTGCTCGCCTCCCATTGCGTCGACCAGTGCCGTGTGCCGCGCGCGTGGCTCACTCACGGCCAGCCTCCAGCGACGGGCCGCTCGTGACCTTCGACCGGCCCCGGACGAGCGAGACGTCGAGTTCTTGCTCTGCATTCGGCGCTCCGCGCTCCGCACCAGCCGCGATCAGTGCCGCCCGCGGGTCGGGCCGGGAAGCCAGGTACAGCAATGCCTCGTACAACTCCACGTCGTCCCGCACTTCCTCCGCCCGCAGCGCCAGCCACTCGCTCACGTTTGCCGTTGGCGACTCGACTACGGACGTTAGCCCCTCCTGAAACCCTTCCGGGTCACCTACTAGATAGCCCGGATGCACCCGGAAGAAGCGGGCGAGAGCCTCGCGGCTGTTCGCCGTCAGGTGGGGACGCGTTCCGCTCTCGATCTGGGAGAGATAGGGCAGACTGAGTCCCTGGCCGAGTTCGGCCTGCATCAACCGCACCACCTCCGCTTTGGAGAGGGGCCGACCGAGCCCACGGAGTTGCCCCTCGATCTCGCGCAGGTGCTGGAGCTTCTCGGCCAGTCGCATCGTCCCCACTCGGCGCGTATTTGCAATCTGCAAACTATTGTACCGCGTGCGCCGCCGGTGTCAAGGGGCGAGCCTGGCGTCGTGGCATAATCCACCTACGAGGATGCGGGAGGCGTCAATGGAGATCCCCGTCGGGCTGCAAGAGGAGCTCATTCAGGAAGGCGAGCTTCTCACCATTAATATGGGGCCGCAGCACCCGAGCACTCACGGCGTGTTCCGCATGATCCTGACCCTCGACGGCGAGACGGTCGTGTCCTGCCGGCCCGTCATGGGCTACCTGCACCGCTCCGTCGAGAAGCTCGCCGAGTCCCGCACTTATATGCAGGACATCATCTTCACGGATCGGCTCGATTACCTGGCGCCGATGACCACGAATCTGCCGTTCGCCATGGCCACGGAGCAGCTCGCCGGTCTCGAGGTGCCCGAGCGCGCGCAGCTCGTCCGCGTCATCATGTGCGAGCTGCAGCGCTTCGCCAGCCATTGCGTCGCGATCGGCACCTTTGCCAACGACACCGGCGCGTTCCATACGGCGTTGATGTACACCTTTCGCGAGCGGGAGCGGATCCTCGACATCTATGACGAAGCGTGCGGCGCCCGCATGACCGTGAGCTATATCCGCTACGGCGGGGTCGCGCGCGATCTCACCGACGATGCGCTGCGCATGATCCGTGAGTTCGTCGCGGACATGGACCGCAACATCGACGAGTTCGAGTCGATGATGACGGACAACGAGATCTTCAAGGCTCGCACCCAGGGCATCGGCGCACTGAGCGCTGACGATGCGATCGCCAACAGCATTACCGGGCCGATGCTCCGCGCCTCGGGTGTACCGTACGACGTGCGCAAGGCAGAGCCCTACTCGCTCTACGAGCGCTTCGATTTCGACATCCCGACGCGCCGGGACGGCGACTGCTACGACCGGTATATGGTGCGTGTGGCCGAGATGCGGCAGACGAGGCAGATCCTCGAACAGGCGCTCAAGGACCTGCCCGAGGGGCCGGTGATGGGTAAGGTCCCCAAGGTGTTCCGGCCCGCAAAGGGCTACGCCTATGCGCGAACCGAGAGCCCGAAGGGTGAGATCGGCGTGTATCTGGTGAGTGACGGTAAGACCGAGCCGTACCGGTTCCACATCCGGCCGCCGAGCTTCATCAATCTCGGCGTGCTGAGCAATCTCGTCGTGGGGAACAAGGTCGCGGACGCGGTGGTCATCCTTGGCAGCATTGACATCGTTATGGGCGAGGTGGACAGGTAACAGCGCGTGTCATCCTGAGGCCGCTGCCGAAGGATCCGTGACCCCAGCATTGAAGCAGCGACGAGATGCAATCAGGGATCCTTCGCTGTACTGCTTGGGAAATAGATTTCCAGGCCGAGGTGGCGCCCCGCCGGGGCATGACGACTCAGGATGACCAGGCCATTGGCTGTTTTCGTTCATGTGGACGAGAGCAAGGGAGTGCATGATGTTCGGAGCCGGACTGGCCAAGGGCCTTGCCACGACGCTCAAACATTTCTTCGGGCCCAAGGTCACGATCCAATATCCAGAGGAGCGCGCGCCGCTGCACACGGGTTTCCGAGGGCTGCCCCGGCTCCTCTACGACGAGGACCCCGAACACCTGCGCTGCGTCGCGTGCAGTATCTGCGCCAATGCCTGCCCGGTGAACGTCATCCACATCGACACGCACCGGGGCGCTGACCGCAAGCTGGTGCTCGACCGCTTCGACATCGAGGCCGGCGGCTGCGTGTTCTGCGGCTTCTGCGTCGAGGCGTGCCCGTTCGAAGCGCTCACCATGATGCACGGCTTCGAGCTCGCGGCCTACAACCGGGAGCAGCTCCTCTGGGACAAGGAGATGCTGGCTATCAAGTCGACCCCGCGCACGCTGGCCGACATGGAGCGCATCCACGGGCCGGGCAAAGAAGAGAAGAAAGAGGCGGCGGCAGCGCCGAGCGCGGTCAAGCCAGTCGCCGCCGCAGTTGGTGCCGCGGGCGCCGCGACCGCTCCCGAGGGGAACGGGACGGAGGCGTCGACGGCGAATGGGGCGACGGCGCCAAATGGCGGGGCCCAGCCCGCCGCGCCTACCGAAGCGCCGATGCCCGCCGAAGGGCAGCCCGCGCGGGTTGCCGCGCCCGCCTCGGATACGACCGAGCCATCGTCGCACGTCTCCGAGGCGGTACCGGGTGCCACAGGCGGCGAGCGGTCGGTGGCGATTCAAGAGGGTCCTACGCCACCGCCCGCCAACGTCTCGATGCCTCTGGAGGGTACTGGCGTGAAGCCAGAACCCGGCGCACCGCCCGGCCCGGCCGACTCGCCGAGCCAAGCCTCTGGCCCGAAGCCGCCGTCGCCCCCGACCTAGCGCCTCTCCCGCAGCGGGAGAGGCGCTAGGTCGGTACGGGTGTCGCTACGACGCGACGTCCCACTCATTGGCGTTCCACGCCTGGGTCGCGTCTGGCGTTGGCTTGGCGTTGACATTCCGCAGCCGATTCCCGATGAGCACCGGCTGGGGATCGTAAAACAGCCCGAGCACCACGACCTGATCCGACAGGTGGTGCAGGATCTGCCCCAGCACCGTGGTCCGGTCCCGCGGGGCGATCGTGACGAAATAGTTGTCCAGCAACGCGTCGAGCTCTGGGCTCTGGTACCGTCCGTTGTTGCCGCCCGTGAAGTGGTTGGATGCTTGCGGAGCCTGCGAGGAATACAGATTTCCCAGCCCGCGCAGGTCGTTTGACCGCCGCGTGACCTCGAAACCTGGGTATGACGCACGGAACTCGTCATCCGAGGCGAGCTGCCGCGGAATCAGGTAGGAGCTCGCATCGACGCCGAGTTTCTGCCAGAAGCTCGTTACGGCGAGCATGACTCGCTGATTGAGGTCGGTCTGTGAGGCGCGGAGCTCGACCGAGAGCTTCTGACCCGTCGCGTCCTGATACGTGCCATCTGGGCCCTTGTGATAGCCAAGCTGCTCGATCGCGTCGGCCGCCCGGCGCGGATCGTATGCGTACCGCACCACCTGCTGGCGCTCGATCTCCTGGTATGCCTGCTGGTTGGGCTGCATCCAGCTATCGGCCACCGACGAGAGCCCGTCCTCGATCGTGTCGACCATCTCCTGGCGGTCGATCGCCTGGAGCATCGCCCGCCGGAATTGGACGTTGCCGATGATCGCCGGGGTCGGGTTGATGAACTGCGGAAACACCGAGGCCCAACTGTCCGGCGCCATCTCCACATGGCCGTCGTGCCACTGATCGCGTACCTGGACCGCCTGGTTGATGCTGACGCTGCGGCCAAGCGTCAGCTCGACTGTTCCCGACAGAATGTTCGCCACCAGCGCGTTCTGGTCCGGGATGAAGCGCACCTCGATCTCATCGAGCTTGGGCCGCCCACCGACGAACCCATCGAACGCTTCGAGCTGCAGGTAGTTGTCGCGCACCCAGGTGCGCAGCTTGAATGGGCCTGCGCCGACGAAGGAGGTGGACCAGTACGGCAGCTCCATGAAGGTGGCCTTGTCCGTCGTGTACGGAGCTTCTAGCAGGTGGGATGGCACCGGGGCGGCGAGCCGGTCCGCCCCCAATGCGAAGAGCGCATCGGCCTTGATGTAGGGCTTGCTCCAGCGCACCAACACCGTCTGGGGATCGGGCGTCTCGACCGCCTGGATCGTGTCGTAGACGCGACTTCGGAAGGACACGAGATCCGTGTCGCGGCCGAGCGTCACGGCCAGCGCAAAGTCGCGAGAGGTGACCGGGGTGCCGTCCTGCCACCGGGCATTCGAGCGAATCTTCCACGTGGTCTCCATCCGTCCGTCGGGGAGCACCTTCCAGAGGCCGTTCTCGACCGACGGGACGGCCTCGGCAAGCTGGGGGGTGAGGCCGCCAGCCTTGTCGGCCGTGGCCATGCCCGCATGCACGAGCTGCTCCAGCTCGTCTACGCCGCGCACGGTGGAGGATCCGGCCGCGGTATTGACCTGGCCGCTCATCGTGAACGGCTCGCCCTGCATCGCGATGACGATACGCTTCGGCGGACCAGGCGGCTGACTTGTCGTCCCTGCCTGGCTCGAGGCTGGCGCGGTGGGGGCCGTGGTCGTCGGGGCGGCACACGCCGCGAGGGTCAGGGCGAGGACGATCCAGCCTGCATTGAGGCGGTGCCTCAG
>JAXDLH010000341.1:0-8092 GCA_034666705.1 Chloroflexota bacterium
GATCGCGTACACGAACGGCGCGGGTGGCGCATCCCCCAGCACGATCTCCTCCCCGGACGCCGGCCGATAGAGGATAGCGCCGTACTCGTCGACCACGTAGTCGAAGAGATAGATGTGGGGAAAGACCTAATGCACATCCGCAAGCTCGCGACCCGTCACGAGGATCAGGCGGCGACCGGATGCCAGCAGCCGTTCGAGCGCATCAATCGACGCCTCGTCGACGCGACCGCTCGTCGCCAGCGTTCCGTCGTAGTCGCACGCGAGCACCAGATAGCGCACCGGTGCCTCCATCTCGGGTCCGCCTTCCCGATGCCTACTCTCATCGTACCGCCGCGCCCATGCAGTGCGCCCAGCACGTCGAGGACGCGCCCAGCACGTCGAGGGGGCTCGCGTTGCGAGCCGACGCTCACCTACGAGCGCTTGACATGTGACTATTTAGTCACCTATAGTCCTGGCATGGACGAGGTGTTCAGAGCGCTGGCCGACCCAACGCGACGGAGCCTGCTCGACGAGCTATTCCGTGAAGACGGACAGACGCTGAGCGCGCTCGAGGCGCGCTTGCCGATGACGCGCTTCGGGGTGATGAAGCATCTGAAGCAACTCGAAGAGGCGGGCCTGGTGGTGACCAGGCGGCGCGGGCGCGAGAAGCTCCATTTTCTGAACCCGGTGCCCATCCGGCTTGTCCACGACCGGTGGGTGAGCAAGTACGCCGAGCCATGGGTGGCAGGTCTGAGCGAGCTCAAGCACAGATTGGAGGAAGGCATGGAGAAGGTGTTCGAGATCTACATCAAAACCACCCCGGAGCGCCTCTGGGAAGCGATCACCAATAGTGAGATCCGGAGCAAGTACAACTTTGGCGCCCGGATCAACTCGGACTGGACCCCCGGCTCGCGGTACGAGCAGCGCACGCCGGACGGCAGCATGCTGCTGGGGGAGGGTCAAAACCTCGAGGTCGACCCGCCACGCCGGCTGGTCCAGACCATGGTGGCCCTCTGGGGCGACGACGTGAAGCAAGAGGGCACGTCGCGGATCACCTGGGAGATCGAACCGGTCGGCGACTCCTGCCGCCTCACCGTCACCCACGACCAGCGTCGCGAAGGCGCGAACGACCAACTGTACAGCGGCGGGCCGATGATCCTCTCCGGCCTGAAGACCTGGCTGGAGACGGGCGAACTGCTCACTACCCCGGGATCGCTGCTCTACGGCTGAGCCCAACCTTCCGCGCAGTGCGGAACGCGGGTCGAGGGACCATGGGCCCAGGCCGAGCCTGCTGTCCCTCGACCCGGGCGGCGGATCAGTCCGCCGGGTCGAGCTCCTCGTGGCGGCAAAGGTGCGCCGCGAGGAGCTCGCTGATCGTCCGTAAGTGGCCGGCTTGCTCCGCGGAGAGCTGGTCGAACAGGTGCTGGCGCACACTCTCGAAGAGCCCAGGGGCGGCCGCCTGAAATGCCGCGCGCCCTTGCGCGGTGAGCACCGCGTAGGCCCCCCGCTTGTCCGTGGGACACGCCACGCGCTGCACCCAGCCCCGCTCCTCGAGGCGCGCCACCGCGTGCGAGAGCCGGCTCCGCGAGCCGTGGAGGTGGGCGGCAAGGTCGCTCATCCGGAGGGTGCACTGCGACGCCTCGGAGAGGCACGCCAGCACCTGGTAGTAGGCGAGCGGGATCTCCGCCTGGCGTTGCAGATCGCGGTCGAGCCGGTCGAGCAGCAGGTGCGTGGCGATGAGGAAGCTGCGGAGCGTCTGCTCGTGCTCGCTCGCCCACCGGTCCTGTGTGTCCATGCCGCCATGATACCGGAATAGTTGAAGGCTCAATGGAGTTTCATAGGGTGAAATCCGTGTGCTTGAACGCTCAATAGTTTAACGTTCAATTCACCACCATGCTTGGAGGGCTCCCTATGGCAGTCGAAGAGCCTGACCACCGTCAGCCGCTTCGTCGCTGAGCACTAGCTCGGCCCCGCAAGGCGCCGAGGATCTCTCGAATCCCCCGAATCTCTCCCAAGGAAAGAATGTGTCTGAAAAACAATTACTCCTCCCGTTGCTCGCGCTGGACGACCGTGTAATCCTGCCGCACATGGCAGTGCCCGTTGCCCTCGAGAGTCAGGAGGCCTGGGCGGCGGTCACCGCGGCCCGCGAAACTGACGGCCTGGTCCTGCTGCTGCCGCGCATCGAGGGCGAATACGGGCGGATGGGCACCGTCGCCCACCTCGACGAGGCTGGCCGGTTGCCCGATGGCCGCGAGGCCTCGGCGCTGCGCGGCATGTACCGCGGCGTGCTGAACGGCGCCGCGGTCGAGCGCGCCGGCACGCTCTGGATTACGGTCGAGCCGGCCCCGGATCCCGCGCTGGAAGAGCTCTCGCCCCGGGCGCTCTCGCTCGGACGCGAGTACCGCGCCATCGTCGAGAACCTGCTCGAGGTGCGCGGCACGACGGGCCTAACCCGGATGCTGCGCGGCATTCACCACCCAGGACAGCTCGCCGACCTGGCGGGCTATTCGCCCGATCTCACGCTGCGCCAGCAGCTCGACGTGCTCGAGGAGCAGTCGGTCGAGGCGCGCCTGGAGAAGCTCATCGCCTGGACGCGCGACATCCTCGCCGAAGCCTCGATCAAGGATAAGATCCGCAGCGAGGTGAACGAGGGACTGGAGCAGCGCCAGCGTGAGTATTACCTCCGCCAGCAGCTCGAAGCGATCAAGAAGGAGCTCGGCGAGGACGAGGGCGATACCGTCTCCGAGTACCGCCAGAAGATCGCCGAAACCCCGTTCCCCGACGACGTGCGCAAGGAGGTCGAGCGCGAGCTCGGTCGGCTGGAGCGCACGAGCGAGCAGAACCCCGAGCACGGCTGGATCCGCAACTACCTCGACTGGATGGTCGAGCTTCCCTGGGGCAAGCGCTCTGATGATCAGTTCGACGTCGCCGAAGCGCGCCGCATCCTGGATGCGGATCACACGGGTCTGGACGACGTGAAGGGCCGGATCATCGAGTACCTGGCCGTGAAGAAGCGGCGCGAGGGCCGCAAGCTCGAGGCCGTCGGCGGCCGGGGCTCCGGCGCCATTATCACGCTCGTCGGCCCGCCCGGCGTAGGCAAGACCTCGCTGGGCGAGTCCGTGGCGCGTGCGCTCGGCCGTAAGTTCACTCGGGTCTCCCTGGGCGGCATCCACGACGAAGCCGAGATCCGCGGCCACCGTCGCACCTACGTCGGCGCCATTCCGGGCCGCATCGCCCGGGCGCTGAAAGAGGCCGGCACGATGAACCCGGTGATCATGCTGGACGAGATCGACAAGGTGGGCAACGACTGGCGGGGCGACCCGTCCTCCGCGCTGCTTGAAGTGCTCGACCCCGCGCAGAACCACACCTTCCGGGACCACTACCTGGAGGTTGACCTCGACCTCTCGGACGTGCTGTTCATCCCGACGGCCAACGTCGTCGATACGATTCCCGGCCCGTTGCTCGACCGCATGGAGGTCGTGCAGCTCGACGGCTACACCGTGCAGGAGAAGCTGGCGATCGCCCGCGACCACCTCGTGCGGCGGCAGCTCGACCGCAACGGCCTGGATACCGACGAGGCGAGCTTCACCGACGAGGCGCTGCTGACGGTGATCGAGGGGCATACCCGCGAGGCGGGCGTGCGCGGCCTGGAGCGCCAGATCGGCAAGGTCCTGCGCAAGGTCGCGACGCAGCTCGAGGCCGAAGAGGTGACGCCACCGGTGACGGTCGGCACCGCAGAGGTGCGCACCCACCTGGGCCGCGCCCGCTTCCAACCCGAGGCGGCCGAGCGGACCGAGACGCCGGGTGTGGCGACAGGCCTGGCGGTGACCGGGACCGGCGGCGATGTGCTCTTCATCGAGGCGAGCTCGATGGCCGGCAGCCAGGGCCTCACCCTGACCGGGCAGCTCGGCGACGTGATGAAGGAGTCGGTGCAGATCGCGCTCTCCTACATCCGCTCGCACGCGACGGCGCTGGGCATCGAGTCGTCCGCATTCGCGGATCGGCACTTCCACGTGCACGTGCCGGCGGGTGCGATCCCGAAGGACGGACCCTCGGCGGGGATCACCATGGTCACGGCCCTGGCGAGCCTGCTGCTGGAGCGGCCCGTGCGCGGCGACATCGGCATGACCGGTGAGGTCACGTTGCAGGGCAAGGTCCTGCCCATCGGCGGCGTCAAGCAGAAGCTGCTCGCCGCGCACCGGGCTGGGCTGAAGGAGGTCATCCTCCCCCAGCGCAACGAGCCCGACCTGGACGACGTGCCAGAGACGGTCCGCGAGGAGCTCAAGATCCACCTGGTGAGCGACGTCTCCGACGTGCTGCGCCTGGCCCTCGAGCCCGCCCGCGCCGCGAACGACGGCCTCGTCGCCGTCGCGTAAGCATCGCCGGTCGGTTCACCCCTCCCTATCGATGGGGAAGGACAGGATAGACCCTCACCCCCAGCCCCCTCTCCCATGCATGGGAGAGGGGGCTTTTCGTGTGTCCGGTCCGGGTAAGGGGCCGACCTACCCCCGTACCGGGCTGGGAAACCTATCTATCGCCCCAGCCCAAGTGCCCTGCCCCCCGCCCCCCTTCCCGGCGCGGGAAGGGGGAGTCATCCCAACGTGCGCAACCCATACGGACGCCGACCCGGCGAATCCTTTGCGGCGGACACTTCTCTCCACCCCGGCGCACCGGAGGGACAGCCGTCCCCCCGCTCATCCTGAGCTTGTCGAAGGACCCGCGGCCCGCAGCGGAGCGCAGGGCCGCAACTGTTGGCGCGGTCGGGTGGCTCCTATGGGCAGGGTTGGGGGCAAACTCGGCCGGTGGGACCAACGGTTGGTTTCCGCGCTCGCCGCGCGGCGGATCCTTCGACAGGCTCAGGATGAGCGGGGCGAAGGGTGCGCGGGGCGAAGGCTGCGCGGGCGACGCCTGTCCCTCCGGGTTTGGCGGACCGAGGCCTACGATGGCGCGAGCTAAACTCAGGCCAAGGTGCAACCCCCATTCACACGGGCGTGATTACGCACACGGAGATGCAGTTTTCATCTGCGCTTCGGTTTAGTATTCGGCCGCACGATATGCCGACGTCGTGGCGTCCGCCCTGCGGCTGCGTGTCGCACCGGCGGCTGCCGCTCGGCGTCGACCCCGGCGTATGATGGGCGCGTCACAGGCCCCAGGGCCGTGAATCGCGAGCAATGCCGGGGGGATCAGTAGAGATGGCTACACAAGTCGCAACCAAGATCGTGGATGGGGACGGGCATATCCAGGAGGATTTCCCCGCCATCCTCTCCTACATGGCGTCGCCGTATCGGGAGCTAGTGCAGAACCCGGCGGCCCTCTTCCCACCGCTGGATCACCTGCACACTGGGCGCGCCGTCGAGACGCCGCCTTCCCGCGACCACCGGCCGCGCGTCGGGCCCGAAGGGTGGCTCGCCTTCCTCGAGGACGTTGGCATCGAGTGGACGGTGCTCTACCCCACGTCGGCGCTTGCCTACGGCAAGATCGTGAGCCTCGACTACGCCGTCGCGGCCACGCGCGCCTACAACGACTGGCTATACGAGACCTACCTGCAGTTCAGCCCGCGTTTCAAAGGCATGGCCCTCATCCCCATGCAGGACCCCGAGGAGGCCGTCAAAGAGCTGCGGCGCGCGGTGACCGAGCTGGGGATGCGGGGCGCCATGCTGCCCTCGAATGGCCTGCCGCAGCCGCTCGGCGCGAAGCCGTACTGGCCGGTATACGCGGAGGCTGAGCGCCTCGGGTGCGCGCTCTCGATTCACGGCGGCTGCCACGACAACTTCGGGATGGACCAATTGAACATGTACGTGCCGGTGCACGCGCTTGGTCATCCATGGGGGCTGGCGATCAACTGCGCCAGCATCGTCTACAACGGCATCTTCGACCGCTTCCCCGGCATCCGCATCGCCTTCCTCGAGGGAGGGATCGCCTGGCTGCTCCTATGCCTGGAGCGGTTCCACGCCTCGCACGAGACGCACTTCCAGTACATGCCCGAGGGCCAGCTCGGCCCGCGCGAGGAGGTGCGGCCGGACCGGTACATCATCGAGCAGATCAAGGCCGGCCGGCTCTTCATCGGGTGCGAGACCGAGGAGTTGACCATGCCCTTCGCCCTGAAGATCGTCGGCAACCAGCCCTTCCTCTACTCGTCCGACTTCCCCCACGAGGTCACCAACCAGAGCTGCAAGCACGACATCGAGGAGCTGCTGGAGAGCGACGACCTGACGCAGGACGACAAAGAGGCGATCCTCGCACGCAACGCCGAGCGCTTCTATCGGTTGTAGACCCGCCCCGCGCCAGTAGGGGCGAGGCATGCCTCGCCCGCCGTCACCACGTTGGGGGACGTGTGGGCGAGGCATGCCTCGCCCCTACAGACGGACCGAGCCATTTCTCATCCACGCCGGTGTAATCCAGGCTACCCTGCATAGCGATATTCATTCGTCCGTGTAACCCACGGGCATGACGACTCAGGAGAAGAGCGATGGCCGAGTGCCGCGCCGCCGTAATCACCGCGCATAACCAGCCGCTGGAGATCCAGCAGGTCACCATCCCGGATCTGGACCTAGGGGCGCTATTGGTGCGCATCGAGACCTCAACCCTGTGCGGGACCGACGTGCACCGCTGGCACGGTCCCCTCGGCGGCGGCGATAGCCTGCCGATCGTGACCGGCCACGAGCCGTGTGGCGTGATCGAGGCGATCAACGGCCCGCGGACCGACATCCTCGGCGAGCCGGTCAAGCCAGGGGACCGGATCGTGTGGAGCTACGTTAGCTGCGGGCACTGTTACTGGTGCGCGGTGGCGCTGCAGCCGTGTGTTTGCCCGCACCGCGCCTCGTGGGGCCACAACCGCAGCGACCGGTTTCCATTCCTCCTCGGCAGCGTTGCCGAGTATATGTACGTGCCGCCCGAGTGCCAGCTCATCCGCGTGCCCGAGGCGGTCTCGTCCGCCTCGGCGTCGGCCGCCGCGTGCGCCTACCGCACCGTGATGCACGGCTTCGACCGGCTGGGCGCAGTCAAGAGCCACGAGACGGTCGTAATCCAGGGCAGCGGCCCGCTCGGCAACTTCGCCACGGCGGTGGCTCGCGACCACGGCGCCAGGCAGGTCCTGACGATCGGGGCGCCCGCCGCGCGCCTGGCGGTGGCCAAGCGCATGGGCGCCGACGACGTGCTGAACCTCGAGGAAACCACCGACGCGGCCGAGCGCGTGAGGTGGGTGCAGCGGCACACCGATGGCCGCGGGGCGGACGTGGTGATCCAGGTGGCGAACAATCAGGCGGTGCCCGAGGGCCTGGCGATGCTGCGGCGCGGCGGCCGCTTCGTGCACATTGGCGTGGGCGGCAACGCGTCGGTCGCCGTGGACCGGCTGCCCCAGGAGTTCACCATGCACACGATCGCCTCGGGCGAGCCGCGCCACTGGCTGCAGGCGATCGACTTCCTCGCTTCACGCGCGCGCACCTTCCCATTCGAGGAGATGATCTCCGCCACGTACACGCTCGACCAGGTCAACGAGGCGATGGAGGCCATGGCCAGCTACCAGGTCGTGAAGCCGGTGATCCTCTTAAACAACTGATGAGAGAGCTGAGCGACGAGGCTCTGAAAGATCCCGTTCGCTACAGGCGCGTTGCGGCGCGATAATCGTAGGGAAGATAGGCCGGGCGCCCTCGACTGCTCAGGGGGCTTGCCGAGTCAGCCGCGAGGTTCTCCCTATGAGCCGGCGAGCCGAGGCGCGCCGCCGCCAGCGCAGCGGCCAGTCACGATCCAGACGCTCCATGCGCACGACCTGGATCGTCGCTGCCTTGATCGCCGTTGCAGGCATCATCGGAATCGTGATCCTGGTGCGTGCAAGCGCCGGGGAACCGACAGAGCCCAGCCCGGAGCTCGCGCCGGCGGGCCCACGGAACGGCACGCCGGTCATCGACGGCATCAGCTGCGATCGCACCGAGCAGGTCCTCTTCCACATCCACGCGGATCTCGCGGTCTATCAATACGGCGTGCCGCGCATCGTCCCGTTTGGCATCGGGATCGGCAAGCCGTGGCAGATCCAGCAGACCAACGAAGGCCCCTTCGTGGCGAGCGGCTCCTGCTTCTACTGGCTTCATACCCACACGGACGACGGCATCATCCA
>JAXDLH010000342.1:0-9749 GCA_034666705.1 Chloroflexota bacterium
CCTCCCTCGTTATCTCTGCCTACAGTACGTAGGAAGGCATAGGCCACAGTGTATGCCCGCATACACTTGGGCTGTGATCCGATGCACTCGGTATCCTGTTGGCGCGACAGCAGACGAGGGAGACTCAGATGCAAACGCGCATTATCTGTACGCTCGGACCGGCCAGCGAAGCCGCCGCAGTCCTCCGCGCCATGGTCGAGGCCGGGATGTCCATCGCGCGGCTGAACTTCTCGCACGGAACTGCCGATGACCACCGCCAGCGCGCCGCGGCCGTGCGCGAGGTCGCCGGTCTGTCTGGCGAGCACGTCGAGATCATGCAGGACCTGCAGGGTCCGAAGATCCGCACCTTCGAGACGCCCCGCACGGTCCTCCGCCGCGGCGATGACGTGCTCCTCGCGAGCACCCCGACCGACAGCGCCATCGTGATCGCCGAGCCCGCCGTGCTGGCCAGCCTCGACGAAGGTCGCCACGTGTACATCGACGACGGCCTGATCGAGCTCCAGGCCGTCGAGCGCACGAAGGAGGGCGTGCGATGCCGCGTGCTGATCGGTGGGACAATCGAGGGAAATCAGGGCGTAGTGGTTCCCTCAGCGAAGCTCGACTTGCCGGTCATCAGTGCCAAGGATCTTGCCGACCTGGAGGTTGGCCGAGAGATCGGGGTCGAGTGGGTTGCCGCCTCTTTCGTGCAGCGAGCCAGCGACGTCGAAGAGGTCCGGAAGCACGCGGCGCCGGGGACCCGCATCATCGCCAAGATCGAAACGGCCGCCGCGCTCGACGACCTTACCGCGATCATCGCCGCGAGTGATGCAGTAATGATCGCCCGGGGTGATCTTGGTGTATCGATTCGCCGCGCAGAAGTTCCGGTCGTCCAAAAACAGATCATCGCCTCCTGCCATGCGGCAGGGAAACGCAGCATCGTGGCCACGGAGATGATGCTCTCGATGGTTCGTAACCCGCACCCCACCCGCGCAGAGGTAGGTGACGTCGCCACCGCGGTCTTCGACGGGTGCAATGCCGTCATGCTTTCAGAAGAGTCAGCGATCGGCGCATATCCCGTCGACACCGTGGCCCAGATGCGGGAGATCGTCGAGACGGCCGAAGGCTCGCAGTACTACTACTGGCACGTCCCGATTACCTGGTAGCACGACCAAGAAATGGCTGGCGGAACCTTGACACCGTCCCGTTCGGGGCGGTATCGAACGTCAGACACAGCGTGGGCTGGGAGGAGATTCGCCATGAGCCACAACGGGCACGTCGTCGTCGATATGGACTCGCACTTTCGCGAGTACGAAGACGTCGATCGCACCTACCGCGAGTACATCGATCCAGCGTACCGCGAGCCGTTCGAGCACCTCTCGCGTGCAGTCGCGGCGCGGCGCGAGGCCGGCCAGACGACGGCACTCTTCATGCACCCCCAGGCCATCATCGAGCCTGCCGACGAATCGCGCCCCCTCGGGATCCACGACACGTTTGGCATCGACCGGTGGCATTCCCAGCCGCACACGAAGGCGGAGATCCGTGAATCCTCAGCCCGTGAGCCAGTCGACCGCAACGTCCACTGGGATCCCACGATTCGCCTCCGCGATATGGACCGCGCGCTGATCGACGTCAGCGTGATGTTCCCCAGCCACGCCGCCAGCTATTGCACCTTGCGGGATGTCGGCTTCGAGAGTGCGCTCCATCAGGCACACCACCGGTATATGGCCAACTATTGCGCCGAGTCTGAGGGTCGCCTCCGTTGGGTGCTCATTGCGACGATGCGCGACATCGCGAGGACCGTCGAAGAGCTTACCTACTGGGCTGAGCGAGATGACAACGTGGTAGGCGTGCTCCTCTCCCCCTCGTGCCCGGATGGCCGCTTGCTCGACAATCCGGATCTTCACCCCCTCTATCGAGCCTCCGAGGAGCTCGACGTGCCGATCCTCGTCCACGGTGGCGTGCTCCGGCCGCCCTATACCGCCGGCGCAACCGAGCTCAATGACTCCGGCTTCATCCTCCGCGCGGTCTACCAGCCGTGGGCCGGCATGACGGCGGTGGCCGCGATGATCGGAGGCGGCATCTTCGACCTTTTCCCGAAGCTGCGCGCTGGCGTCTTTGAAACCACCGCCGGCTGGATGCCGTGGCTCATCGAGCAACTCGACGGCAGCTACCAGGCACGTCCCAGTCAGGCGCCCTATCTCCAGCGCCTCCCATCAGAGGTAGTCGCTGGGGGCCAGTTGTTCCACGCGGTGGACCCTGAAGAACGGTACATCGAGCACGCCGTGGAGGCGCTTGGCGAAGACATCTGGCTCTTCGCCACGGATTACCCGCACACGGGCAGCCCATGGCCGAATGGCGTGCACCACGTCGTCGACCGACCGGGACTTTCGGAGACGGCGAGAGAGAAGATTCTCGGTAGCAACGCCCTGCGGCTCTGTACGAGGCTGGCAAGCTGGGCGCCCGCATAGAGATCCGACGATCCGAGCATGAGAATTTTCTCATGCGGCTCCAACGCAAATCTCATCCTGCCCTCCTACCGTGGGAGAAGCCGTGCTGGTCGCGGCCACTCTCGCGCGCAACGAGGAGGGACCACCCATGTCGCACCCATTCGTGACGAAGACGACCCTGCTCCATCGACGTTTCGTCCGCGCGCTCATCGCCTTGCCTATCGCTGCCCTCGCGGCAGCATTTACGATTGCCGGCCCGCTCGCTCACGCCCAGACGGGCAGCATGCACGTGATGATGGTCGATAATGATGCCCAGCCATATCCTGCCGCAGTCGGCGTCGGCTATTACGCCTTTGCCCCAGTGCACATCACTGTCGCGCAGGGCCAACAAATCGTCTTTGACAATCCCTCGACCAACCTCCGGCCTCATACCGTTACGTCACTGAGCTGGACGGGCCGCTCACCATATCGGGACCTCCAGGTGGGGACTGCCTTTGATTCATCGCCTGCGACCGACGACGTGATCACGCCCGGCAGCTCCTGGACGCTCGATACTTCGGCACTCGACCCGGACCAGTACACCTACTACTGCACCGTCCACCCCTGGATGACTGGTACGTTCACCGTGGTACCGGCCGCATAGGCGAAGGGATCCCATCATCCATGGCGAGGAAGGCGCTCGGGCTTCTGGCTCGGGCGCCTTCCGTATGGGCCCAGGCTATGAGCCCAGGCTCGGCGGCTCAGCAGCAAGAGGCGGCCGGTCAAATGGGAGCATGCGAGCACAGTGTCGCGCCGCTTCTGTACCATGCCTGTAGAGTAGGAAACGGGCGGGGTACCCTGGCGGTTGACCGCACGAAAGGAGCTCATCTGTGCCGCGTCGAAGTTTCCCGCTATTGTGGATCGCCGTGGCCATCGTTGCGGTCGCGTGTCAAGCGCTGCCCGCGGGCAGCATCGCCGCGCCTGTGCGACTGGACGCCACGAAAGATACTGCGCCACCGCCCGTCGAGGTGCAGAGCGTCCAAGCAGCTCCCCCCGCGACGTTCGACCCGGCAACTGTCACCCTCAGTCTCGAGCCTTTCGTGAGCGACGTGAATCAACCCACCGATCTGGTCTCGGCGCATGATGGCAGCGGGCGACTCTTCCTCCTTGAGAAAGCGGGGCGCATTCTGATCGTGCGGGGTCGTCAGCGCGGGACCCAGCCGTTTCTCGACATCACGCCGCTCGTTGGCTCCCGCGGGGCTGAGCAGGGCTTGCTCGGACTCGCGTTCCATCCACAGTTCGCGAACAACGGGTACTTCTTCGTCGATTACACCGACCGCAACGGCGACACCATGATCGTGCGCTATCAGGTGTCCAGTGACCCCGACGCGGCCGACCCGAGTACCGCGTTGATGCTCTTTCACATCCCCAAGCCGGCGCCGAACCACAACGGTGGCGATCTGGTATTCGGCCCAGACGGCTACCTGTATATCGGAACCGGGGACGGTGGTGGGGCCGGCGACCAGTTCCACAATGCGCAGGACAAAAGTGCGCTGCTCGGCAAAATGTTGCGGGTCGACGTGGACAGCGGCACGCCGTATGGCATCCCGCCAGACAATCCATTCATCGGCGAGAACGGCGCCCGGCCCGAAGTGTGGGCCTATGGACTTCGCAATCCCTGGCGCTATTCGTTCGACCGCGCGAATGATGATCTCTACGTCGCCGACGTTGGGCAGGATCGATGGGAAGAGATCGACGTGCTGGCGGCCGGCACGGGTAGCGGCAGCAACTTCGGCTGGCCGCAACTCGAGGCGACCCACTGCTATCCGCCGAGTGCCGCCTGCGATCCGGCGGGCACGGTCGTCCCCGTTGCGGAATACAGCCACAGCCTGGGTTGCTCGGTTACGGGCGGATACGTCTATCGTGGCCCGCAGGCGCCCTTCGCCCAGGGGGTGTATCTCTATGGCGACTTCTGCAGCGGCCGCATCTGGGGGCTCGACCACGCGCCGGATGGGAGTTGGCGGCAGACCCAGCTACTGCAAACCGCGCTCGCGCTCTCGACGTTCGGCGAAGACGAAGCCGGCGAGATCTACGTCGCCGGCCTCGACGAGGGCGCAATCTTCCACCTCGTCTTCAGTCAACCGTAGCGAGCAAACGGGACATGCCACAGCTCGGCTTCGCGTTCCCGCTCGAGGACGACCCGGTCCACAACGACGTGCGGCGTCTCCAACGGGCGATCGAGCAGGCGTGCGGCATGAACCCGGCGTTGCGAATCGTGCCGCATCTGAGCCTGAAGCAGCCGTTTCATGTACGCACGCTCGAACCGGTCGAGGCGTACTTCGATGCGCTCGCCGCGCGGATCTCTCCACCTGAGGTGGCGCTCGAAGGGGTCGGCACCTTCGACGATGGGGCGGTCGTGTATCTCGACGTGCGCCCCGACCCGGCGCTCGAGGCGCTCCGCCGCGAGGTACTCGCCGATCTGCAGCACGAATTTCGCGTCAAGCCGCAGGTCGTGGAGGATGACCGCTACCACTTCCACGTGACGCTGGCGCAGGGCCTCGATTCTGATCAGGGCCAGCGAGCTCTCGAGGCGGCGTACGAGCTGATTCCCGCCCCCGTCTATCGATGCAGGCTAGGCGTCCTCGGGTTGTTTTACTACGCCACCGACGTATGGACCCCCTACCGACGCGCCCGGCTCGGCGCTGAGCACTCCGTTCCCGGCGCCAGGTGAGACGACCTCCGGCGAAGCGGCGGAAGCCAGAGGTCGCGTAGGAGCCTCTCCGAGCTCGGCAACCAGGGCGTCGATGAACTGGCGCGCAGTGCGACCCGAGCGACCGTTTTGTCGCTGTGCCCACGAGAGTGCGCGCTCCTGCAACTGGGTATCCGGGAGTATGATGCCGCGCCTGCTCGCCAATGCACGCACGATCTCGAGATACCGATCCTGGTCGGGCGAGCCGAAGGTCACGCGGACCCCGAAGCGGTCTGAGAGCGACAGCTTCTCCTCGAGGGTATCCATCATGTGCACGTCGTCTTCGAGCGCGGCGGTGCGGTCAGAGAAGCGCTCGCGCACCAGATGGCGGCGGTTGGACGTGGCGTACAGCACCACATTGTCCGGCCGCGCCTCAATACCCCCCTCCAGGATCGCCTTCAGCGCCTTGTAATGCGTTTCCTGCTCCTCGAATGAGAGATCGTCGACGTAGAGGATGAAGCGCTCGCTGCGGTCGCGGAGCGGCGCCATCAGCTCGTGAAAATCGTCGAGATGCTCTTTGGGCACCTCGATCAGCCGCAGGCCCCGATCGCCGTACTCGCTGAGCAGCGCTTTCACCGTCGACGATTTCCCGGTACCACGCTCGCCATACAGCAGGGCATTGTTCCCTGGCAGGCCCGCGGCGAAACGCGCCGCGTTCTGCACGACCGGCTCGCGCTCGCGCTCGTAGCCGACCAGGTCGCTGAGTCGCACGGGATCAGGGTTCGCGACGCCCTCGAGCTGCCCCTTGTTGCCCTGGTGAACCCAACGAAACGCCCGGAAGCGGCCGAAAATGCCGACGCCGTTCGCCGCATAACACGCCGCAAGCTGAGCGACCTCGGCCGGCCAGTCCTGCGATGCAGCCAGCGTGCGCTTCATCGCCCTGGCTTCTGGCCCATGAATCGGCGGTCCGCCACCCAACGGCCGCAGCCCGCGCCACCCCGGCGAGCTCACCACGCCCAGCGCGCCGAAGGCTTCGGATGCGAGCACCGCGCCGCCGTCACGGAACAGACCCTGCAGCACGCCCAACTCGCGTCTCGCCTCCCCAACCAGTCCCTCGCCCATCGCGGCCAGGCCAGCCCGCTCTGCCTTGCGGCTGAAAACGTTGTCTGCTACCAGGATCCGGTCGAGCACATGGTTCTGCCAGGCGTCTCCGACCGCTTCGTCCGGGTAGAGCTCCGCCTCTTCCATGAGCAGCGCCACCAGGCGTGCCGCGTTGAGATTCGACGCCTCCTCGGCCAAGGCGCGAACCGCGCGGCCGATCGAGTCGTCGAATACGTCACGAAACAGCGCGAGGCCGTCGAGGGAGCGGCGCAGATTGCGACGATCGGGTGGAAACGTCACGAGGCCTCCAAGGGGTGGCGCGGCTCAGCGCACGGCGCGCGGCTCGTCGTCCGGCACGAGGAAAAAACTGCCCCCGTCGAGCGGGCTGAGGGCGCGGAAGTGGCGGTAGTCAAACGTCATGATACGTCGCGTGTGCCACCGATGGGCGATCAGCACGACCGAGAGATCGGCGAGCCCGACGGACAGATCCGCGTATTGCGCCTCATAGCGCACGACGACCGCGTATTCTGCAGCGTCCAGACACGCAACCTCGAAGCTTCCGCTGGCGATGTCCGCAAGAAATGCCGTTTGCGCTGCTCGGCCAAGCCGCTGACCGAGCAGGTAGTCGACTTCGGCGGTCACTGGGGCTGGCACGACCAGGGCGCCAGGCTCCCGCTCCAGCGCCTCGCGAACCATCGACTGCCGGGGGTCGCGCCGGTCTGCCAGACAGACGAGTGGCGCGGTGTCGAGGACGAGTGTCACGCACCGAAGCCTTGCAGCAGCTCCTCATCAGGAATGTCGGCGATCGAGCCTCCTGGCCCCTCGCCAATACCAGCCATTGCGAAATCCCGCTCCCGCCCCGCGCGCGCGGCATACGCCATGATGGCCTCACGAAGCACGTCGGACTGGGATCGTCCTTCACGCTCGGCGAGCCACCGGAGCCGCTCCAGATGTTCCGGGTCGAGATATACGCTCGTCTTTTTCATGTACGTAGGGTACCAGGTAGGGCAACCTCTATGCAAGGGACAATCGAGATGCGCCTCAAAGACCTGGAATGACGGGGGCGGGCTTAAACGACCGAGAGATGGCCCGGGCGGGCAGCGTCCTCGCCGGATGGCTCCCATTCCGCGATCTCTTCGAGGAGCGCCGCGATCACCTCATTCTCCGGGACGCGTCGCTCGGGCTTCCCCTTGATGTAAATCATGCCCACACCCCGACCACCCACGACGGCGATGTCGGCGTCGGCCGCCTCACCGGGACCGTTGACAGCGCAGCCCATAACGGCGACCTTCACCGGCTTATCGATCCCCTTCAGCGCCTCCGAAACCTGCAAGCCGAGCGTGGGCAAGTCGACTTGCGCGCGTCCGCAGGAGGGACATGAGGTGAGCAGGGGACCCTTGCTGCGAATCTCGAGCGCCTTGAGGATCTCGAAGCCGGCCGTCACCTCGTCGGTCTTGTCCGCCGTGGTGAGCGAGACGCGGATCGTGTCGCCAATTCCCTGAGCAAGCAGGCTGCCGATGCCGAGCGCCGACTTGATGTAAGCGGGCATCCCTGGCCCAGCCTCGGTCACGCCGAGGTGCAGCGGGTAGCTGATGCGCTGCGAGAGCAACCGGTACGCCTCGACCATTCGTGGCACGTCGCTGAACTTCACGGACACGACGATGTCGTCGAAGCCCATGTCCTCCAACAGGTGGACGTGGCTCTCAGCAGATTCGCATGCCGCCTCTGGCGTTGGGTAGCCGTACTTATCCAGCAGCTTTTGCTCGATCGAGCCCGCATTCACGCCGACTCGGATCGGAATTCCGCGATCCTTCGCGGCATCCACAGCGATCCGCACCGCCCGCATGCCATCCACGTTGATGATGTTGCCTGGGTTGATCCGGATCTTGTCCGCGCCCTTTTCGATCGCCAGCAGCGCCATGCGATAGTCGAAGTGGATGTCGGCTACGAGCGGAAGCGTCGTCTCCTTCCGGATCTCGCCGAACCCCTCGCCGGATTCCTTGGTTGGCACTGCGATACGGAGGATCTCACAGCCAGCCTCTTCCAGCGCGTGCACCTGAGCCAGCGTCGTCTTGACGTCGCGCGTGTCGGTGCTGCACATCGACTGCACGGCAACCGGAGCGCCGCCACCAACGGCCACGTTCCCAATCATCACCTGCTTGGTTGACTTTCGCTCGGTCACGTTCGCTCCTCCACTGGGCGCCGCGCTTCGGCATCGAGTGCCTCGCCAATACCCGCGATCCGCGCCATTACGTCCTGCACGTCCTGCTCGCGCGTCGAGGCGCCGGCCGTAATCCCGACAATAGAGTCGGCACTGAACCATGCTGGGTCCACTTCGTCTACGGCTTCGACGAGATAGCTCGGCACGTGCAGGCTGCAGACCTCGACGAGGCGGTGGGTATTCGCGCTCTTCTTGCCGCCGACGACGACCACGACCGTGCACTCGGCGGCGAGCACCTCGGCCTCATCCTGCGCCATCTTCGTCCAGGCGCACACCTGCCCCTGATTCTCGAAGACGTCTGTCTTGGTCTTGAGCACCTCGACGATGCGCTCATACTCAGAGAGGAGCGCCGTCGTCTGCGCGAGTGCCGCAATTCGCTCGTAGTGTGGGAGCGCCCGGGCCTCCTCAATGTCCTCGATGATCATCCCATGTTGCGTGTAGGCCACCGTCGCCTTTGCTTCGGGGTGATTGCGGTGCCCGTACAGGATGATCTGGTACCCATTGTCCTCGAGCGCTTTGGCCTTCTGCTGCACGACGCGCACGATGCCGCAGGTGGCGTCGACCACGTTCAAACCCATCGCCTGCGCGCGCTCGAACGTGAGTGGGCCCTCACCATGCGCGCGCATGATGAGCGTGCCCGGCTGGGCCGTGGTCTCACCCTCCGCGACGCGCAGCACCTGTACGCCACGATCCTCGAGCTCTCGCATCGCCGGGTCGTTGTTGATCAGTTCACCAGAGACGAATACTGGCCCGTCGCTGTTGGCGCGGGTGCGCCCTGCGATGGTCCACGCCCGCTTCACGCCACCGCAGAACCCGCTGAAGCGCGGCGCACGTCGAATTTGCATGTGATGTCCTCGTGTTCGCTGGCCATGGCCGGACCACGACTCTGCTATTGTACTTGCGCTGCGAGGTTGGCACTGAGACGGAGCTGTGGAATAGATCACGCAACCGTTAAGGTCCGCATAGGTGCGGATGAGGGCGCGATTCAGGTCTAGCAGGCTACCACCGGGCGGCTGGGCAATCGCCTCGGGCAATCAAGCGCCCGCAGCGGTTACACTCTGCGGCGCATGCCGGCGGCCCCTCCATCCCGCCGCGCAGAAGGAGACGCTCCGTGGCAATAGCATCCAACCAACCACAGACCACCACCCAGATCACCATTACGCAGACGGTGCTCCCGGCCGGCGACGGATCGCACGGCACGCCAGACCCCGTGTTGAAGCGTGTCTTCACGTTCAAGCTGCCGCAGGGAGAGGCCGAGGTGACCCAGACGGACTACGGCCACCCCGGCCGCATGAATCCGTGCTACCCGCAGCGCATTCCCGGCCCGCTGCAG
>JAXDLH010000343.1:0-17075 GCA_034666705.1 Chloroflexota bacterium
ATCCGACCTACGACGATCTCTACAGCCGCTATCTGACGACGCTGCAGCTCCCTGTGCGGCAGCAGCTATTCGCCCAGATGATGAAGGTCCTGGCCGACGAGGCGGTCTCGATCGACCTCTACTACGACTTCTCCACCTACATCGCGGCCTACCGCAAGGGCGTGCGCGGCCCGCTGAAGGTGCCCGATGCCCAGGCGGTCACGTCGTGGAACATCGCGAGCTGGGACATCGACTAGCCATCCAGGTCCGGGCATTGCGCGTCGTGGGCGCGTGGGCTCACGGAGTCGCTTCTTGACCCGCCAGGCATACGCAGGATGCAAGACGGCTTGTGATGCCTCAGGCGGGTCCAGATTCCCTTTGCGAGCGGGTGCCGCGCGTGCGCGCTGCCGTGTCCTGCCCCGACTCGACGTTTTGATGGAGGTGGAGCTCTTGGCAATCCGTGATAAGGTCGTCATCATCACCGGGGCCGCCCGGGGCCATGGGCGCTCCATGGCGGTGACCTTCGCCTCCGAGGGGGCGCGCCTGGCGCTGGCAGATATCGCACCACTCGACCAGGTCGTGGGCGAATGCCAGCAATACGAGGCCGAGGTGCGGCCGTTTCAGCTCGACCTCCGCGAGCCGGCGCAGGTCCGCGCGATGATCGACGAGGTCCACAAGCACTACGGACGGATCGACGTCCTCATTAACGATGCGGGCATCGTGACCCACTTTCGCTACGCCGGCACGGAGCGCTGGCCGCGGATTGCGGAGATGGAGCCCAGCTTCTTCGACAACGTGATCCGTACGAACCTCTTCGGAACGTTTCTTACCACCAAGTACGTCCTCCCGTACATGGAGGCGCAAGGCAGCGGGCACATCATCAACTTCGGTCAGGGGAGCGTGGGCCGCGGGATCGGGCCGACGGACCCGGAGCAGCTTGGAGCGACGGCGTACCACGTCTCCAAGCTGGCGATTCGCGCGTTCAGCCAGGATGTGGCGGGCGAGGAGTTCGCGCACGGCATCTGCATCATGGCCATGGGCCCGGGCGAACAACTTTTCAGCGATCCCTCGCTCACTCCGGAGGAGGTCCGCGCGCGAGCGGCCAAGATCGACATGGAGCTGGGCCGGCGCTTCGTCATCGCGGCCGAGGCACCGATGGAGATGAGCGGCCGCATGGTCATGGTGCGGGACGGCAAGGTGGTGCCCGTGGCGGATGAGGTGCTGTAACGAGCCTGCCGCAGCGCGGCGCTGCTCTGCCGAGACCTCGGCTCGCTCGAGGTCCGTTGACGAGCAGTTTACGCCCTGCAACGATGCGACTCGCCGCGGAACACCATCATGGTCGTGAGCCTATCCGGCGGAACACACCATGGATGCAATTGAGTTCCTGCGCCAGATGCCCGTCAAAGCCGAAGGCGCCTTCCACGAGATTGGGAGCGCCAGCCTCGAGCAACGCGGTGAACGCACATGGCGCACGCCCAGATCCAGCAGACGCTGCGCAGCACTTCGATCATGGACCCGACCAGCGAGCTGAGCCACTTCGAGGACCGGGTGCGGCGCGAGGAGGCGATGGCTCAGGGCATAGAAGAGGTCGCTGCCTCGTCGCTCGACGAGCAGTTCGCCCTCCTCGGCGCCGAGGACGAGGATCGCGAGGTTCAGGACCGCCTGGCCCAGCTCAAAGCCGGCCGCCACTGACCCAGGCTGTGCATGCCGCAAGCACAATGGACGAACCGGTGGGCGATGAGGTCCGGCTTGCCCGGCTACTCACAGCCATCATGTACGGCGCATCCGCACGCGTCCCTCCGGCGCGAAGCCATCCACTTGCTGGATGTCGAAGATCACGGCGACGCCGGTCGTCCACGCCTCGTGGTTGCGCTCGACCTCCGGGGAGATGTCGTAGACCTTGCGGCGCACGCCCTCGTCGGAGTCGACGCGTGCCGTCCCCATGAAGCTGAACATCGTGCGGGTCGAATTGTCTCGGTAGAACATGGCCACGTTCGGGTTCTTCTCGATGGCCGGGGCCAGGCCGCTCCGGTCGCCACGGATCCACATGCTCAGCTCGGTGTCGCTGAAGACCTGAATACTCCCCCGCAGGGAGATATGGGGCCGACCGGCCTCGTCCACGTACGCGACGCTCATGGCGCATTCATTGGCGAGGGCGCTGTTGACGCGGGTCCTTACGAAATCAGGCAACGTCGCGGTTTCCACGAGGGGCTGGGTAATCAGATTCTCCTGGTCGACGCGAGCGATCAGATCCGCATCATCGAACGTGAACGTCAGGTTCACGTGGGTCGGGCCCGATCCGACCGGCGCCATTTGCGCGTGGACCTTTAACGCATCGCCTTCCGGCTGCGGGTCAGACCAGCTCCCTTTGCGGAACACGGGGGTAAGCGGCCACACCCCGGTGATGCGCTCGAGGGCGGCGTCGTAGCCTTCGAACGTCCGCTCTCCGACTTTGACCACGACGTTCGGGGCCAGGTACTGCGCCGCTTCTTTTGCGGCAGGCCGATCGCCGGTGCGCAGGGCCTCGACGTAGGCCCGAGCGGCCTCGATCCGTTGCTGCTGTGGCATATGCTCCCTCCAGCTTGGCAGACTTCATGCTTATTAACCGCAGGCGCGCGTGGCGCATCTCTCCGTTGGTTCGCGGCATCGACATTCGTGACACAATCCTGACGATCTCGCCAGCTTCGGTACGAAGCGCTTGGACGTACTGCGCGACGTTCTCAAGTACTCCCCGATGTCGATCGTTGTCGGCAGACCAGAATCCCAACTTGGATCAACGGCCGGCAGGCCCGTCGCCTTTGCAGCGAAACTGGGCTCACGTGTTCTCGCGCACGTTCGTCGACGGTGGAGAGAATAGCCCATTTCGCATCGGGCTATATCCAGGTTCAACCAGGAAGGACCGCGAGCCTATCGGCGCAGGCGTGGACTCGGTCCCCCACATGGAGCTCGGTGTCAGGTCATCATTACGAGGTCCCGCATGTCGGCGTGCTGCATGTCGACTGAGCCGCGCAGGATCAGGATGGGATCGGTCCCCTGTGAAGCCGGGCTACGCGGTGGGCGTTGCGCTTGCCGTAGCTGTCGGCGCCGGCGAGAGCGTCACTGACGGCACAATGGTCGGGACCGCCGTTGGGTTGGCCGTCGGGGCCCCCGTGGCCACGGCTGTGGGCACCGTCGTCGGCGCGACCGTGGGCACGGCCGTCGCCGGGCCCGGTGTCGCGGTCATCGCGAGGTACGAGGTGTACGTGAAGCTCGTGGGGCTCGGGGGCAGCAGGATCAGCGGCGGCGTGGGGGTCGGCGCGCTGAAGCTCAGGTTCGGATATCCGGCGGGCATGACGTAGGCACGGAAGCGGACTGGCGTCGGCGTTCCCTGGCCTGAGGCCTCTGCGACCGCGGGGGACACGGCGGTCGGGTCGCGCGCTGGCTGCGCCGAGGGTACGGGTGATGCGAATGACACGTGCGCCGTCAGCGCGATCGCGGTGCGTTGGCGGGTAGTCACCGGCGGCATGGGCGTCGCGCGGACCGGCCGATCCTCGGTTGCCAGGGTCGCGTCTCCCACCGAGCGGATGCCGGCGACTTCGATTACGACCGAAGCGGTGGGCGTCGCATCCGGGAGTGGGAGTCCCGCAGGGCGTGAGGGCACCGTACCGCCGACCGGCGCGAACGACGGCGCTGGTGTGGAGGAAAGCCCCGACCGGGCAGACGCCAACTGGGTATCCTGGACTGCCCCGAACGGAAAGAGGAATCCGACCGTGGGCAGCGCCGTGCGGGTCGGTAACGGCCGCACGGTGGGCCCGCCGCCGATCTCGCGGACCGGCATGGGCTGAGCGGAGGTCCGGCTGGTGCCGGGGCGTGCGTTGGATTGGGCGGACCGCACGTCGGTCCGCACCACATTCCGGGTACCCACGACGTAGACAGTCAGGGCAGAGACAAGCCAAATCGCGATGGCGATGCCGCCAGCCAGCAGCCAGCTTCGGGGAATCAGCGTTGCGCCCGCACCCATAGCCTATCCCCTTTCGGAGGGCATGGGGTAAGGGTCGGACGCCGGCGGGGCGATTTACAGGGTTATTCTGCCGCAACCGCCGCGAGTTGACCGTGGCCCATCGGGCTGCTCCGTGCGGCGGCCAGCTACCGGGATCGTCGTCGCTTGGGGTGCGCGTCACCAGAGATTCGACGCGGACCGCGGCGGCGCGCGGTCGCCGCCGCGGGTTTCAGCCCAGCGCGCGGATCTGCGGGCGCGAGACGAACGCCCAGACCGCCAGGAGCGCGCAGCAACTGCCCATGATCGCGATCGCATGCGGAGCGCCGATCGCGGAGGCGAGCGCACCGACCAGCAGCGCGCCGAGCGGTGCGGTGCCGCGGTTCATCAGATACACGCCCATCACCCGGCCGCGCAGCTCGGCCGGCGTGTGCTGCTGGAGCAGCGACTGCGCTTGCGTGTTGTAGCTGTCGTTGCAGAGCCCATTAATCGCCATAAGAACCAACGACAACGGGAACCACGTGGAGCTCGCGAACCCCACGATCGAGAACCCGAAGACCATCGCCCCGGCCAGCATCAGCAGCCCCTGGCGACCGGCGTTGCCCAGACTCGCCACGATGATGGCGCCCAGCAGCGCGCCCACCCCGGCCGCAGCCAGCAGCACGCCCTGGCCGCTCGCCCCCACGTGGAGAATATCGACCGCAAACACCGGGAGCAGACTGGTATAGGGCTGCCCGAGCACCGAAGGCACCAGCACGATCAGCATAATCGCCCGCACCGTGGGGTCGCCCCAGATGTAGCGGGCGCCCTCGGCCGTGCTGCGCAAGATCGACAGCTCGCCGGGCGTGCCCGCGCCGCCCGCCCCGCCTCGCAGGCGATGAGCTGGCTCCTGAACCTGGATCGTCCAAAGCGCGGACATTGCGAACAGCAGGGCCTGCAGCGCGTACGAGCCCCCGGCGCCCACCCAGGCGATCAGGAGACCGGCCAACGCCGGCCCCAGCCCCCGGGCCACGTTGATCACCATTGCGTTCAGCGCCACGGCGTTGCGGATCCGCCGCATCGGGACGAGGTCGGAGAGCATGGACTGGCGCGCAGGCTGCTGGAACGCCTGCACGCAGCCGGCCAGGACCGCCGTGAGGTATACGTGCCAGGGTTGGACGAGGTGGGTTACGACCAGGGTGGCCAGGATCGCGTTGAGCACCATGTTCGTCGTCTGCGCGACGATCAGTTGCATCTTCCGACCCTGGCGGTCCGCAACCGCGCCGGCGATCACGCTGAAGAACAGCAGCGGCAGAGCACGGGCTGCGTTCACCGTGCCCAGCTCGAGCGGCGAGCCGGTCAACTGGTACATCAGGTAGCCGCGGGTGATCTGGTCCATCCACTGGGCGTGGGAGTTGCCGATTTGCCCCAGCCAGATCAGCAGGAAGTCGCGGTATTGCAGCGACTCGAAGGTGCGCAGGCGGGTGAGTACGGCGATCGGCCCGCTCGTGATCCGCCGCTGTTCGAGCGCCCGCTCGTGCGCCTCATCGATTGAACGGGTGGAGGGCGACGGCGAGTGGACGATGGCTTCAGTCGGCGCGGTGGGACCGTCGTGCATCGTAAGCTCCGAGGCTGACCGCGATTGGTGGGGTACCGGCAAACGCGTCGCAGGCGAGGATGTCACCGGTGGGAAGGATGCGGGTCCTCGCGACCCGGCCCCGATGCAGGCGGCCCGGGAGGCAACGAGCGAAGCGGAGGCAGGATAATGCTTCGCCCCTGGAACTATTCTCTATCTTACAAAATCGGTCTCGCTCTCGACCCGGTGTTGCTCTCCAGTCCACAATCGATGCGGGCCACGTGTCCAGCGAATCCATTGGCCAGAACCGCAACGAGGTCTCGCGGGATGGTGCCCGCTCGCGCGATAATGCGCGCATCCGATCCATTCGATCGGGAAACTTCCGCCCGGGGGGTTCCGATGGATGATGCCTTCCGTCGGGCGCTCGATGCCGTCAAGCGGCGCGGAGCCAGCCCGCATGTCGACCGGTTGAGCCTTGACCTCGTCGAGGAGATGCTCGCAGCCCCCGAGGGCCCCCCAGCTCCCGTCTCCCCGGCGCAGCTCGCCAAGCTGATCTACGGGGCGCGCCGGCTCGGTCGCGGCTGGACGAGCTATGCCCAGCCCGGTCAGGAGTCGCCCACTCGCCTGGCCCAACTCCAGAGCCGCTGGGTACTGCTCGCAGCAGCGCTCCTGCATCTCCCGACCGATCAAATGATCGCGGTCCTGAGTGCGCTCGCCCAGGAGCTCAACGCGTCGAAGCCGCGTCCAGAGGAACAGCGCCGACGGTACCTGACCCGGCAGCTCGCGCAGCAACCGGCCCGGCTGAGCGGCCTCTCGGCCATCCCCTGGCTGGGCGCCCGCCCGGGCACGGCGTATCTCCTGCACGCGCTCGAGGAACTGGCCGCGGTGCCGCTGGAGGAGCGCGCCGCTTTTCACAGCGCGCTGGCGCAGGACGAGCCCGGCGGGTCAGAAACGGAGCCGCACTGGTTGCTCGAGCGCGTCGGGACGTGGCTCGCAGAACGCCAGGGCGGACACGTCGAATAGCCGAGCCCGCTCAATCAATCCATCGGGCTTGCTGTAGTATTCGGGGCTCGAATTGGATGAGAGGTGCAACCAGTGAGGCAAGCGTCACCGGTGCGATGGCTCGCCCTCGTGCTGCTGCTCGCCACCGCGTGTACGGCGCCGGCGCCATCGCCGGCATCACCGGCGGGGCAGCCCGTCCCCCCGACGCAGGCCGCGCCTGCATCCGGCAACATCACCCTCGCCATCCTGCGGGAGCCTACCGGCTTCATCGATTTCAACCAGGGCGCCAAGCCGGGCGGCGCCAATAACGCCGCACAGATCGTTCATCAGTCGTTAGTGGTCGTGGACGAGGCCGGCCGCTACGTGCCGCAGCTCGCCGCCGAGCTCACCTCCGTCGACCGGGGCACCTGGCGCATCAACTCCGATGGCTCGATGGACACGACCTGGAAGCTGCGGCCCAACGTGAAGTGGCACGACGGCACGCCGTTCACGAGCGCAGATCTGCTCTTCGCCTTTACCGTCAAGAAGGACCCGGACATCGCCTGGTCCAGTTTGGGCCGGCCGGACCTTATGGAGTCGGCCACGGCGCCTGACCCGCTCACCCTGGTAATCCATTGGTCCACCCCGTACTTCGACGCCGACCGCGGCCAGGACCTCGTGCCGCTGCCGCAGCACCTCGTGGGCGATCTATATGCGTCAGACAAGGCCAGCCTGCAGTTCAGCCCCAGATTCTCCACTACGTTCGTTGGCCTCGGCCCGTACCGGCTCGAGCGGTGGGAGGCGGGTGCGTTCATGCAGTTCAGCCGCTTCGACGATTACTTTCAGGGCACGCCACCATTTAACTCGGTGACCCTCAAGTTCCTGGGCGACCCGAATACCATGGTCGCCAACGTGCTTTCCGGGGCCGTGGACGTGCTGCTGCCACTCGGGCTCGACGTGGAGGCGGCGCAGGAGCTCGAGCGCCGCTGGGCGGGCACTGGCAACCAGGTGCGCTACAACATCCAGGACACCCTGTGGTACGTGCAAGTCCAGTTCAGGCCGGACTACGCGCGGCCCACGAACGGCCTGACGGACCGCAGCGTGCGCGCCGCACTCTATCAGGCCACCGACCGGCAAGCGCTCGTGGACGTGGCGACGAGCCGCGCGGCGCCCATCGCCGATAGCTGGTTCAATCCGCGCGACGCGATCCGGCCGGACGTCGACTCGGCGATCCCGCAGTTTCCCTACGACCTCGCCCGCGCCCAGCAGCTCCTGCGCGACGCCGGCTGGACGCGCGGTGCGGACGGCACGCTCGTCAATGGCCAGACGCGCGACCATTTCGAGATCGAGCTGCGCGGCAACCAGGCCGGCGGCATCGAGAAACGGCTCAACGTGGTCGCCGACGGCTGGAAGGCGGTCGGGGCCGACGTGCAGCTCAACGTCGTGCCTACTGCGCGGGCGAGCGATGCCGAATACGCCTCGACGTTCCCGGGCGGATTCGTGTTCTTCTCTCAGGGTCGCCTCTTCTGGCAGAATCGGCTCCACTCGAGCAGCATCGCCGCGCCAGCCAATCGGTGGACCGGGCGCAACCGCGGCGGCTACCGCAACCCTCGGGTCGACACGTTGCTCGACCAGATCGTCGTGACCATCGACCCGAGGCTGCGAGTCCCGCTCCAACGGCAGCTCTTGCAGGAGCAGCTTGGCGACGTGGCCTTGATGCCGCTCTACTGGGAGGTCACGCCAGTCGTCACCGTGCAAGGGATCACGGGGCCGATCGGCGGGCAGGACGACGTCATCTCCAACTTCTTCGGATGGAGACGCGCGTAGGCTCCGCGCCTTCCTGACCTGGAGCGTAATCTGGGAGCGATAGAGCGGCCCACTGCCAGGTGGCAGTGGGCCGCTCGCCCGTAATCGCCTACTCGTTCTCCAGATACGGCACGATGAGCTCCGAATCGTAGCTATCCGGCACGGCCACCTGGTGGGAGAGCATGATCTCCCTTCGCTCCTTCGCCGACTGCATGATGGCGAGCGCCACCTCGAGGGTCGCCATTCCCCACCGGCCGTCGTGGAATGACTGCTTGCCCTCCATGATAGCCTTGCGGAACTCGACGAGCTCGCCCTGGCGCCCGCCCACGCCGGTGCTATTGACGGAGAGGTCCACGTCGTGCTGGCCATCCTCGTCATACACGTAGACGCCGTGCGGGCTGGCCCGGAGGGCCCCGCGCTCGGCGCTCACCATGATGATGCCGGCGTCGGGATTCCCCATGAAGCGGGGAGCTGCGGGTGCGGTGCGACCCGGCCTTTCGAACTGGTTGCCGGCGTTCTCGCCGCCAATGCGCAGCGCCTGCTTGTCGGCCTCGTCATCGCGCATGCCCGCCGTCATCGCCCGTCGCAGCTCTTTCCGCTGCTCCCAGGTGTAGCGAGAGTTCTGCTGGCCGTTCAGGAGCTCGCCGGTGAAGAAGTAGCCCTTGCCGTCGTGGAAGATGGAGGCGGGCGTCCCATCCTCAAATTCGAGATAGGCCGAGTAGAAGGTACTGAACGGCCGATACGAGACGTCGGCCTTGGTCGTGCCGCGCACGCTGCGGACCAGGCCGCCCCCAATGAGACGCATGCTGTCCACCTGGTGCGGCGTTTGCCGCCAGACGACGCCCGCACCCTGCGAGGGGTCCTGCTCGTCCGCCGACCGCGGCCGCACGATCCAGTCCGTGAACGCAATGGCCTGCAAGCTGCTCAGCGCCCCGATCCGGCCCGAGTTGACGATGCGTCGCATCGCCCGGATGTGGAAGCTGTACGAGTCCGTGTGACCAGCGGTGAGGATTCGTCCGTACTTCGCGGCCGCTTCATTCATGGCGCCAGCCTCCTCGATGCTGAGCGCCATGGGCTTCTCGATCACGACGTGTTTGCCGTGTTCGAGTGCGTAGATCGTATGGGGGGCGTGGAAGCGGTTGGGGGTGGACACCCAGACCGCATCAACGTCGGGGTCCGCACAGAGGGTCTCGATGCTGTCGTAGACCTTCGCCTCGGGGTACTTCGCCTGGAAGCGGTCGCGGGTGGTGGGGTTGATGTCCGCTCCCGCATAGAGCTCAATCCCCGGAGTCGAGGACATGGCAGGGAGAATCTCGGCGCCCCCGACGCCAATGCCCACCATGCCCATCCGCACGGTCTTCGTTGGAGCTTCAGCCACGTTGTCCCCTCCTCGCGCTCACCGAAGTCTCTTCCCGCTCGTAGGAATCAGTTTGGTTTCAGGTCCCAGGCTACCGCATTCCAGCTAATCAGGGAGCCGGTCGGCCGCCCGCTGCTCACATTCACCATCCGGTTGCTGATTACTTCCGGCGCCGCGCCATAGAACATCGGCAGGCCGACGAGCTGGTCGGCCATCTGGCTGGCGATCTGCCCCAGCACCTGAATCCGCTCGGGGATCGGAATGGTCGCGAAGTACCGATCGATCAGCGCGTCGAACTCGGGGTTCGCGTAACGCGCCCAGTTGCCGTTGCCTGGTACCTGGAAGTTGTTGGCTGGGGTGCGCGTGCGGGAGCTGTGGTAGTCAGGCAAGGCTTTGATGTCGTTGCGGAGCGTCATCAGGCGGAAGCTTGGGAACGTCGAGAGATACTCGTACTCGGTGACGCGCTGCGGCGGGATACTGACCAGGGTGCTGGCCACGCCAACCTTCTGCCAGTAGTCCGCGACGGCTTGCGCGGATTTCTGGACGATCTCGACCGTGGCGTTGCGGACCTCGACTTCGACCCGCTGGCCGCTTGCATCGTAGTAGAAGCCATCGGGTCGGCGGCTGAGGCCGATCTCATCCAGGAGCTGCACGGAGCGCCGCGGGTCGTACGTGTAGCGCGGCACGTGGGACTCGATCTCCTGGTACTGCGGCTGATTGGGGCTCAAGAAGCTATTGGCCACGGGGACCAGACCGGATTGGAGGCTGTCGACCATCTCCTGACGGTCGATGGCGGAGAGCAATGCCTGTCGGAAGCGAAGGTCGCGAATCACCGGCGGATTCGGGTCCAAAAACTGCGGCCAGATCACGACCCACGTGTTCTGACCGAACTCGATGGAGACGCGACCGCCCTGCCAGTTGTCACGCAACTGGATGGCGCGTTCGATCGTCGAGACGGCTGAGCTTCCCAGACTCACGTCGATCGAGCCCGCCAGCACGTTGGCCATCACCGTGTTGGGATCTGGAATCAGCTTCAGCTCGATATCAGTGATCTTCGGGCGACCCAGCGTGTACTGGTCATTGGCCTGCAGAATCACGTAGTTATCGGGAACCCATTCCTTCACACGGTATGGGCCGGTTCCTACGTAGCCCGTCGTCCAATAGGGCAGGTTCAGCAAATTGGCTTTGTCGGTGCGGGCGGGCTCCTGCAGGATGTGCGCGGGCAGCGGCAGCGCAAGGCGCGTACTGAACATCGCATCGGCCTCGACGTATGGGCGGTTCCAGCGTACGGTCACGGTGCTCGGATCCGGCGCCACGACCTCGCTGATCGCATCGTACGCCCCGTCGCCGAAGGCCGAAAGCTCCTTGTCTTTCCCCAGCGACGCCGTAAATACCAGGTCGGCGGAGGTGAACGGCGTGCCGTCGTGCCAATGCAGGTCCGGGCGAAGCTTCCAGGTCGTCTCCATCCGCCCGTCAGGGAAGACCTGCCACAGGCCATTCTGCAACGTCGGCACGTCCTGCGCCAGCACCGCCTGGCGGTCGCCATGATCGTTCACGACGCTCAGCCCAGGATTGACGAGCAGCCTGAACTCGTCGACGCCTGAGTTCGGGTTGTTCGGGAGCATGTCGAGCTGCACGGTCGCGGTCACCGCGGTAATCTTTTTAGACGGGGCGTTCTGAATGGCTGCCTGGTTAGAGGAGGGTGCCCCGGGTTGGGCGGCAGGGCTGGCCGACGTACAAGCGGTGGCGAGCAACGTGAGGGCAGTGAGCAGCCCAACCAATCGTGGCCGCACGTGAAATGGTTGGGTCGCGCGTGGGCTCGGGCCTGTCGCCATGGATGCTCCTCGTTCAAACGGACCGGCGCGCCGCCGACCGGTTAAGAATTGGCGCGGTTGCGAACTGGGTTGGATGCGCTGCGCAAGGATAGTACTATCTCCGTGCCCAAGGACGTACTCAGGCACGGGCATGTTGGCAAAAAGCGGGAGGTCGGATGCGGAATAACTCCAAGCAGGTCGGTCCCGAAGCCCTCGGCAGTGGAGTCTTCAACCCCGAGGATTACCAGATCTTCTCTCCCGACGAAGAGATGCTTATCGGGGTGTATGCCGATGGCATCGACATCCGCCACGTCATCGTCCGGAACTTCGAGCCGGGGCAAGAGAACCCGCTCCACGTCCACCCCGAGAATGCCCACTGCATCTACATCCTTACCGGCAGCGGCGAAGTGTTCTATCCGGATCGACCCGCTATTCCCATCAAGGCCGGGCAAATCTGGATCGTGCCCCGCGGCATGCGCCACGGAATCCGCAACACCGGCGCCACCCGCCTCTCGTACCTCGGCGTGACCGCAGGCCGCGAGCCGGCTGGGGACGTGTGATAGCCGGCTCACGGCCTTGATCGCCCGGTGCTATTGCCAGGTCGCGAAGGCCATGGCGCAACCGGTGCCAGCCTCCGACCGGTAGCAGGGGACGTAGTCGATCAATTCCATATCCCAGCCAGTATCTTCCATGGCACCGGCGAGTGCGATCCAGTTGCGGATCTCCGAGTTGCCCGAGTTGAACCACGCCACGGGTAGCCCCGTCAGCGTGGCCTCGTCCTTATGCTGGAGTGCGTCGATGATCTGACGATCGAGGGCCTCCTCAATCACGAAGTGTGAGAGACCGCCCGAAGCAATGATCGCGACTCGTGCGTCCGAGTCCCACGCCTCGATGGCGCCGCGCAAGGCCTTGCCGAGCGCGTAGCTGCGACCGAGGGTGGGCTGATTCGGGGGGTAGTAGGTGTTGAGGAAGACCGGTACGTGCGGGAGCACCTCGTCGTGCATCAGGCGCCGGTAGACGTAGCTGAACGCGTGGCCGATGTTGTGCTCACCCCGGTGCCCTGCGGGCAGTTGGCGTGTGTGGGCGGGATCGAAGCCGTGTTCGACGAGGTGGCCGATGAGGTGGCGGCCGAGGTCGGGCGCGCCCGGGTAGGCGGTCCGCACCTTGGGAAAGCGGCTCAGCTCGGGCGGTGCCAGCGAGAACTCGCCGCTCCCGTTGTCCGGGCTCAACGGCACGGCATCCACGCTATCGCCCCAGAAGACCGAGATCGACGGCATGTTGTCCTCCAGGAAGCACTCATGCTGGTCGTCGCCGAGGATGATCGCCACGTCCGGCGCGGCCTGCTCCAGCGTCTCGCTCAGCGTGCCGATCGCCTGCTGGCACGCATTGAAGCGATTGACGTACGTATCCTGCGTGGTTTCGTGCTCGAGGTGCTCGCCGGCGCGCTCGTCGACGAGCTCGTCAAACGTGACGACGCGCCCCTGGTACCAGAGCTCTGGGTACTTCCGGTCCCAATCGCGACGCATCCACCAGTGCTCCGGCGGCAGCGCGAGCTGCGGGCCGTGCGACGATCCGAGTCCCAAAACGAGCTTCGCCATGGTTCGTCTCCCTATTCGTGTTCGCGCCCCGCGCCATACTGTGCATCCCGACCGGATCGCTCCCATGGGAGTGAGGGAGCCTCACCCCTGCGAACTGACCCAGCTATGGGAGTGCAGGAAGCCGAGAGCGATGGCATTGAAGCGCTCGGCCTGGTCCCATTGCACCCAGTGGGCGCAGCGGTCGAAGATGTGCAGCTCCGCGCCCGGGATCATCTTGAACAGCAGCAACGACCGCTCGAGCGCCACCCCACTGTCATTCGCGCCCCACATCAGGAGCGTGGGCACCGTGAGATTCTTGAGCTCGCCAGTAATCGGGCGCGGCGTCGGTGCCGCCCGCCGCTGGGCTTGCACCTCGTGGTTGCGGCCAGTGCTCATCGCGTAGCGCTCGCGCACCAGATCCTCGGTGACGCGCTCCTGGTTGAACAGCGTCTGGCGCGTCAGCGACCAGCAGTTCTCCAGCGAGGGCTCGTACTCGGCCAGCCGTTCCGCGTGCTCGCGCGAGATCCGATCGGACTCCGCGTCGCCGCGGGGCGCCAGGGTGCCGCTCGACACCAGGACGAGTCGGCGGACCCGTGGGTCCTCGAGCGCTAGCCGCGCCACGATGTACGAGCCTTGCGAGTTGCCCACCAGGTCGAACTCGCCGAGCCCGAGCTGGTCGATAAACGCCTTGGCGTGGGTGACTCGGAACTCCATCGAGTAGTCGGCCTGGGGCGGGTCGCCGCTGCGACCGTAGCCGGGCTGGTCGAACGCGTAGACCGTGAAGCCGTTCTCCGCGAAGAAGTCGATGTTGGCGCCCCAATTGACCCGCGCGCAGGCACCCGGGGCGCCGCCATGGATCATCACCAGCGCGGGCCCCGCGCCTTTCTGAATGTAGAACGTGTCGACGCCGGCCACCTCGACCGACGTGCCGCGCTCCGCCGTGATCATTGTGTCGCTCCTCTTCGTATTAATCCCAGTATGCGAAGGCCATGCCGCAGCCGGTGCCAGCCGGCGAGCGGTAGGCAGGAATATAGTCGCCGATCAACTGTGGCGTCATCGGCTCCATGGCGCCGGCGACGGTGATCCAGTTGCGGATCTCGGAGGTGCCCAGGTTGAGCCGCTCGCGAGGCAACGAGGTAAGCGCCGCCGCATCCTTCTCGAGGATCGCGTCGACGGTCATGCGGTCGATCTCCTCGTCGATGATGGTGTGGCTGAGACCGCCGGACGCCACGATGCCGACCGTCACGTCGCGGTCCCACGCCTCGATCGCCCGCCGCAACGCCTGACCGACAGCATAGCAGCGGCGAGGGGTTGGCTGGTTGGGCGGGAAGAAGGTGTTGATCATGAACGGCACCATCGGGATATCGCCGTGCGGGAGCATGAACTCATACATGAAGGTGAACGCGTGGCCCAGGCCGATCTCCGGCTTGAGCTGGGCGCAGGAGGCGACGTCGATCTCCTCGTCACGCAGAAAGTCGATGAGATGATTGGCGAGCTCCGGGGCAGCGGGATGGTCGCGTGGCACGGCGAGGCGGTCGACGACGTCGTTCTGAATCTCGTCGAGCCGTTGCGCTTTCCACAGCCCGTCACCCTCACGGGAGCCGTGCTTGCGGACCACCTCCGCATTCTCGCCGCGATACACGCAGAACATCGGCATCAAATTGTCGCGGAACTGCTCGTGCTGGTCGTCGCCAACGACCAGCACCACGTCCGGCTTCGCTCGCGCTAGCACGTCGGCAAGCGCATCGCGGTGGGAGGCGCAGGCGTCCAGCCGCGACCGCAGCGTCGCGTCGGTTAGCTCATCTTCCATGTTGGGCTTCGCCCGCGCGAGGAGCGCCGCGTAATCGATGCGCCGATCGGTTTCGTCCTTCTCGCGGAGGGCGTACCAACCCTCAATGGGCAGCCTGACCTGTGGGGCGTGCGGGGTGGCAATGCCGACGACGATCCGAGCCATGGTGACGACCTCCATCGAAATCCCAGGAGCATCCCCAGTGTACGAGCGACCGCGGTCCGAAGCAATCGCTGATGCGACTATCAACGTGGGTTGACGGCCCCGATGCGAATCGCCGATCGAGGCTGCCGGCCGTCTGTGGCGCCGCTCGCCGACGGCCGAGCGGCGTCACCGTGGCGCCGACCGCATCGCTCCGGCCGGCTGGAGGACCTGAAGGGCGGGGCAACGGCAGCGCGGCGTAGAGCAGCATTGCCCTGTGACAGCGGATGATGCCCGCGTATCTATAATTGGCCCTTCGATGAAGAGATCTTTCCGGGCCGGGCGATTCCCTCCTGCGCTGGCTGCCTGGAGGTCAACGCCGGCGAGGTGAGCAGCCTGGGATGTCGGGTCCCAATCCCCCCTTCCAGGGAGATAAGGAGTAACCGTTGTCGCGAACGCCGCTTCTCAGAGGATTGGCGCTTCTTGCCCGTGAGCACTACCTCGCCCGGGAGGTAGGCAGCAGTCCCGATGCGATCCGGGCCAAGCTGCACGAGCGCCGCCCGGACAGTTCGACGTCCGCAATGACCCGGCGAGCGTTTCTCCAGTCGATGGGACTGGTTGGCGCGGGCGTGGCGCTGGGTCCAATTCTTCCGGTCCGCAATGTCAGTGCCGCTCAACCGGCGCGCGTTGCGATCGTGGGCGGAGGCATCGCGGGTCTCGCGGCAGCGTTGACGTTAGCGGACGCCGGGGTGGCGTCGACCCTCTATGAGGCTTCGGGCCGACTGGGCGGCCGCATGCACTCGCTCCCAGCGTACTGGGCTGACGGTCAGGTCAGCGAGTGGTGTGGGGAATTCATCGATTCCGAGCACAGGACGATTCGCAACCTGTGTCGCCGCTTCGGGCTGCCGCTCGACGACCTCCTGGCGGCGCAACCAAGCACCTCCCAGGACACCTACTTTTTCGCCGGCTCCTACTACCGCAACCTCGACCAGGACTTCGAGCCGGTGTATCGGGCACTCCAATGCGACCTGGAGGATGCGGGCGAAACGACAACCTACCGGGAAAGCACGCCCGCGGCGATCGAGCTGGACGACATGAGCCTGCACGACTGGATCGAGACCCGAGTTCCCGGTGGGCACGGCTCGGCGCTCGGCCAGTTGCTGGACGTGGCATATACGGTCGAATTCGGAGCCGATACCGCCGACCAGAGCGCGTTGAACGTCGTCTACCAGTTGGGGTCAGGCGCCATGCCCGGCGACTTCCACATGTACGGTGAATCCGACGAGCGGTTCCACATTCGGGGTGGCAACGAATCGTTGCCAAACGCCATCGCCGCAGCCCTGTCCGAGGAGGCGATCATGCGAGGCTGGCGCATGATCGCCCTTGAGCAGGGTGCTGCCGGCACGCTCGAGCTAACGTTTGATACCGCCATCGGAGAGCAGCGGATTGCGGCGGATGTAGTTATCCTCGCCCTGCCCTTCGCCGTGCTTCGCACCCTGGACTACGGGCGCGCCGGCTTCGACGAGCTGAAGCAGCAAGCGGTGCAGGAGCTCGGGGCGGGTCGCAACGGCAAGCTCCTCGTGCAGCTCGCGAGTCGGTACTGGAACACCGCTGGTCCATGGGGGATCAGCACCGGTACCACGTACTCCGACCGCGAGTATCAATCCAGTTGGGACGTTTCGCGGGCTCAACCGGGCATGGGTGGGCTCCTCGGCGACTATCTGGGCGGCACCGGGATCACGAGCCTCGAAGCGGCACAGCAAGCGCCGTACTCGACAGACGACGATCCGCGCACGGCATCACTCGCTACCCGTTTTCTCGCGCAACTCGAGGATGTGTACCCCGGCATTTCCCCTTATGCCAATGGCAAAGCCGTGCTGTCGCTGCCTCATCTGGATCCGAACCTGCGCCTCTCCTACAGCTACTATCGCGTGGGGCAGTACCACGCGTTCGGTGGCTACGAGCGGGCTCCGCAGGGCAACGTCTATTTCGCAGGCGAGCATTGCTCTCGGGACTTTCAGGGATTCATGGAAGGGGCCGCGCGCGAGGGCATTCGGGCCGCGAACGGCATCCTGAGCAAGCTCGGATTGGCATATACCG
>JAXDLH010000344.1:0-3232 GCA_034666705.1 Chloroflexota bacterium
GGTGCCGACAATGCAATCCGGCACCGACTCGGCGCGCGCAGGCGGGGCGGAGAGCGCTGTCATGGAAAAAATGAGCATGCCGGCAATGATGAACTGCGCGAGGGAGCTGATTCGCCGGTGACTGGACCGGTGCCCTCGCTCCGCCATCGTCCGCGTTCCGATTGGGTTGGCATTCCTCATCGGCATCACCAATTCGTCTATTTTCCTGCGCTGCCATGCGCCGTCAGCGCGCCACGGACAGATGGATATCACGATTCAGAGCAGTCGGCGGAAGGCAACCGAGGTTGCGCCATGAGCAAGGCGCTGACGGCGATTCCCATGCGGAGGGCGATGATACGTCGAAGCGTCGTTGGTGTTCCTGCATGCCCAACTGCGGGAGGGCAATGAGCGAGTGTAGCACGCCATTATCGCTGAGCCGTCTGTTCCGGCGCGACAATCCGGGCACGAAGCGCGCTCTTGCGCGTGAGTTATCAGGGCTTGGGGTGCGGCCTTACGATGACACGTCGGTTGTTGGACACTTCTGGGGCTCTGGGGCTCTGGGGCTACAGAGCGGCGTCGATGTGGTGGCAGAGGGTGCGGAGGACTTTGATGCGGGAGTAGTACTTGTCCTCGGCTTCGACCAGGGTCCAGGGGGCGATCTCGGTGCTGGTGCGGTCCACCATGTCGCAGACGGCGGCGACGTAGTCATCCCATCGCTCGCGGTTGCGCCAATCGTCGGGGGTCAGTTTGAACCGCTTGAACTCCGTGGCCTCCCGCGCCTGGAAGCGGCGCTCCTGTTCGTCCTTGCTGATCGCGAGCCAGAACTTCACGAGCACGACGCCGTAGCGGGTCAGCTCTGCCTCGAACTGGTTGATCTCGCTGTAGGCGCGCCGCCAGTTTGCCTCGGGAGTAAAGCCCTGGACCCGCTCCACCAGGACGCGGCCGTACCAGGAGCGGTCGAAAATCGTCACGTTGCCGAGGCGCGGCAGGTTGCGCCAGAAGCGCCAGAGGTATGGCTGGGCGGCCTCTTCGTCGGTGGGCGCGGCGATCGGCACGATGTGGTAGATGCGGGAGTCCATGGCGCCGGTCACACGGCGAATGGCCCCGCCTTTCCCGGCTGCGTCGTTGCCCTCGAAGACGGCGACGACCGCACGGTCCTTGAATGCGGGGTGCCGGGTGAGGAGGCTCAACCGGCCCTGCCACTCCTCGAGCAGCGCGCGGTATTCGCCGCGCTCCAGTTTCAGGGAGAGGTCGAGCGTGTTCAGCACGTTGATGCCGTCAACCAGCGTCGCGGCCCGTACCTCCGGCAGCGGAGCCGATAGCGGGCTCACGGCCGGCTGGTGGAAGGTCGCGACACCGACGAGCGGCGTGCTCCCGGGCGGCCCGCTAGTCGGCAGCGCGGCGCTCGGCAGCGCCGCGCTGCCGGTTGACCCGTTCGCCGATGGCAGGCTCACCGTCGCGTCGTTGGCAGGCGCGTCGACGGCAAGCGCATCGGCGGTGGGCACGGCGGCGGCAGTCACGGCGGCGGTGGGCACGGCGGCGGCGATCGTCTCGTTCGGGGACTCATCGAGTGCCGATGGTACGAGTTCGGGCGGCGCAGTCATGGGCAGGATACGCAATGTGGCGGTGGCCGCGGTCGCTTCATCCCCAGCAGTTGGCAGGGCCTGCAGCCGCTCCTGGAGGGCGCGCAGGATCTCGTTGCCGACGGTAAGGTACCGGTAGCGCGCGTTCGCGCCCTCGACCACCGTCCAGGGCGCCTGGGGGGTGCTCGTCTCGCGCAGCGTGCGCGCGGCCACCCGGCGGTAGCGGTCGTATTGCTTGAATCGCTGCCAATCGCTCGGCGTTACCCGCCAGCGGGTGCGGGGGTCACGCGCGAGCTTCTTGAAGCGGGCCTTCTGCCGCTTCTTCGAGAGATGGAACCAGAACTTGAGGATGAGCGTCCCCTCAGCAACCAGCATCGTCTCGAAGCGGTTGATCTCGTCGATGCTCCTTGTCAGCTCGGCGCCGCTGGTCCGGCGCTGCACCCGATCGACGATGGGATCGGTGTACCAGGAGTCGAAGAAGATGCCGATGCGGCCGCGCGGCGGGAGTGCGCGCCAGAAGCGCCACATCGGGGGCCGCTCACGCTCCTCGTCGGTCGGATCCCCGCGCGCGTTCGTCTGAATCTGGCGCGGGTCCATCCAGGCATTCAACTGGTTGACCGTTTCGCTGCGACCCGCGCGGTCCACGCCGCCGATCAGGATGATGACCGGAAACCGCTTCGCTTCGGCGAGGTCGAACTGGGCGTCGAGCAGCGCCTCGCGGAGGAGGGGCTCCTCGTGCCGATAGGTCGCCTTATCGATGCGGTGGCCGAGCTCGGCCGATGCAAACATCATCCTGCCCCCGCCGCGCCTCGGCCCGCTCAGTTGGCGGTGGGAGGACCGCCCGTGATGTAGAGGGCGCGCAACTCGTGATAGGTGGCCTCGGCGTCGACCGCGTGCTGCTCGCAGAAGTACTGGGAGTCCATCAGCCGGCTGCTGCCGAGCCCGGGGCGCTGGATGCGCACCGACCGGGTGGAGGGGCTCGTGCCACACCGTCGGCACGGGTGACTCGGGGTTCCACCGCCCCGCTCCACGGTGTAGTCCGGGAACGTGGGCTTGGTCGCACTGGCGATTGCCCGCCCCATCTGGGTCAGGCGCACCAACTGGCACTCGGGGCGGGTTACGGGGGGATCGACCAACTCCACGAGGTCGCCGGCTACGAACGAATCGAACAACTCGTCGTACTCCGGACCAACGAAATCCTGGTGCGTCACCGGCATTGGGGGGAGCAGCTCCCGCAGCATGCGCAGGCTGCGAGCCCCGAACTCGCGTGTGTACGCGACCAGCGCGGTTTCCGGCGTGCCGGGGTCCATCCACTTGGCGCGGTCATCCCAATCGTCGATCACGGCGTGGCCAATGGTTTTGCCGGGCGCTGCGCCACTCGATTCTCCGTGCCCTGTATCCCAGTAATCGTTCATGCGGGTGTTCACTGTATGCAACTCCTCAACCCGCTAACCATACCCGCATTCCGGTCGCCGTGCGCGGGTGCCTGCAACGGCAGTACGTGACGGGGGTACAGCACGCCCGCCACAATGCTGATGGGATCAATGCGGTCCCAGTGTTGACCACCTCACGTCAGGCCCGCCACCCGGGTGGGGAGATTCATCCTATGCATCCAACGACGATTCACCGATCGCCACGCGTGCTGATCCTGCTCGATCAACCGATTATCG
>JAXDLH010000345.1:0-2976 GCA_034666705.1 Chloroflexota bacterium
GAAAGTCAACCCCGACGGCACCATGGACGTGACCTGGAGCCTGCGCCCGGACGTGCGGTGGCACGATGGCACCCCGCTCACCGCCGATGATTTCGTGTTTGGCCTGGCGGTACAGCAGGACCCGGAGACGCCCGCGAAAGCGAGCGCGGGCATCGGCCTGATCTCCGAGGCGAAGGCGCCCGACCCCCACACGCTCGTGCTGCACTGGAAGCAGACCTTCGCGGATGCCAACCAGAGCGGCCCGATGGACGTGATGGCCATGCCCCGCCACCTGCTCGCCGATGCCTATCAGGCCGGGAATAAGCAGGCGTTCTTCAACAACCCCTACTGGACGAGCCAGTACGTCGGCCTCGGCCCGTACCGCGTGGGCGAGTGGGCCAATGGCAGCCAGCTCACGGCGCAGGCGTTCGACCAATACTTCCTTGGCCGGCCGAAGATCGATCGTCTCATCATCCGCTTCTTCCCGGACGTGAATGCGCTCGTGGCGAACATGCTTTCCGGCGACGTCGACGCGTCGCCGATCGGCTCGTTCAAGGTCGACGAGGCCGAGGCGCTCCGGCAGCGCTGGGATTCGGACCACGCTGGCACCGTCCTCACCGTCACGACGGGGATCCGCTATGGCGGCATCCAGTACCGCGATCCAACGCTGCCCTGGGCCCGCGACGCGCGCGTGCGGCAAGCGCTGATTCACATGACCGACCGCCGCAGCATCGTCGAGCACCTGCTATTCGGACTCACGACCCTCGCCGACACGCCCGTGCCGCCGTCAGACCCCGCCTTTGGGATCCTGCAGAGTCGCGGCCTCAGCGCCTATCCCTACGATCTGACGCGTGCCGAGCAGCTCCTCAACGACGCTGGCTGGCGCCGCGGCACCGACGGTGTGTACCAGAACGCGGCCGGCACTCCATTCTCCATCGTCGCCGCCTCGCCGGCCCGCACCAACATCAACGTGCAGGAAACGACGACGATCGCGAACCAGTGGTCGCAGGCCGGGCTCGCCGCCACGCCGGATAATCTCCCCTACAACGCGGCGAACCTAAATGAGCTCAAGGGCACGGTCAAAGGCGTCTTCTTCGGGAACAACAACATCATCCCGACGTCGTACTACGGCAGTTTCGTGACGTCGCAGATCTCCAGCGAGGCGAACCGCTGGGCGGCATCCAACAAGGGCGGCTACAGCAATCCGGCCTACGACCGCCTCTTCGAGCAATATGCGAGTGCGCTCGAGCCAGCCAAGCGCGCGCAGGCGGTCGCCGACATGGCGAAGATGGGCGCCGACGAGGCCGTGTGGATCCCGCTGTACTATGACTTCGACGTCGCCGCGTTCCGTCAGGGTGTGCGCGGCATCGGCCAGGTACCGCCCGAACAGGTCGCCAATAGCTGGAACATCCACACGTGGGAGATCGACTAGGGGAGCCGACCCCGAGCCCGCAAAAGATGTGTCATCCCGAATACAGCGAGGGATCCGTGGCGCCGACGTACCAGGGTACGGATCCTTCGCTGCACTCAGGATGACACAACGCTAGCCCCCTCCTCGGCACGGGGCCAGCAGGTGAGGGCTTGCTACACTCCCAGGCTGGTTTCGTTCACGTACAGCGCGCCCGAGTCGAGCAGCGCCTTGTAGTATGTCCACGAGCCGTCGCGCTCGCCGCGCCCGTCGTCGTCTTCGCCGCCCGGGTGCAGCAGATCGGGCTCGCCGCGTGCCCGCGCCTGGGCGGTGGCGATGGACCGTCGCTTCGACTCCGCCTTGTCTTCGGCAGGGATTTCCGTCACCTCGCCGACCAGCGACGCCAGGTAATTGTTCCGCGCGATGTGCTCCAGCTCGATGATCTTGTTCGTTACATCCTCCACCGACGAGCCGGCCACGACGACGCCGTGCCGGTTGAGGATACAGATGTCGTGGTCACCCATGACCTCCATCATGGGCGCCGTCTCTTCGAGCGTATGCAGCGTGATCGACCGACTGTAGATCGGAATGCCCTCGTCGAGCATGCGCAGCGGAGTCGCCTCAAAGTAGATCGTCTGCAGCGGGATGTTGCAGATCGTGCACAGCCGCGTCCACGGCGCGTGAGCGTGGATCACGGCGTTGATGTCCGGGCGGCGCTTGTAGACCTCGGTGTGCAGATAGATCTCGCTCACCCGCTTGACCCCGCGGGTCGCACCGATTGGGCGCGCATCCGCCCCGACACGAATAATGCTCGATGGCTCGCAGAAGCGGAGCCCGGGGTCTATCGGCGGCCGGCCGCGGACCAGGATGTCGTTGGTACCGGGCACGCGCGTGCTCACGTGGCCCATCGAGCCCTTGAGGACGGCATGCTGCGCCAGGATCCGGCACGACGTGGCGACCTTTTCGCGCAGCTCGTCGAGCAGTGCCGGGTCTTCTTGTGCAGTCTGGGTTGCTTCGGCCATAGGTTCTACCTCCCACAGCCTCGCAGCGTATCACTCACCGCCGGCGCGCACAAGGCCGGCGCGCACGCCAAATGCTCCTGTACAATCAACGAAACAGGATATCGACTGCGCCCGACATCGTGCCCGGAGAGCTAGGTGGCCTCAACCAAGCGAAAGACGCAACCGGACATCCCCGGGGTACAGTTCATCGACCGCGAGGAGGGTCTGCACATCTTCGATGAGCAGGCCCGCGAACTCCTTGGCATGTCGGGCGAGGAGTTCGTTCGCCGCTGGAATGCCGGCGAGTTCGACGACATCGCTGACACCCCCGACATAATGTCGCTGTACATGCTGCTCCCCCTCACCTATTAGCACCCGGTGGAGGCACGTACACACCGAGAAGCCGCGCGCGTCCACTTGGATGTCCTTCAGCGCGCCCTCAGTTGCGTGACAAACGGTGTCCTTGTAGGCGATGGCAGTGCGCCGCGCGAGGAGCCCTACGCGGCTGTGTTCAATCGAGGGGCTGGAATTGCGCTTCGAGCGATCCAGCCGCTCTTCTTCAGAGTGCGCTACTGGTACCGTGTCGTG
>JAXDLH010000346.1:0-17695 GCA_034666705.1 Chloroflexota bacterium
CCCGCCGCGGGCGGGGAAAACCGTCTATAGGACCAAGATCGTGGGCCCGCGGGCGAGGCAAGCCATCGCCCCTACCGATAAACCGACGCATCTCTGATAACGGTGGGGACCCTCACAGGAAGTGAAACGGAGCTGCTGCCAATGTTGAGCAAAGAGCAGAATGAGCTGATCACCCGGACTGGTCCCGGTACGCCGCTGGGCGAGATGATGCGCTGCTACTGGGTGCCCGCTCTCCAGAGCAGCGAGCTGCCGGGCCCGGACTGTCCGCCCGTGCAAGTCAAAATCCTCGGCGAAGAGCTCGTCGCCTTCCGCGATAGCCAGGGCCGCCTGGGCCTCCTCGAGGAGCACTGCGCCCACCGCGGCACCTCGCTCTTCTACGGCCGCAACGAGGAGGGCGGGCTCCGCTGCATCTACCATGGCTGGAAGTACGACGTCCATGGCCACGTGCTCGAGACTCCGGCGGAGCCGGCTGGCAGCACCTTTCACGAGCGGGTACGGGTGCGGGCGTACGCGACCCATGAGGTGGGCGGAATGATCTTCGCCTACCTCGGCGAAGGCAGGCCGCCGCTCTTCCCGAACTATGAGTGGACGACGATCGCGCCAGAGCACACGTTCGTGGCGAAATCGTTGCTGGAGTGCAACTATCTGCAAGGGCTCGAGGGTGAGTGCGACTCCGCGCACCTCTCGTTCCTGCACCGCATGCTCGACCCGAACGAGCATTTCCTCTATAAGGCCGATACGCACCCTGAGTACCACACCGAAGACACCGACTTCGGCGTGCGGCTGATTGCCCTGCGCCACCTCCCGGAGAACAAGACCTACGTCCGGGTCACCGCGTTCCTCATGCCGTTGGCCTGCGCGCTGCCCGTGGGCGGAGCCGTCGACGGCTTCGACGTGCACTTCTACACGCCGATCGACGATACGCACGCCTGGCGCTTCGACTTCTCGTTCAAGCGCTCGCAGCCGTACGCGGGGAAGGACAACCGGCGGCGCAACTTCGTCGACGCCGCCTTCCGGAAGCTGCAGAACGTCGACAACCACTACTTGCAGGATCGCGAGAAGCAGCGCACCGAGAACTTCACCGGCATGGGCCCGATCTTTCCCGTGCACGATGGCTGCGCGACCGAGACGATGGGCGCGCTCTACGACCGGAGCCGCGAGCATCTCGGTTCCAGCGACAAGGCGGTGATCGCCATGCGCCGCTACCTGCTCGACGCGATCGCCCGCTTCCAACAGGGCGCGACGCCGCCGCACGTGATCACCGACCCGGCGCTAAACGATATGCGCCACGCGGAGTCGCTGTCTGGGATCATCGACGGTGACGATTGGCACGCCCACTACCCGCAGCTCGTGACCTCCGCGGCCGAAGTCCCTGCGGAGGTTGCCCCCGTCAGCGGCGGCGGTGTGCTGTTCTAAGAGGACGCCACCGGCGCCTTCGTCACGCGGTTCAGCCACGGTACCGTGAGCTCTACGAGTTCGGGCAGATGGCCGGCATAGAAGTGATCAGCGCCCTCGACGACGTGCCAGTTGCCACGATCCGGGCCCGCGGCCTCCGCGAGTTGGCGCGCGTGCGTTGCGAATGTGTCGACCTCCAGCCCGCCAGCGGTAGCCAGCAGTGGACCGCCGATGTGGGCTGCGAGCGGCCGCACGTCGGTCTTGCCATGACGTCCGTATTTGCTGAGGAACGTGCGGGCGGTGAAGCGTCGCACCGCGCCAGTGTCCTCCTCGGTGATGTACTCTTCGCCGCGTCCTGCCTCGACCAGCGCTTCGGCCTCCTGGAGCGTCTTGAGCGAATCGGGGGCCCGCTCGAGCCGGTCGGGGAACGCGATGATCGGCGCGGAATAGCTCACCACGCCCAGTACGTCGGTGCGCTGGCGATTGCCCTGGTAGTAGACCACCTTCACGCCGCCCAAACTGTGGCCGACGATCACGAATCGGCGATAGCCGCGCCCACTCAAGTATGCGAGCGCCGCATCGACGTCGAGCAGACAATCGTCGAAGTTCTCGTGCGCGGCGCCCCAGAAGCCCTCGTTCGTGCCACGCGTCACCCAATCGTGGCCACGTGTGTTCATCGTCATCACGTGATACCCACGCCCAGCCAATTCCTTGGCCAGCGGCGGCAAAAATCCCGTGTAGAAGGTGCCTGAAACGCCATGGAGGGTCACCAGCGCGAGGTCAGAAGCCTCATCGCGTGGGCGGAAGTGCAAGCCGTGCAAGATACCGCCATCGGCGGTGGCAAAATGAACGAGCTCCATATCGACGGGCATTACCTCTTCCTTCTGCGACCGTTCGTCGGTGTCAACCCACAATCGCCGGATCGAGCTCTGGGTGGTCGACGAACGCTCGGCGCAGCTCAGCCGTGGCCTCGAGCCAGTCGGCGCCGCGTGGCAGGATCACGCCACCGGCACGGACGGCGAACACTTCGGGGTTGTCGACGCCCGGCGGCACCGTGCCATGCTCCTGAAGCGCCCGCGCCGCATCCATGAGCCGCCGCCGCGTGCGGATGATCATGGTGTCGCTGCTGCCCAGGTGCTCGGCGCTCCGGTCGAAGATGGCGCCCTCGCTCTCCGTGACCGCCTGATCCTGGATGTGGATGCCCTCGATGCCGGTAAAGGTCTCCTTGCGCTGCTGCTTGGCGCGGTCGATGAAGTAGTCGTTGCGGATGTTGGGACGCAAGCGGAAGCGACCGAAAAAGTCGCTGGTGCGCGCCTCGTGCGGCATACCCCTGGCGACGGCAGCCTGCTCGGGATTCGCTGGGTCGCGATCCTGGGCGACGCGCCGGTTGCGCCTGGTCATGGAGATGAACATCGTGTGGGTGTCGTCCATCGGCACCCACGCGCGCACTAGCACCTGATGCCCGAGCAGCCCGGACGGGATGATCACGTGGTAGGGGAAGAGGTAGCTGGCGATCCGCCAGTAGTCGCTGTCCTCCTCGGCGGGGCGGTACGCGCCGTACATCGTGCCGAAGTCCGTGTCGACTACCGCGTACTTTGGCGCGCGGTCCTGCACCCGATAGTAGAGGAAGGTGCCGGGTCGGGCGTCCGCCGTGTTGACCGAGCCCCAATGCAGGAACTGAGCGTGGCTGGTGTCGATGTCGCCCTCGAGCGCCTGAAAGTAGTTGCACTCACGCATCGCCGCGGTCACGGTCCACTCGCCGTCCAGCAGCATGTTCGGCTCAAGCATCGGGAGCGGCGGCGGCTCCTGCCGCGGCCCCATGTACGCCCACACGACGCCGCCGCGCTCCTGGCACGGGTACGCGGTCGTCTTGATCTTGCTCTTGAAGTTAGACTCGGCCGGCTCGTTAGGCATGTCGACGCACTGGCCACTCACGTCGAACTTCCAGCCGTGATACACGCACCGCAGCCCTTCCTCCTCGTTCCTGCCGAAGAAGAGCGAGGCGCCCCGGTGCGGGCAATTCTGGGCGAACAGCCCGACCTTGCCGGTGCTGTCGCGAAAGGCGATCAACTCCTCGCCGAGCAGCTTTACGCGGATCGGCGGGCCGTCGCGTTCCGGCAGCTCGTTCGAGAGGAGCGCTGGGGCCCAGTATTGCCGCATGAGATCGCCCATTGGCGTCCCGGGCCCGACCTTGGTGAGCAGCTCGTTTTCTTCCCTGGACAGCATCGTTCATCCCCCGGCATGCCGCATCCGGCGATCCTGTTGGTACGGCCATCATATGCGAGCGGGCGCCGGGTTGGGCAAGCGCTGGCAATCGTTTCGCCGGGGTTGTCGCGGGAGGTATCCTACCGGACAGGCAGGGCAAAGCTGCGCCCGGTGCGCCAGTGCCCCAACGTCGAAGGGAGACTCCACGATGGCGAAGATCGTGCTTGGCATGGGCAGCTCTCACTCCCCCCAGCTCCAGATGCCACCGCCCGAGTGGCACCGCCGCACCGAGGCGGACCGCCACAACCCCCAGCTCTGGTACCAGGGGCAGGGCTACACCTTTCCGGAGCTTGCAGAGGTGCGGCGCGACCAGCACTGGGAGCGCGAGCTGGGGATGGATACCTATGAGACCCGGTGGAACGCCTGCCAGAAGGCGATCGCGCACCTCGCCGAGACGCTCGACCGCGTCTCGCCGGACGTATGCATCATCGTCGGCGACGATCAGCATGAGAACTACACCGACGAGAATATGCCGGCGATGGGCGTCTACTGGGGCCAGACCATCGACGATGCGCCCGATCCGCCGGAGCGTCGTAATCCGGCGTTCTACTACATCTCGCCCTTCTCGAATGAGCCGACGGAACGGGTCAGCCACCCGATCGACTCCGGACTCGGCCGCCACCTGATCGAGTCGGCAATCACGGCCGGCTTCGACGTCGCGCATTCCACGAAGCTGTTGCCCGAGCACAACCAGGGTGCGGTTGGTCACGCCATCAACTGGGTCTATCGCCGGTTAATGAACAACGAGGTGATCCCGAACGTCCCGATCCTGCTCAACACGTACTATCCGCCGAATCAGCCGACCATGCAGCGCTGCTGGGACTTTGGGGTCATGCTCCGCAAGGCGATCGAGGCGTGGGACAGCGACAAGCGCGTGGCGATCATCGGCTCCGGTGGCCTCAGCCATTTCGTGATCGAGGAGGACCTCGATCAGCACATCATCGATGGACTCAAAGCGGGCAGTGAGGCGAAGCTGACCGAGCTGCCGAACAGCCGGTTCAATAGTGGTACCTCGGAGATCCGCAATTGGGTTGTGGTGGGGGGCGCAATGGCTGGCGACGGGCTTCAGATGCGCCTGGTGGACTACGTGCCGTGCTACCGGTCCGAGGCCGGCACCGGCTGCGCCATGGGCTTCGCCGAGTGGCTCTAACACGGTCGTCCTGAGGCCCGCAGCCCGAACAATCTCCCTATCGCGCACGCGGGCACGGTAAGATGTGCCGGAAAATTTGAATGCGGGAGCGAACCATGACGAGCACCGAGTCCAGGACCGATAGCGTGGTCAAGACGCTCGGCATCCACCACGCGGGGATTCCCGTCAACAACGTCGACCGGGCGGTCGAGTTCTATTCGCGCGTGCTGGGCTGGGAGCTGGTCGGTCAGTACCGTGTCTCCGACGGGAAAGGGCACTTCACCGGCAGCGCGCCGGTCGAGCTCAACTACGAAGTTCCCGGTGCCGAGCAGGACTTCCGCGAGTTCGTCGAGCACTACGAGCAGGTGCGCCCAGGCCACACCCCGCGCACCTGCTTCGCCCGAATGAAGGTCGGGCCGGATGAGGTGGTGCTCTTCGAGCGGCCGGAGCCGATCGAGATCGATACCCTCGTGGACAACGGCGTGTTTCACCAGTCGTTCCACATCTCCGCTGAGGATATGCAACGGCTCGCGGACCTGAAGCGCGAGGGCGGCAGCGACATCAAGTTCCACACCGGGCCGACGCTCCGCTGGCCGCACGGCCGAGCGCTCTACATGTGGGATACCGAAGGCAACTACATCGAGCTCGAGTCTATAGAGGACCTGCCAGCGGTCTTCGGCGTGAGCCACGAGCTGAAGCGTCGCTAGCACTTCCGGTCGCGTAGCATCTCCGAAGGAACATGTCTCTCAGACGGGGTCGGCTGCAATGCGCAGCCGACCCCGTCGCCGTACGGTGGGTTCCAGCGGAATCGCTCGCAGGCTGGCCGCCAGGGATCCGGTCGCCGTCTATCGGCAGATGGGCGATGCCGTGGCAATCCCTATTGCAGCGCCTCGGCGATTGCCGCCCGCAGCAGCGGCAGACCGACGTCCGGGTCGCTCAGGTGTACGCGGAGGGCGCGGCGCCCACGCTCGGCGAGCACCTGGAAGTCGCCGCGCGCCTGCGCCAGCTCGACGACGCCGAAGGTGTAGCGTTTCCCTGGCACTGGCAGGTCCACGAGAGGCTCGCTGGTGATCTGCAGGAACACGCCACGGTTCGGGCCGCCCTTGTACGCCTGACCGGTCGAGTGGAGGAATCGGGGCCCGAATCCCACGACGGTCGCGACGTGCCGGGCGTCGCGCACCGCCCGCCGCATCGTCTGAAGCTCTATCTCGTGGGCCTGGTTGCGGTCCAGATAGGCGAGCGCGCCGAAGTAGTCGCCCGCACCGAGGCGATTCAGGTGGGCGCGCAGGTAGCCGACGAGCGAGCGGTCGCCACTGACGGCGCCGGTGAGCGCCGTGGCATTGCGCTCGTCGGTGAAGAGGGCGATGCCGGTCTCCTCGAAAATCGGGGTCTCAAGTGGCAGCGCGCCGTTCGCCTCATACTCGGCGGCGAGGGTGCGCGTGACCTCTTTGCTCGCCTCCACGTCCGGCTGGTCGAACGGGTTGATGCCGATAATCGCCCCGGCCACCGCGGTCGCCAGCTCCCAGTGGAAGAACTCTTGCCCCAGGTCGTATGGCTCGGCGATCGCGATGCGCACTACCGGGTGGCCGGCGTGCTCCAGCGCCTCGATCGCGGCATCCTGCGCGGCATCGGGCGAAGGGTCTAACCGCAAATAGGCGAAGAGGCGGTCGGCCCCGTAGACCTCGGGTGGGCCGAGCGGCTCGCGATCGACCGGGATGAGCCCCTTGCCGTTCTTGCCGGTGGATTCCGCGAGGAGTTGCTCGAGCCAGGCCCCGAGATCGGCGATGCCAGGCGACGCGACAATCGTGACCTTGTCACCGCCGTGGTTGGCCGACGTGCCGAGGATCGCGCCGAGTACCGCGGCCGGATTCTCCTCGGCCGGCACGCTGGAGTGACAGGAGTGCACCATCAGATCGGTGCTATCAAGGAACCTGGGCACGTTCACGCCGGCAATCGCCGCCGGGATCATCCCGAAGTCCGAGAGCGCGGAGTAGCGCCCACCGATGCTCGGCATGCCGAAGAAGACGTGGCGGAACCCGTCGCGCTCGGCCACCTTCTGGAGTTGGGAGCCAGGATCGGTAATCGCGATGAAGTGGCTGCCGACCTGGTCGGCCCCGACGATCTGCGTGACTGCTTCGTAGAAGTAGTCCTTGAGGATGTTTGGCTCGAGCGTACTGCCGGACTTGCTGGACACGATCACCAACGTCCGCGCCAGATCGACGCTGTTCGCCACGCGGGCGATCTGCGCGGGGTCGGTGGAATCCAGCACGTGCAGCTCCGGGTAGCCAGCAGTCCGCGAGGCGAGGGTATGGGCGAGCACCTCGGGGGCCAGGCTCGACCCGCCCATGCCGAGCAGCAGGGCATGGGTGAAGCCCGCGGCTCGTACCTCCTCGGCGATGCGGCCGAAGCGATCGGCGTCTGCCAGTTGATCGTCGACAATGCCGAGCCAGCCCAGCCAGCTCGCTTCGTCGGTGTTCGTCCAGAGCGATGCGTCGCGCGCCCACAGGCGGCGCAGCTTGCCCTGCGTGCGCCACTCGGCGAGCGTTGCCGTGACTGCCTCTGTCAGCTCGGGCGGCAAACTGTGCGTCTGGCGGTCGATGCATCGCCCGAGTACGTGCTCGCGCTGGCGCTCGACGGCGACGAGCAGTTTATCGAACGCGTCGGAGAAGAGCCGCACCCCATCCGCCACCAACTGGTCGGTCACCTCGCGGAGGGAGACCCCGACGCTCTCCAGCTCCTGAATCGTCTGCTGTGCCGCCTCGACGTTCTCGTCCAGGCTCGGGCGTGGCTTTCCATGATCGCGGAAGGCGTCGAGGGTTGCGGGCGGCACGGTGTCGATGGTGTCGCGGCCGATCAGCTCCTCGACGTAACGCACGTCGCGATATTTCGGGTTCTTCACGCTCGTACTGGCCCACAGCAGCCGCTGCGTGCGCGCGCCGCGCAGTGCCAGGGGCTCCCACAGCGGCCCACTGAAGAGGACCTTGTACCGCAAATAGGCGAGTTTGGCGTTGGCGATCCCGACGTTGCCGAGCAAGCTCTCGAGCCGCCCTCGTTCAGCGACGTCCGGTGTCGACTTGATGCGCTCCTCGAGCAGCGCATCGACGGCCGTATCGACGCGGCTCACGAAGAAGCTCGCCACGCTGGCGACCTTGCTGAGATCGCCCCCATTCGCGGCGAGTCGCCGCAAGCCCGCGAGGTATGCCTGGGCGACGAGCTCGTAGCGCTCGAGGCCAAAGAGCAGCGTGATGTTGACGTTGACGCCGTCGCCGATCAGTTGCTCGATCGCCGGTACGCCCTGCGCTGTCGCTGGCACCTTGATCATCGTGTTAGGTCGGTCGATTGCGGCCCACAGCCGGCGCGCCTCGGCAACGGTGTTCTCGGTCTCCAGCGCGAGGTACGGCGACACCTCCATGCTGACGAAGCCGTCGCGGCCGTGGGTTGCGTCGTAGACCGGCCGCACCGCGTCGGCGGCCATCTGGATATCCTCGATGGCGAGCCGCTCGAAGAGGCCGACCGGCCCCTGATCCTGCCCGCGCTCGAGCGCCTCGAGTGCCGCGGTGTAGTCGGTGCTGCCAGCGATCGCCTTCTCGAAGATCGACGGGTTCGAGGTCAGGCCGGCAAGCCCATCCTCCTCGACGAGGCGGCGCAGCTCACCGCTGGTGACCAGGTTGCGCCGCAGGTAGTCGAGCCAGATCGACTGGCCGAGCGCCTCCAGTTGGCGCAGCGGGTTCGTGGTGGTTGCGGTCATGGGAGTCTCCTTAGCGTGCTACCTGGCGCGGCCGGGCGGCGAGCGAGCGGGCCGCTTCCACGACCCGCTCGGGCGTAAAGCCGAACTTCTGCAGCACCGCCTTGAGCGGCGCCGACGAGCCAAAGGTGCGCATGCCGATGTGCATGCCCTCAGGCCCTATATAGCGATCCCAGCCCATGGTGGCAGCCTGCTCGACGGAGATCCGCGCCCGCACGTCCGGTGGTAACACGGCGTTGCGATACGGCTGGTCCTGCTCCTCGAACAGCTCCCACGACGGCATGCTCACGACCCGAGTCCGGATTCCTTCTGCAGTGAGCTGCTCCTGGGCGGTGAGGCAGAGCGCAACTTCACTGCCCGTCGCCAGCAGGATGACCTCCGGGTCGCCGCCCTCAGCGTCGGCCAGCACGTATGCCCCGCGGGCCAACCCCGATGCCGCGCCGTACCGCGTGCGGTCGAGCGTGGGCACCGCCTGCCGCGTGAGTACCAGGGCCGCCGGCCGCTCACGCTGCTCCATGATGACCCGCCACGCCTCGACGACCTCGTTCGCGTCCGCGGGACGCAGCACGAGTATCCCCGGAATGGCCCGCAGGGCGGCGAGTTGCTCGATCGGCTGGTGGGTGGGCCCGTCTTCGCCCAGTCCGATGGAGTCGTGCGTGAAGACCAGGATCGTAGGCAGCTCCATGATGGCGCTCAGCCGGATCGCGGGTTTCGCATAGTCGCTGAAGATCAGGAAGGTGCTGCCATAGGGGCGCAGATAGGAGAGCGCGAGCCCGTTGAGCGTCGCGGCCATCTCGTGCTCGCGGACGCCGAAGTGCATGTTGCGCCCACCGGGGTGCTCGTCACTCAGATCACCCGCCTCCGGGAAGGTCATGAGCGTCTTCGTCGACGGGGCGAGATCCGCCGAGCCGCCGATCAGCCACGGCACGTGCCGCGCGATGGCGTTCAGCACGGTGCCGCCCGAGTCGCGGGTGGCCAACCCCTTCGCATCTGGGGCGAAGGTCGGCAGCTCCGCATCCCAGCCGGCGGGCAATTGGCTCCGCTCCATCAGCTCCCACTCCGCGGCCAACTCCGGGAACGCGGCGCGGTACTGATCGAGCTCCACCTCCCAGGTTGTGCGCAGCTCGCGGCCGCGCCGGCCAATGCCCTCGCGGAAGTGCTCGTACACCCCCTCTGGCACGAAAAAGTGCGCATCCTCCGGCCAGCCGTAGAAGCGCTTGGCAGCGCGGACCTCGTCCTCACCCAGTGGCTCGCCATGGGCGGCGCCCGTGTCCTGCTTGTGGGGTGCGCCATAGCCAATGTGGCTGTCGACGATGATCATCGTAGGCCGGTCGCGCGATTCCTTGAATGACTCGAGCGCATTTTCCACCGCGACCACGTCGTTCGCGTCCGTCACGTGCATCACGCTCCACCCATAGCCGCGGAAGCGGGTGGCGACGTCGTCGCTGAACGACAGCTCGGTGTGGCCCTCGATGGAGATGTGGTTGTTGTCGTAGATCCAGCAGAGGTTGGTGAGCCGCAGATGGCCGGCGAGGGAGGCTGCCTCACCGGAGACGCCCTCTTCCATGTCGCCGTCGCCACACATCGCATACACGTCGTAGTCGAACAGCTCGTGACCGGGCTGCCCGTCACCCGGTTTGTTAAAGTGGGCGCCGAGCCAGCGCCCGGCGATCGCCATGCCGACGCTCGTGGCCACGCCCTGGCCGAGCGGACCGGTGGTGGTCTCGACCCCCGCGGTGATGCGGTACTCTGGGTGGCCGGGGCAGCGGCTATCGAGCTGGCGGAACTGCTTGATGTCGTCCAGCGCAACGGCGAGCTGATCGGGCCGGTTGTGCCCGCCGGGCCCGATGTCCTTCACGCCCGCGAGGTGCAGGAGCGAGTAGAGCAGCATGGAGGCGTGGCCATTAGAGAGCACGAAGCGGTCGCGATTTGGCCAGATCGGATCGTCCGGGTCGTAGCGCAGGAATTTCTGCCACAGCGTGTACGCGACCGGCGCCAGCCCCATCGGCGCGCCCGGGTGCCCGGAGTTGGCGGCTTGGACCGCATCCATCGAGAGGGTGCGGATCGTATTGATGGCCAGTTGCTCGATGTTCGTTGCAATCGTCAATGTTCTTCTCCGTCGTCGCCTTCGTATCCTATAGCTCGTGCCAGCCGCCATCGCCCTCGATGAGCTGGTCGGCTTCCGGTGGTCCCCACGACCCCGGCTCGTAGATTTTCACCGGGGTCGGATGCTCGAGCACCGGCTCGACGACCCGCCATGCCAGCTCCACGCTGTCTTCGCGCGCAAAAAGCGCCGGGTGCCCCTCGATGGCGTCCTCAAGCAACCGCTCGTACGCCTCCATCCGGTTCGCGCCGAACGCCTCGTCGTAGGTGAACTCCAGGTCGACCGGCTGGGTCACGACCGCCTCGCCGGGCACCTTCGCCTGCAACGTCAGGCTGATCCCCTCCTCTTTGCCGCCAAGGCGGAAGCGGAGGTGGTTGGCGTGGGGTCGGGGGTGGTGGGCCTCCGCGAAGAGGAGCCGCGGCGGCTGGTGAAACTCGATTATCGCCTCGGTCCCAGTTGTCGCGAGTTGCTTGCCGGCGCGCACGTAAAACGGCACACCTGCCCAGCGCCACGACTCGACCGCCAGGCGCACGGCAATATACGTCTCGACGTCCGAGTTAGGCGCGACGCCTTTCTCTTCACGGTACCCGCGGTACTGGCCACGCACGACGTTTTTCGGGTCGATCGGCTGCATGGCGCGGAAGACTTTGGCGGTCTCGTCGCGCAGGTCGTCCGGTGACACGCCGACTGGCGGCTCCATAGCGAGCAGCGCCAGGACTTGCAGCAGGTGGTTCTGCACGACGTCGCGCAGCGCACCCACCTCTTCATAGAAGCCGCCCCGGCCGTCAACGCCGAACGCCTCGGCCATCGTGATCTGCACGTTCGCAATGTAGCGCCGATTCCAGACCGGCTCGAGCAGACCGTTGGCGAAGCGAAAGACGAGCAGGTTCTGGACGGTCTCCTTCCCTAAATAGTGGTCGATGCGGTAGATTGCCGCTTCCGAAAAGGCCGTGTGCAGACAGGCGTTCAACTCCTGGGCCGACTTCAGGTCGCGGCCGAATGGCTTCTCTACGATCACCCGCGCGCCCTGGTTGAGTCCGCTCTGGGCAAGGCAATCGATCACGGCATCGAAGACGCTCGGCGGAATCGCCAGATAGAAGAGCGGGTGCTCCGCCGAGCCGAGCCGTTCGCGGAGCCGCTCGAACGTGTGGACGTCCTGGTAGTCGCCGCCCAGGTACGACAGCGAGCGCGCCAGCCTCTCGAACGCCGCTTCGTCGACGGAGCCGAACGCGTGCACGATCGCCTCGCGCGCGTGGGCGCGGAGCTGGTCGTCATCCCATGGAGAGCGCGCCACGCCGATGACCGGAATGTCCAGGCGACCGCGCCGGGCCAGGCCGTAGAGGGCAGGCAGCAGCTTCTTGCGGGCGAGATCGCCCGTCACCCCGAACAGCACCAATGCGTCGGCCCGCGGGCTCGCGGTATCGGCGGATGGCCGCATCTGCCCGGCAGTCGCCGTTGGGGCGGTCATGGGGTCGGATCCTCGGCCACCACGGCGTGCCCGCCGAACTGGTTGCGCATCATCGCGAGCATCTTGTCGGCGAACGTGTCCTGCTCGCGGCTGCGGAAGCGGGCGAAGAGCGAGAGCGCGATCACGGGCGCTGGCACGTCCTCCTCGATGGCGGCGTCGACCGTCCAGCGGCCCTCGCCCGTGTCCTCGACGAAGCCCTTGATGCGCGATAGCTGGGGATCGCGCTCGAGCCCATCGGCGATGAGGTCCAGCAGCCACGAGCGCACCACGCTTCCCTCACGCCACGCCTCGGCGATTGCATGGAGGTCCATCCCGGGAAATGCCTTGGAGCGCTGCATGATCTCGAATCCCTCGGCGTACGCTTGCATCAAGCCGTATTCGACGCCGTTGTGCACCATCTTCACGAAATGCCCGGAGCCCTCTGGCCCGGTATGCACGAGCCCGCCGCCATCGGGCGCCAGCGCCGTGAAGAGCGGTCGACAGTGCTCGAAGACCTCCTTCTCGCCGCCCACCATCAAGCTGTAGCCGTTCTCGAGTCCCCATACCCCGCCCGAGGTGCCGGCGTCGAGGTAGTGCATGCCGCGCGCCTTCACGCGCGTCGCGTCCTGGAGCGCCTCCTTCCAGTTCGAGTTGGCCCCGTCGACGATGATGTCGCCTGGCTCGCCGAGCTCGATCAGCCGCTGGATCATCTGCGTCGTGGTGTCGCCGGCCGGGACCATCACCCACATCACGCGCGGCCGCTCCTGGAATGCGGCGACGAACGCATCGAGTGAGTAGGTCCCGACGGCGCCCTCACCCTCTTTTTCTTTGACCGGCGCGGGCGACCGGTTGTAGGCGATGACGCGGTGGCCCTTCTGCAGCAGCCGTGAGACCATGTTGCCGCCCATCCGCCCAAGTCCGATCAGCCCGATCTCCATCTTCGCCTCCTGCGCTCTTCAATTGTGTCGCCCTGCGATAGGGAGTGCCAGCGTCGCGGTGCTTGCCGGTGGCCACTTGCGGCCTGCACCCAGGCGATAGCCGCATTGGGGGAGCAACCGTTACGGATTCTTAATGGGTTGGCGGGGGCTTTACTCCAGCGAGCCCATGAGGTGAACGCCGTGGTCGCCGGCCAGGATGCATGCGTGGGCCATGCCGAGGAACAGGCCATGCTCGACGACGCCGGTGATGCCCTTGAGCCGGTCGGCCATGGCCTCCGGGTCGGCGATCCCCTGTGGGAACTGTACGTCCAGAATCAGGTTGCCGTTGTCGGAACGGAATGGCGCGCCTGCTTCCTCGTGAAGATCCCAACTGACGCCGAGGCGCTCGATCCGGGCCGCCGTGTGGCGCCACAAGAACGGCAGCACCTCGACGCGCAGCGGCCCCACTCCAAGCTGGTCGACGAGCTTGCTATCGTCGGCGACGACGACGAAGCGTCGCGCGACGCTGGCGACGAGCTTCTCGCGGGTCAGCGCACCCCCGCGCCCTTTGACGACGCGCATCTCCGGGTCGATCTCGTCGGCGCCGTCCACCGCCAGATCGATGATCCCAGCTTCGTCCTCGACGATCGGGATCCCCACGGCTCGCGCGAGCTCGGTCGTGGCGTGCGACGTTGGCACCCCGCGCACGTCCAGTCCATCGCGCACCCGCGCGCCCAACTCCTCGATGAAGTAACGGACGGTCGAGCCCGTGCCAAGGCCGAGCAGCATGCCGGGACGAACGAGATCCAGGGCGCGGACAGCCGCGGCGGCCTTCAACGCCTCCCAATCAGCCATGGTTAACACCTCCACCTTTACGCGAGACTCGCCGCCGCGGTATCGAGGAACCAGTGCAGCGACCCATCGGTCGGCTGGACGCGCGCCGCCGGTACGTCCCAATCGCCGCGCAACGCCCGCTGGACCGCCAGTGCCTTATCCGCGCCCGCAACGATGAATGCAACCTTCCGCGCCGCATTCAGCACGGGCATCGTAAGGGTCACGCGATCGATCGGGGGTGGGAGCGTCCCGGGCGGGCTGCCCACCACCCAGCGGCGCGACTCGTCGAGGGTTGGAAATCCCGGGAAGAGCGATGCGACGTGGCCGTCGGCTCCGAGGCCCAAAAGCACCAGGTCGAAGTGCGGCCACCCTTCATCGGTTACGGGGAAAAACGCGCGCAACTCGGCCTCGTACGCGCGGGCGGCGTGGTCACGATCGCCCACCTCCGTCGGAATCCGATGGATCTGTGCTTCGGGGATCGGCACGTGCGCCAACAGGGTTTCATGCGCGAGGCGGAAGTTGCTGTCGGGATGGTCCGGTGGCACCATGCGGTCGTCCCCCCAGAACACGTGCCAGCTTGCCCAATCGACGTGCGTGCGCCACGGCGGCGCCGCCAGCAGCTCGTAGAGGCGGCGGGGTGATGACCCCCCGGTGAGTGCGATGGCGAACCGGCCGCGTGCAGTAACGGCGCTCGCCGCACATCCTGCGCAGAACGCCGCAGCCGCCTCGCTGAGCGTTGCGAGGTCCGGCTTGGTGATGATTTCGGTGCGGCTCTTCATCACGCGCTCGCTAGATGCTCATCGGTACGTGGACGGCCGGTGCAGGCGCGACCTCCGCCAGCTTCGCGCCGAGCGGCGAGCGCACCAGCACCTCGTAGAGGTGTGCCTGGCGCGCGGCGGCGGCGCGATAGCGCGCGGTGTGGGCCGCAATGGGCTCGTACACGCGCTCGATGATTGGCTCCAGGCGGTCGATGCCGCCAGCCAGTTTGTCGCCAGCCAGTTTATTGATCGAAGCCAGCGCCAGCAGCGCGGCGCCGCGGCTCGACGCCTCCAGCTCCTCCGACGCGCCCACCGGGCGACCGAGCACGTCGGCCATGATCTGCAGCCACGCCGGCGAGTGCAGCAGCGCGCCGCCAGTGGCGACGATCTCTTGTGCCTCGGGCACTGCCTGGCGCAAGATGGCGTCGATCGCACCAAAGCGCAGCGCGACGCCCTCGAGCGCGGCCCGCAAGATCTCGACGGGCGTCGTATGGAAGCGCATGCCCACGATGGCGCCGCGCGCGTCGTCGGCCCAACCGGGGCTGCGCTCGCCTCCCCAGGCGGGGAACACGGTCAGTCCGTGCGCATCCGGTTCGATCGCCGCCACCGCCGCTTCTGCCTCCTCCAGCGCCGGTAGCCGCAGCGTCTGGCGCAGCCAGGCGAAGAGGCTGCCGCCATCGTCGAGTGCGCCGCCGAGGACGAAGTGACTGTCGTCGGCGTGATAGCACCAGGCGCCCCAGGGAATCTCGACGTCGGCCGCGCGCCACAGGACGCGCATGGCACCGGAGGTCCCGATCATCAATGCCGCGCGGGTGCGGGTCGTGCAGCCTGCGCCGACGTTGCTGCACGCGCCGTCGCCGACTGCGGGCAGCCACGGCACGCGGCTCAGCGGGGGCCAGCGAGTGGCAAATTCCGGTCGCAGGCCGATCCAGCTCTCGCCAGGCGCGGCGAGTGGCGCGAGCCGGGCCGGATCGAATTCGAGCGCCGCCAGCATGGTGTGGTCCCAGGCGCCCGTGTGCTGATCGAACAGGCCCGTCGCCGAGGCCATAGACGTGCTGACCGAGGTGCGGCCGAACAGCTTGAGCGCGAGGTACTCCCCGAACGACAACCAGCGATCGACCGCGCGGTACGTATCGGCGTGTGCTTCCCGCAGCCAGCGCAGCTTGGCGGGCCAGTAGCTCCAGTGCAGCACGCACCCGGTGCGGGCGTGGACGCGCGCCTCGTCGAGCTCATGCCGCAGTTCCTCCGCCGCGCCCCGGCTCCGAGCGTCCATCCAGAGGTAGAGCGGTGTGACCGCGTTGCCGGCGGTGTCGACGCCGAGGAGGCTGTGCCAGAAGGCGCTGATGCCGACGGCGGCGATGGACGTGAGGGTCAGCCCCATCTGGGCGGCGACGCGGTCGATTGCGGCGGCCACCTTCGTCACGAGCACGTCCGGATCGAGCTCGGCCCCGCCGTCGCTCGTAAACGTCGGCATGTAGGCGATCTGCTCGCCCACATCCGCCAGGCGTCGGCCCAGCGCGTCGTACACGCCGGCCCGGCACGACGACGTGCCCACGTCGAGGGCGAGCGCGAGTGGTAGCTCCTGCCGGAAAACGTCAGCCATGCGCGGTGTGCTCGCGAGGCGTGAACTCTTCCGCGCCAAGAGCCAGGAGATCGGCGATCTGCTCCACTCCGAGGTCCCACTCGGGATACGCGGCGTGCTCAGCCTCGTGGGCGTATCGTCCCTGGCAGATGTGGACCGTGACCACCCGCTCCGCCAGCCGCGCCTTCATCGCCGCCAGCAAGCCGGGCTTGTCGTCGACCATGACGTACCGCTCGGCGGGCAGCCGCTTCATGACGTTGTCGAGGTACTGCTCCTTGTGGGCGACGACGAGCACCTCGTCGTCGACGGCGCTGGCGAGGCCGGCGCGCGCGATCTTCGCGGGCTGAAAGACGGGGTCGCCATCTGACAGAATCGCCGCCGTTCCCATCGTACGCAGGTACGCGATAACTTCGAGAGCGAGCGGGAACAGCGCCGTCTCGTACGGGTAGCCCAGCACGAGCGCGGCGACGTGGGGGAACCCTCGCTCGTCCGGGAACGCCATGCGAAAGCGAGCGAGCGTACGAGGGAAGTCGACGTAATCGTAGTCGCGGCGCACCTGCTCGTAGATCGCCCAGAAGTCGCGACTGCGCGCCTCGCCGAGCAGGCGGCCAATGCGGACCTCCAGATCGGCCTTGACGGCGTCGTTGTCCAGCAATGTATTGTCGACATCCAACAGGAAGACGAGGCTCTGCATGGCAACCCTTTCGCGGTGCGCCGCGCATCAGTAGCGTACCGCACCGCGGGTTCCGACGCCCGCCGTACCACTATCGTGGCAAATTGGACCGCATGTCGCCTTGGACTCGATCCCGTTTGACTTCCCGCGACAGTGGCGCGAAACTCAGCGGAGCGCGGCCACGTGTGCATATGTGCGCCGCATTCCGCACTGGGAGATTGAGCGATGTTTGAGGTCAAAGGGATTCGGTCCTGGAACGTCAACGCCGAGCGGCTCGACGAGACCGTGCGCTTCTACCGCGATATCGTCGGCGGCGAAGAGGGCCGCACCGCCACGATTGGCGGCGTGACGGTGGCGCATATCAAGCTGGGGAACCTGACGCTCGGGCTCTTCGATGCGTCCGAGGGCCCTCGCCCCGGTGTGCCCCACCACACCTTCGACATTGCCTGGCCCGGCGAGTCCGATGAGGTGATCAAGAAGCTCGAGGCGCAAGGCGTGAAGGTCGACGGCACCCGTCTCCATCGCGACGGCCCCGGGTACTCGATTTACTTCGACGATCCAAGCGGCAATCGTGTCGAACTCTCGACCGACCCGGAGTAGCCTCGGTCGTAAGCCGACCCCGAGTAGCCCCGGTCCCTCCATCGCGTCGTGTGTGTCATCGTGCGGACGCAAAGTCCTTGTCATCCTTGAGGCCGCAGCCGAAGGACCCATAGTCCCAATGTTGGGGTCACGGATCCTTCGCTTCGCTCAAGGATGACAAGAACCTCGCATTCATGGCTCACTAGGCCGGTGGACCCAGTTGGCGTGCAGATTGCGACGGCTACCCTCGGCGTCCGGTAGGGCGGG
>JAXDLH010000347.1:0-15798 GCA_034666705.1 Chloroflexota bacterium
AGAATCGCCGTCGGGCGGCCGTGCGAGCAGGTGGCGCAGAGGGTCGCCTCGTCGAGTTGCTCGAGCAGCGACTGCATCTCGGCGACCTCCAGCCGCTGCCCGGCCTTGACCGCCGTTTTGCACGAGAGCAGCAGTGCCAGCCGCTCGCGCCAATCCGGACCGACCCCTTCGGCGTCGAGCGCCTCGTGCGTCTCGACGAGCACGCGATCGATGTCCCGGGCGCGCAGCGCCGCCGGTACCGCGCGCACGATCGCTTCGCCGTCCCCAAACGGCTCGACGTCAAAGCCCAGCCCAGCCAGTGTCTGCACGTACGCGTCGAGCTGGCCGCGCAGAGCTCGCGGCAGCTCGACTGCGACCGGCTCCAGGAGGAGCTGCGCGCGGTCGCGCTCGCCAAGGGTATGCTCGAGTCGCTCGAGGAGCACCCGCTCGTGCGCGGCATGCTGGTCGACGAGATACAGCCCTGCCTGTCCCTCACAAATGATGTACGTCATGGCAACCTGCCCGAGGATGCGCAGCGCGCTCAGCCGCGGCCGCGTGCTGTCAATCTCTTCGGCCGGCACCCGCTCGCTGGGAAACATGGCGAAGCTCGGCGCCTCGTCCCACGATTCAAGCGAGCCCGCGAGCTGTCCACGCGTTTCCCCGAGCTGTGGGATGCCGACGGCGTCGGCGAGCGTCGTGCGCACTGAGCGCTGCAGCGCGCCAAACGCCAGCCGCTCGCGGAGCAGCCGCACCTCCCGCTTGGTCGGGTGCACATTTGCGTCCATTTCTCCAGCAGGAACAGTTATGTCAAGAATGGCAAGCGGGTGCCGCCCGACCATGAGTTGCGTCGCATACGCTTCTTCCAGCGCATACGCCAGCGACCGGCTGTCCACGGGGCGGCGGTTCACGGTGAGAAAGATCCCATTGCGAGTTGCACGATGGAGGGCTGGCGGTCCGATGAGCCCCGTGACCGCGACCAGCGCCACGGTGTTGTCGCTCGCCTCACGTGGGTCGCGGAGTGCCAGGAGCTCACGGCCAGCCTCCGGGCCCACGACGGCACTCGCGGCGTCCCGGATGTCGCCGGTGCCGGGCGTGGTGAGGACGTGGCGGCCGTCCGCCATCAGGCTGAACGCAATCTCGGGGTAGGCCAACGCATACTGCTGAATCAGCTGGCCAATGCGTGCCGTCTCCGCCGAGGCCGCGCGCTGATATTTCTGGCGCGCTGGAACCCGCTCGAACAGCCGCTCCACGGTGACGGTCGTCCCGCGCCGGCGCGCGTGCGGCTCCACCTCGCCAACGTCGCTATCGCGCACGACGAGCCGTGCACCGACGTCGGCCCCCGCGATCGCGCTCACAATGGTCACGTCTGCCACGGCGCTGATCGCCGCCAGCGCCTCGCCGCGGAACCCGAGCGAGCCAAGTGCCTCGAGGTCGGCTTCCTCGCGGATCTTGCTGGTCGCATGCCGACGCACCGCCGCCGGAAGCTCGTCGGTGGGGATTCCACAGCCGTCGTCCGCGATGACGATGCGGCTGTTGCCGCCGTCGCCGATCTCAATACTCACCGCTCCGGCCGGCATCGCGGCTGAGCCGTCCGCCGCAGCCCGCGCCAGCACGGCGTCGACGGCGTTCTCGACGAGCTCTTTGACGGCGTCGCTGGCACGGGTCACGACCTCGCCGGCGGCGATCTTTGCAATGACGGAGGGGGCCAGGTCGCGGATCACGGCGTCACCGTGCCTCGCAGACCACGTCGACGACGACCGTCGCGCCCTCGTCCTTGACCAAGCGCAGCGCGCGCTCCACGGCTGGCCGCAACTCCTTCGGGTCGGTGATTGGCCCCTCGGCTGGCAGCCCGAAGCCGCGGGCGAGCGTGGCGTAGTTCACACTCGGATCGACGATCTGCGTCCCGATCCCGGCGTGCTCGACGGGCCGCTCGCGGAAGTTTGCCATCCGAATCGCGTGCTCCTCGGAGTTGTAGAACGAACGGTTGTTGTGGATGATCGTGAGCATCGGGACGCGGTGGTGCGCGGCGGTCCAAAGAGCGCCGGGGGTCATCAGCAGATCGCCGTCCGCCTGCAGGTTGATCGGGATGTGATTGGTGCCTCGCAGCCCGAGCGCGGCGCCGATCGAGGCGCCCATGCCGTAGCCAAGCCCCGCGCCGCCCGACGTGCCGATGAATTGATACGGCTCACGGAAGCTCCACAGGCGGCGCGCCCAGCTACCGAGCCCGCCGTTCACGAGCGCCCAGTCCTCGTCGCGGATGACGTCCCAGATGGTGGCGGCGGCGAAGCCGAGCGACAGCGGCGATCGACCGGCGCCAGCCTGGGCCTCCGCGCGCCACTGCCGACGGCGCGCCCGATTCCGGTCCGCCCACTCCGCGCCGCGCTGCGAGAAGTGGTCGCGGCGGACGCTATCGTGCACGAGGCGCTCGCGAACGAGATCGAGCAGTTGCGGCACGGCAATAGAGGTGTCCGCGGTGATCGCCACGTCGACTGGCGCCTCGCGTTGGAACTCGCTGGTCCAGCTCCCAACCAGCAGATCCTTGGTGCTGATCGTGATGACCGTTGCGTCCGGAGGCTGCTGGTACCGCGTCGCCGGCGCCACGCCTTCCGGCACCGTGAGGGCGCCGAACGGGTCCTGCACGTCGAGCATGAGCACCAGATCCGCATCGCTCAGGGTTTCCTGGGCTGCTCCAGTCTGATCGAGCGGGTGGGTGGTCGGCATGTTGAAGCGGCCGCCACGGTCGAGCACCGGCGCGCCGAGCGCCTCGGCGAGCGCCACAAGGGCGCGGACCGCGTCCGGGTTGCGACCCAGGAAGTCAGCGACCAATACTGGACGCTCGGCGGCGACGAGCCGGTCGGCGGTGCGCTCCAACGCGACGGGATCCGGCCCGACGCGCGTTGGCATCGGGTACTTGCCGAGATCCGGAACGTACAGCTCCTCCTCGACCCGCATCTCCTGCAGCGTCGAGTCGAAGCAGACGTACACGGGCGCAGTCGGCTCCGCGGTCGTCAGGCGGTAGGCACGGATGAGCGAGTCAGCGCTGGCCGGGAGGCTCGCCGGCTGATCGTCCCATTTGGTGTAGTCGCGGACGATGTTGCCTTGGACGAGCGCGGTGTGCATCCAGTCGATCCAGGGCCGGCGCTGGATCGCATCGACCGGGCCCGTGCCGCCGAGCACCATCATCGGTACTCGGTCGACCCACGCGTTGAATATCGCCATGGTGGCGTGTTGCAGGCCCACGACGTCGTGCGCGATCGCGACCATCGGCTTTCCGGTCGCCTTGGCGTAGCCGTGCGCGATCGCCACCGAGATCTCCTCGTGGGTGCATTCGATAACCTCGGGCGAGTGCACCCCGCCGAAGTTCACAATCGAGTCGTGGAGGCCGCGGAAGCTCGAGCCAGGATTGAAGGCAGCGAATTCGACGCCGAGCGCCCGGATGATCTCGACCAGGTAGTCCGAGCCGAACTCGGCGCGAGAGCGGACGGCGTTGCCGACGCGTGCCAGAGGCAAGCTGTGAAGCTGCACGCTCATCCTCCAGGTGGTGTCACAGGCCGAGCCGGGTCGTCCGCCGGCGCGCCCAACGCGAGCCGCGCCTCGGCGCGCAGGCGCTCTAGCAGCGCCAGCGCCTCTATCGGCGTCGTGTGCTCCACGTCGACCTCTGCCAGATCGTACACGACCGCCGGTGCCGGCTGGACCGCCACGCCGCTCGTTGCCGCCTGCCGCTGTGCTCCGCTTTCTAGCTCGGCCAGGAGGGCAGCGGCGCGGGCGAGCACCGCCGCGGGTAAACCTGCCAGCCGCGCGACGTGCACGCCGTAGCTGCGATCCGCGCTGCCGGGCAGCACGCGGTAAGTGAACGCGACCTGGCTCGCCGTCTCGCGCACGTCCATTCGGAAGTTGGTGACCGCTGGCCATGTGGCGGCGATGTCCGCCAGCTCGTGATAGTGAGTTGAGAAGATCATCCGGCAGCCGTTTGACGAACGGACGAGGTACTCGACGATCGCGCGCGCAATCGCCATCCCATCGTAGGTGCTGGTCCCGCGGCCTACTTCATCGAAGAACGCCAGGCTGCGTGGGGTGATGGCGCGCAAGATCGCGGCGGTCTCGGTCATCTCCACCATAAAGGTGCTCTGCCCGCCGGCGATGTCGTCGCCGGCTCCCGATCGGAGAAAGATGCGATCGACGAGGCCGAGCCGCGCGCGCTCGGCCGGCACGAATGAGCCGCACTGGGCCATCAGGCACACCATCAGCACCATGCGGCCGTACGTCGTCTTACCGGCCATGTTTGGCCCAGTCAGCAAGGCGACTTGGGGCCCGAGACGTCCATCCGCGGGCATCTCATTCTCGTGCGCCGACCACGTCTCCAGGCGGGCATCGTTCGGAATGAAGGCATCCCAGCCCAGCGCTGCCTCGACGACCGGATGCCGGCCACCGGTGATCTCGGTCACCGCCGCCTCAACGATCTCCGGCCGGACGTACCGGCGCTCTTGCGCGAGCTGCGCGAATGCCGCGAGCACGTCGAGCTCCGCGACCGCCGCGGCCGTTGCCTGGAGTGTCGGGGCAACCTCCGCGATCGAGGTGACGAGCGCCTCATATGCGGCCCGCTCCAGCTCCGCCATCCGCACCGTCGAGCGGGCCTGCTGGGCCTCGTGGTCGCGCAGCTCGCCCGTCGTGAAGCGCTCGACGCTTGCCAGCGTCTGCCGCCGCTGATAGCCCAATCGATCGAGGAGCTCGCCGACGGTGGCGGCGCCACTCTCCTGCTGCCGGTAATAGTCGAGCGCCTGGCTTAGCGTGCTGATCGGCGCCTCGAGGTAGTAGCCAAAGACGCGGTTGTACCCGACCTTCAGGTTCTTGATGCCGGTCCGCTCGCGCTCGCGCCGCTCCAGCACCACGAGTAGCTGGCGGCCCGACGACGAGCTCGACCGCAGTTCGTCGAGCTCCGGCTCGCGTCCGATCCGGATCAGCCCCTCGCCAAAGCCGAGCGGCGGGTCGTCGACGAGCGTCGCGCGGATCTCGGCGGCGATCCCGGGCATGGCGATTACTCGACTGGCAAAGTCACACAATGGCGGCTCGGCCCGAGTGAGCGCGCCGCATACTTCTGCGGCGGTCTCGATCCCCTCCGCCAGGGCGAGTGCTTCGCGGGGCGTGATGATGCGCTGCGCCGCCCGCCCGGCGAGTCGCTCGAGATCGGGCAACCGAGCGAGCAGCGCCTGAAGCTCCTGCCTGGTCCTGCCCTGCTCGACGAGCGCCTGGACGCTATCGAGGCGTGCCTCGATGCTCATCCGGTCCAGCAACGGGTGGCCCAGCCACCGGGCGAGGAGCCGCGCGCCCATCGAGGTCGAAGTTCGATCAAGGCAATGCAACAGGGAGCCGTCGCGGCGCCCGCGGGCGCCGCGGGCGATCTCTAGATGGTCGCGCGTCGCCGGGTCCAGCACCATATGGCCGGCGACGTCGTAGACGCGAATCTGCTCGATCGCGACGCCGGCTCGCGATTGTGTGCGTTGGACGTAGCGCAGGATGGCGGCTGCGGCGCGGGCGGCGAGCGGCCGCTCCGCGAGACCGAGGGCGGCGGTGGTGGCCACCCGGAAATGCTCGCTGAGCGCACGCTCGACGTCGGCGGCGCCGAAAAGAGCGCGGTCCGCAGTGATCGACGCACCTGTGGGCAGCAGCTCACCACCCGCATCATCGGTGGCGAGGAGGTGCTCCGACGCCTGGATGCGCCACAGCTCAGCGCGTGCCAGGGCGGGCGCTTCCGCACCGTCGATCTGTGCGCAGGCGAACTCGCCGGTGCTCACGTCGGCATAGGCGATGCCGACTCCACGATTCTCTACGACGAGTGCAGCGAGGTAGTTCGACCGCGCGGCTGAGAGCAGCGCCGGGTCGACGAGCGTGCCCGGCGTAATCACGCGCGTCACTTCGCGCCGGACGATCGACGCGCCACCGCGGGCGGAAGCGGCCGCAGGGTCTTCCATCTGCTGGCAGATTGCGATGTGGTACCCGCGCTCGACGAGCCGTCCCACGTACGTCTCTGCCGCGTGCACGGGCACGCCAGCCATCGGCAGCCGCTCGCCGCGCCCCATCTCGCGGGACGTCAATGCGACGTCGCACACCTCGGCGACCAGACGCGCATCATCCTCGAACGTCTCGAAGAAGTCGCCGAGCTGGAAGAAGAGGATCGCGCCCGGGTGCTGTTGTTTGAGGGTGAGATACTGACGTCGGACGGGGCTCGCGGCCGGGGGGATGAACGCGAGCTGCTGCATCCAGCTATTTTACGCCGGCGCTCCCTACCTCGACCGCTCCGTTCGTCGCCACCGTGCGGCTGCCTCGGCCCATCGCGATGTACCGGAAGCCGAGCCGCGTCACTTCATCCGGATCGTAGATGTTGCGACCGTCGATGAGCACCGGGCTGTACATCAGCGTGCGAATCCGCTCGAGATCCAGCTCTTTGAACTCATTCCAGTCGGTGACCAGTGCGAGCGCATCGCAGCCGGTCGCACAGTCGTACGCGTCGGTCGCGAAATATACGTCTGGCAGCATGCCCTTGGCGTGCGTCATCGCCGCCGGGTCGAATGCGCGAACCTGGGCGCCCTCGGCGCGCAGCAGGTGGATCAGCTCGAGCGCGGGCGAGTCGCGGAGGTCATCGGTATTCGGCTTGAAGGCCAGGCCGAGCATCCCGATCACCTTGCCGTCGAGCGTGCCCAGGGTCTGACGCAAACGCTGGATGAAGCGGCGCCGCACGTCGCGGTTGATCTCCATCACGGCCCGCAGCAGTTGCGGATGGCAACCATGGACGGATGCCATGTGCTCCAGTGCACGTACGTCCTTCGGGAAGCAGGAGCCACCGTAGCCAAGGCCCGCATCGAGGAACCCGCGGCCGATGCGGCGGTCGAACCCCATTCCCTGGGCGACCTCCTTTACGTCCGCACCGAGCTCCTCACACATCGCGGCAATCTCATTGATGAACGAGATCTTGGTGGCGAGGAAGGCGTTCGACGCGTACTTCACCATCTCGGCGGTGCGCATGTCTGTGATCAGGAGCGGGGCATTCAGGCGGCGATAGAGATCCGCTACCCGCTCGGCGGCGGCGCGATCGTTCGAGCCGAGCACGACGCGGTCCGGGTTCAGGAAGTCGGTGACCGCCGAGCCCTCGCGGAGGAATTCAGGGTTGGAGACGACGCGGAACTCATGGCCATTCGGCTGCTCGCGCTGCACGATCGCCGTGATCCAATCGCCAGCGCCGATGGGCATCGTGCTCTTATTGACGATGGTGAGGGGGCCGGTCAGGGATCGAGCGATGCTGCGCGCTGCGGACTCGCAGTAGGACATGTCAGCTTCACCGCTCGCGCCACTCGGGGTGCCGACAGCAATGAAGGCAAAGTCTGCGCCGCCGATCGCCGCGTCGTAGTCGGTCGTAAATTGGAGGCGCCCCGCGGCGGCGTTCTTGGTGATCAGCTCCTCGAGGCCAGGCTCGTAGATCGGGATTGCGCCTTGCCGCAGCCGAGCAATGCGCGCCTCATCGATGTCCAGGCAGGTCACATAGTTGCCGAGATCGGCAAAACATGCGCCCGTAACCAGACCGACATAACCGGAGCCGACAACTGCGATTCGTGCCAACGCGCAACCCCTCTAGCGAAAGAATCGTTCGAGTATAGCAGTTGAAATTACCGAAATTGACGAGTGTAAGCACAATCACACTCGCCGGCGAAGCTCCGGCAGGCTGAGGTCCTCGCGCCACACGAAGAACAAGCCAACGACCACGACGGGCACGATAAGCGCGAGATGGACCACAATCGTGAAGCCATCCGCCTCTTCGCCTGCGTTCCCGAATACCCCGACGAGCACCTGGCGTAGCGCCAGGTCGAACGTACCGATGTAACCGGGCGACGACGGGACCAGGGTCGCGAGGTTAGCCACGGCGGTGCCGAGGGCGGCAGCAGCCAGGCCGCCGATCACGTGGAAGCCAGTCATTATGACGAAATACATGCTCGCTTCGATCAGCCAGGCGAGTAGGGACAGCAGGAAGACCGTCAGTCCGGTAGCTCCGCTCGCGATGGGCGCCAATCCCGCCACGGTGCCGTCCACCAGCCGGTCGAGCCGCTCGCGGGGTCTGAGCGGGGCGGGTCGCACGACAAGGTGCCCGAGTTGCCGCGCGCCGGCCGGCCAGCGCGCGGCCCAGAGCAGCACCGCCGTCGCTGCCACGAAGATCGGGCCGACGATGGCGACCGCCACCAGGACCCCGCCAAATGCCTCAGCCCGGTAGCTCCCGGTCGCGACCGCAACTACAAGGCCGAGTCCCAGGAGCGTGATCAAGGCGATGCCGTCGAGGACGCGCTCGACGACGATCGAAGCAAGGGACGCGCCGACTGGTATCGACGCGTTGCGGGCGAGAAGATAGACTCGCGCCACTTCGCCGAGCCGGCCGGGGAGCAGATCATTGAGCATCAAGCCGATCACGAGCGTGCGGAAGAGGAGAAGTACGGACGGTTTGCCACCCAGCAGGTATCGCCAGCGGAGACTGCGAATGGTCGTGCCGGCGAAGTACAGCACTACGGCGGGCAGCAAGACCGCCGGGTTGCCCGCGGCGAGGCTTTGCCCCACGTTCTCACCGCGGACAATTGACACCAGGAACGCGATACAGGCTGCACTGACGGCTAGACCAATGAAGAGTCGGAGGAATCCACCGCGCGTCATACCGTCGCGACGGGCTGCTGCAGTTCGCTCGGTTCGAACCCATCGTCCGTCGTTGCGGCTCGTGAGACGCTTCGCAGGCTCAGATGTTCGCGGCCCATCATAAGCATGCCCGCGCTCGTGACGAGGATGTATTGCAGTGCGTGGCTCACGGTGACGATCGCAAGCGCAGTCTCCTTGGGAATGCTGAATACGCCGAGCGCTGCCACGCCAGTCAGGTGATAAACGCCGACGTAGCCAGGAGCAGACGGGATCATCGTGCTGAAGTTGACCGCGGTCAGCAGCACCGCGGGGCCCGTGAACGCTGTGAGCCCGCTGAAGCTCACGCCAAAGGCGCGAATCACCAGGGCACAGGTAGCGAGCTCGCAGCTCCAGATGAGTACCGATGAAGCGAGCAACGCGGCTACGTCGACGGGCCGCCGCAGCTGCGCAAATCCCGCCAGAAACGATTGCAACCGGGTATCCGCCCAGTGTGCTACGCGCGTCGGCGCCCACTGGAGTGCCCAGCGCAGCACGGCGAGGGCGTGCCGATCGGCGCGGGCAAGAAGCCAGATGCCGATGGCGCCAATGATGAAAAGCGCGCTCACGACGAGCTGGAGCTCGCGGCCGCCCGCCGGCAGCGGTGTCATGAACGACGCGACGGAGAGGATCCCCACGAGCAGAAGCCCGTCGAGGATCCGCTCTACTACGACCGTCGCGACGAAATAGGTCTTGCCGTGGCGCGAGTGGCGCGCAGCCACGTAGGCACGAATGACCTCCCCGACGCGCAGCGGGAAGACGTTATTGGCCGCGAAGCCGATGATCAAGGCGGAGTGCGCATCCAGCCGTGAGCTGAACGCATCGCGGCCGACGATCCACCACCAACGTACGCCGCGGAGCGCGTAGCCAACGCACATCGTGAGCGCCGCGGGAATCACCCAGGCATATTGGCCCTGACCCAGGGCGGCGACGAACTCACCCAGGTTGACCTGCGAAACGGTGATCGCGAGAAAGACGAGCGACAGTCCGATGCCGATGACCCGAGCACGCACCTCAGGCTACACCATAGGGCGTGCTCACGCGCCCTGATCCGCGCTATCGGGCTCTTCAGCGCCGGCTGGTGCTCCAAATACCGGCTGCGCAATCGTATAAGCCACCACGTCGGCGCCCTGGGCGTCGGCCACCACGACCCGGCCCTGCGCATCGACCGCGACGCCGATCGGTTGGCTCAGCTTTGGACTCGCAGGGAGGGTGAGCGCTGAGGTAATGCCGTCTTTGAGGCGCAGCACGCGCTGCAATTCCGGTACCGTCGCGTAAATTGCTCCGTCTGGCGCGACCGCGAGATATGGCTTGTTGACGAGCGACTGGCTGCTCCACCCTGCGATCGGGAATTGCGCGAGTGGCTGGAAGCTCGCGTCGAACACCTGAATCCGTTGGTTCCACGTGTCAGCCACGTAGATCCGACCCTGACTATCCACAGTGATGCCCACTGGCTCGCGGAACTGTCCGAGCCCACTCCCCTCGGTACCGAAGGCGCGGATGAACGTCCCATTCTGGTCGAACACCTGGATTCGCTTGTTCCCGGTGTCGGTCACGAGCAGTTGGCCGGTTGGGGAGACGGCGAGGTCCCGCGGCCCGTAGAACTGGCCTGTCGCGCTCCCGATCTCCGTCGAACCCCACGCCTGAATAAATCGACCATCGCTGCTGAACTTCTGAATGCGGTGATTCCAGGTGTCAGCGACGAACACCGTTCCGTCGGGTCCGACCGCGATGCCCCACGGCTCGGTGAACTGGCCTTCACCTGTGCCCTTGCTGCCCCACTGCCGTGCGACAGAGCCGTCCGGGTTGAATACGGTCACGTTCGTGTTGGCGCCGTCGACCACGTAGATGCGCCCGGCGCCGTCGGTGGCGACGCCCTTGGGATCCTTCAATGCACCCAGCCCGTACGGCGCGGCATTCGCCACCGCGAGCTGCGAGATCGGCGCGTTGGCGGCCAGCGGCGCCCCAGCGCTCGGGATCACACCCGACGGCGCCGCGCCGCTCAGCTCACCTGCGCCGACCAGATCGTTGCGCACGTAGAACCACATCTCACGGGCCCCAAGGCCTTGGCCCCTATCCTCACTCATGAGCTTGCGGTAGACGATGTACTGCATGAGCTTCTGGCGCTGGACCGGGTCCGTGAGCGTCCACCCGATCGTCTTCAGATCGATGAACGGGAAGCTATCCTGCTTGAGTTGCTTGTAGTCCTCTGGATACCACCAGTTGAGGCGGAACTTGTTGCCGGTGTACCCGGTGAGCTGGTCTTTCACTGGGTCGAGATTCGTCCCCATGATGATGAGGACGGGGTACTTGCTGCTCGAGAAATCTCCCGGCAACGTGCGGGAGAAGTACTGCTTGTTCTTGTCGTCGCGGAAGTACCACTCGAAGGGCCAGGATGCGCCCTCATGCACCACCTGGGCGCCATCCACGGTGTCGGAGTAGCCGTTGTCGATGAGGATCGGCACGTCCTTGCGGGTGCCGAGCTGGTTGCCGATACGCTCGACCTCGCTGGCAATGAACGGCACATCTGGCGAGCTCTGCACGTAGACGAGCATCTCGACCGGCGTGTCGCCATTCTTGTAGACCAGTTGCCAGCCGGTGTGGATCGCGTACACGACCAGAATCGTCATGATTCCCGCGGCAACCGCGCCGAAGGCCTTCGCCCAGCCCAGCCTGCGTGCGACCTGCACGATCCCGGACACGATGCCGATGACGAGCAGGCCGAGCGCGAGCTGACGCAGCGTATTCGACTGCGCCACGATGCCCAGCACCGCATCCTGGCCACCGACGGTGAGGAACGCAATACTCACCGCGATCGCGAGAAGCGTGAGGCCAGTAATCGCCCACTGACGTGGGAGCAGGCCCCACGGTCGTCGCAACCGACTCAGCGGCTCATCTGCGCCCAGTGCGCCGAGGAAGATGAGCGGCAGCACCAGGTGCACGATCAGCCAGGGCATCTTCTCGCCGGCGTACGTGTAGAGACCGATCGAGTAGAGCGCCCACCAGGCGCAGAACCAGAAGAACAGCGACCGTGGCCGACGCGCGGTGAACGGCGCGGCGAGCGCCAGGACGAGCGGCACGATCTCGTAGAGCGGAATCAGGAAGAAATAGTAGAACCAGGGCTGGCTCCCCCGCGACACTCCTTGCTGGGCGATCCAGTAGTCGAGCATGCCCTGCTTGCCCGCGCACGCGCCGACAAAATGGGGGGAATAGATCATCGTGCAGAGCCCATCGAGGTTCGTGAAGAAGGTGGTGTACAGCGTAACCGCGATGCCGGCGAAGATTCCGGCGCAGATCCCCGCGCGCCGCCATCCGATATCGCGCACGGCGTCGATGACGGACTCATCAAACGGCGAATAGCGCTCGATGAGCATTGTGGCGACGAAGAACAGGAAAACCATGAAGCCAAACATGTACGAGACGACTTTGGTCGAGAACATCAGCGCGATGCCCACGACGCCAGCATAGAGATACGCCGAGTTCCGAGTGCGAATCCAGCCGAAGATACCCACGACGGTGAGGACAGTCTGGAAGACGATGTAGGCTTCGTTATGGCCGAAACGTGAAAAGTAGAAGAACGCCGGGCCAAAGGCCAACATCAGGGTTGCGGCGACCGCCCCGAACGTGCCGAGCTCGCGCCGGAGGAAATATGGGAGGAACACCGCGGCCGTACCGAGCACGACCAGCGGCAGACGGAACGTGACCTCGCTGTCACCGAAGAGCAGGTACGATAGCGCCGTAATGTGAAAGAGGAATGGGCCGTGCATCATGGGGTCGTGGACGTAGCCTCGGCCCACATAGAGGTACCAGCTATACAGCCCGTGCAGCGACTCGTCGTGGTGCATGGCGCGCGCGCCGAGATCGTACATGCGCAGCAAGAACGCGACCAGCGTCGTAGCCGCAAATGGGACCCAGCTCCAGTCGTGGCGGATCTCCTCCCGAGTAGGAGGGATAACGTCGATTGGCTGGGGCGCATAAACTGCGGGCCTCGTTCGTTCTTGTACCGTTGCCATGGCTACTCTCCGTCCGGCACGCGCGCCCGCGGACACAAAAAAGGCGGGCCGTTGCTCCTGCTCGCTCGGCCCTACCGAGCGAGGATTATATCGCGCGTTTGGGGCACGATTAACGCGCTGCGCCCCACCATCCATTTCAGAATACTCAGTACCGACATATCAGAGCGGTTCAGTTGCGAGATCGTTTCGAACGGGGTGCGGCCGCGATCCCTCGGCGAGGACGGCGTACGCAACTGAATCGATTGTGCCGCCTGACCTGCGTCGGCGCTTACCTGTACGATATCGCGTCCATACCAGCGAGCCACAGGGGGTGTCGCGGGCGTGATCGCGAGCGTGCGCCGCCCATCAGTACTCGCCACCAGGCTCAACTCCTTGAAGGCCTCCCGGAACTCCCGGGCCGTCTCGTCATAGTGCAAAAGCTCCATCCCCGGTGGGCTGCCGCCGAAGCTCAGCCGCCCAATCGTGCCGACACTGAAAGCAATTGCAAACAGTCCGCCCAACAGCGCGAGGGAGGGCCACCGCTCGGCTCCTGGTACGTCGCGGATCCACACGGAGAGCGTAATACCGATGAGGCCCGCGAGCGCGATGAACGTAATCGGCGCCGCGCTGCGGTTCCCGCCGACGGTAACTGCCAGGATCATCAGGGCAGCGCCCGCCACGGCGGCGGTGAGCACGAGCGCCCCCCAACTGTGCCCGCCGAGCCGATACGCGCTGAGGTCGGCGGGCAGCCGGCCAACGGCCAGTGCGGCCAGGAGCGCGAGCGGGAGGACCGGTAACGTTGCCAGGGCGAGAACGTGCTGGCCCGCCACTGCCGCGAGCGCCACCAGCAGGAGCAACCATTGTCCGAGAAAGAGGGCGAGGCGGTTGCCAGCGCGATTCTCGATGACGAAGCCGATGAGCGCCACCGGCAGCAGCGGCAGCTCGTACGCGAGGATCGCCGCAAGGTTCCGGGTCGGGAATGGCGCCGGCCGCACGACCTCGAGGATGCCAGCCCAGAGACTGCCGAGAGCCCAGCCAATTCCGCCCAGGTTCATGAGCGCCCCGGTCGCCGCGAGGACGGCGATCGCCAGCGAAAAGGCGATCAGTGGCCGCCACTCTGGGTCGCGGACTCGTCCGACCCAGGTGCGCAGATCTTCGCGCGTCACAGTCCACGTCGCAATCGCCGAGAGCCCCGCGGCGGCGAGCGCCACGACGATGCTCGAGTCGGTCGCGAAGGCGGCCCCTGCCGTGGCGGCGGTAGCCCACGGTGCCCAACTCGGGCGATCGGTGGCCAGTCGCGCCACACACACGACCAGGGCGAGCACGAGCGCCGTGGTGATCATGGCCGAATTCGCCTGACGCGACGCCTCGACGAGGATTGGCGACAGCGCGAGCATGATCGACGCGGCGATCGCCGGCCGCATCCCGATGATGGGCGCCAGCAGCAGGGGCAGCAGCACGCCTACGACGCCCGCCAATGCGGGCATCAGGCGCGCTGCAGAGTCGCTCGCCCCGAAGAGGAAGAAAAACAATGCCATGGCGTTGCCGAGCAAGGGGGGAACTGCCGCCAACCCAGCCGTCTCACCGATCCAGCCGCGGGCCGCAAGCAATTGACTCCATGCGGTCTGCGCCTCCGGGGGCGTCAGGGGCTGGAGGTCGAGCAGGGCGAGGCGCACGATGGCTGCACCAAGCGCAATTCCCAACGCCCAGATGAGAAGTGGCCGCGTCTCGCTCATCTCTTCTATCTCGGCTTGGAGCGGGAGGAGTCGTCTCATCGCGAGGCCACCGCCTCACTCGTGCCAGGCACCGCATAGAGCGTCGTCGAGCCATTCTGGTGTGCGGCCTGCAACGCACCCGCGATCCGCCCACTCACGTCCGCACCGTAGATCTGCCGTTCCAGATCGCCTACTACCACGTACGTCATGCCGAGGCCGCGTGCGGCGGTCGCCCAACTGCTCGCATCCGAGCCCATGTATACCTGCCGCGCCAACTCGTCCCGTTGCTGCAGCACGGGTTGCACCCCGCGCCACTGGTTCTCATGGTTTGACCAGCCGAGTAGCGTCGGCGTGCCGGCGAATGTGGCGAACCGACCCGCGTCGGTGTAGGCGCCGCCGACTGCCTCGATGACTCCAGAGTCGGGATGGTTCTGGCGCAGCCAGTCGATCGCCGCGGCATCGTCGGGCCGCGAGGATCGGAGGAATGCCATCCCGTCGAGCGTCGCCTGCCCACCGAAGCCGCCCGATCGCGCTGGCGTCGCGAAGATCGGGTAGAACGCGCCGGCAATGGCAAGCGCCGCAGTCGCCCCGAGTACGCCGATCGCGGTTTCTCGATGCCAGGCTGGACGGTGCGCGAGCCGAGCGCCAACCAATCGCCCCACCGCGAGCAGCTCGTAGATGAGGGGTGGCGCCGCCAGGGCCAGCATGATCCATGCGTCGTAGTAGAACTTGAACACCGTATTCATGCGTGACCCGAACGCGTCGCGCAGGTAAACCACTTCAGGGATGAGGATGCTCGCGAGTCCCAGCGTGGCTAGCACGGCAGTCGCGGTCGCGATTCGGTCATCGTCGGCGCGCGCGCGCTCCCAGAATACGGCCAACCAGGCAATGAGACCGAAGGCGACCACGCCGAGTCCTGGCTGGCGAACCGCGACGAGCACCACCGCGACGCACACACCGAAGCCGAGCGCTGTGCGGCCGAGTCGGGTGGCGCTGCTCGCGAGGGCGCCGCCGAGCACCGTGAGCACGAGCAACGGGCCAAACAGGATAAAGAGGGAGCCAAGCATCGTGCGATCGCCCTCGACGAGCGCCAATCCCAACTGCTGCGAGCTGTAGCCAATGAAGTACGGCGCGTAGAGCCCACCGGCCACGACTGCAAACGTCGCGAGATGGCCGAGACGGCGCAGCACCATCTGCCGGGTAATTTCCCGGGCGCCCAACACTCCCGCGACGCTGGCCAGCGCAAACGCGCCCCAGAAGATGGGGATATCCCAGGTGTTCGACGGAATGACGGCGCCGAACACGACCGCGGCGACTGTGAACCGTACCGGGTCGCCGAAGATCGGTTGCTCGCTCAACACTTCGTGGACGGCAATCGCGGCGATCAGAATGGCGAGCGGAATGGCCAT
>JAXDLH010000348.1:0-4378 GCA_034666705.1 Chloroflexota bacterium
GCAGCACAATTTAGTACCGCGAGGTGCGGATCGCGCGTTGCTCCGGGGCACGCGGCTCCCGGGCTGAGGCCGTACATTTCGGAACGCCATCGCGACTACATCAGTGCGGGCCTACCGGGACCGAAGCAAGGAGTCGGTTTGCACGACGCGCCCGCAGCGCTCGGCGATCTCGTCCGCCGCGCCAAGGCATACGATCGAGACGCGTTTGGCGACCTGTACCACCAGACGGTCCGTCCGGTGTACCGGTACGTCGCCGCGCGCGTGCGCACGGATGCCGAGGCTGAGGACGTCACGCAGGATGTGTTCATGGCGGCGCTCGCGGGAATTCAGGGTCTGCGGGCCGAGGACGATGCGGGGATCATGGCTTGGCTGCTGCAGATCGCCCGCTATAAGCTCGCGGACCGGCTGCGCCGGCAGTACCGCCGGCCGGAGGACCCGCTGGATGAGACGACCGAGCTCGTTGCGACCGATCCACGGCCGGATGAGGTCGCCGAGGCAGGCGAGGAGCGGCGCCTGGTGCGCGAGGCGCTCGAGCAGCTCACGCCCGAGCAGCGGGAAGTCATCGTGTGCAAGTACATGCTTGGCTACGACAATCAGTACACCGCCGCAGTAGTCGGCAGGAATGTGAACGCCGTGAACCAGCTCCAGCACCGCGCGCTCCAGAGTCTGCACCGGCTGCTCGGCCGGGCGGAGGCGGCGACGTGAGCGCGCTCGACGGCGATCCGCGGTTCGAGGAAGCGCTCGAGGCGTGCTGCCGGCGCGTGCGAGCCGGTGAGCCGCTCGACTCGTGCCTCGTCGACTACCCGGGCGCGTACCGCGAGGAGTTGCGGCAGTTGGTGCCGGTCACCATGCGCGTGACGCAGGCGACGCGGGACCCGTCGTCGGCCTTCGAGGCAGCGCTCGAGCGACGATTGCTCGCCTCCGTCGACGAGGCGCGCGCTGGGGCCCGCCGAGCGCAGCGGGGCGACTGGCTCAATCGGCTTGGCGGCGCGCTCACCTCGGGCGTCCTCGCCCGGGCCCTGGTAACGGCGTGCGTGGTCGCGCTCGTACTCGGCCTCGGGGGCGTCGGGTTGGTGAGCGCGGCGTCGGATAGCCTGCCGGATAGCCCGCTCTACCAGGTCAAGTCGGCTCGCGAGTGGCTCCAGTTGGCGCTGGCGCGCAACCCTGATGCCAGACTGGGCGTGAATCAGCAGCAGATCGTGCAGCGCGGGCGTGAGCTCCAGGTCGCGGTGGAGCGCCGCGCGCCGCCGCGCCTCGTGCAGCGGCTCGCCACGCAGCTTGATGCCTCAGTGCAGCAGATGGTGGATCAGGCACTGACACTGGAGGCGCGCGGCCAACCGATCCCACCTCGGCGCGCCCTCCTGGTGCTCCGGACGATGGAACAGCAGCTCGATCGCCTCGCCGCCGAGGCAACTCCGGCAGACCGGGAGATCCTCCAGCAGCTTCGCACGACGCTGCACCAACAAGAGCAGCGCCTCACCGAGCGGGGCGTATCAAGCTCCCTGGGACAGGGCCCAGGCGTGGGTGAGACCCGGGGACCGCTACCCCGGGCGTCTGATCCCCGTACACTTAGACAACAGCCTTGAGATGTGGAGAAGCAAGTGGCCACTGCGCGTACACGTCGAAGCAAGCTGGAACAGAAGGCATCGCGGAACGAGGGTACGGTACGGGAGCTAAGCCTGGATGAAGGGATGCGTCTCTTCGACCAGGAGGCGCAGCGGTATCTCGGGATTTCAGGCGAGGAATTCATCCGCAAGTGGAAGGTAGGCGACTATGCGAACGACGATCGCTCGGCCGTGATTCGTGTCGCGATGCTCCTTCCCTTCGCGGAGTGAGCGTCCCCCTCGTTGGCTGGCCGAACCCCTGAGGAGGCGGTCGAGAATTTTCGATGGCCGCTCCAACAGGCGCTACTCTGTGTAACCGATGCCATAGTAAACGTCAGTCGCGGCTACCGGATCGAACCAGCGGCAAACGTCCTGAGCCTCTATGGCGATCCCGTTGAGCTGCCTGGTGGCCTTATGTTGTCGGTCCGTTTGCAGTATCAAGTAGTTCGTAGCATCGAAATCCGCGAATCGTGGGATGTCATGGTGACGAGTTACTTCTATGCAATCGAAGCTAGCGGACGCGGGGAGCTCTTGTCGTTTCATTGGCACCCCAATGGACCGTCTCCCAGCTTTGAGCCACATGTGCACATAGGGTCTGCCTCGGGTGTGACTGACGTACATGTAGCCGGTGCCCATGTACCGACCGCGGCTGTTTCGCTGAAAGCTGTGCTTCGTATGCTCATCGTTGACTTTGGGGTGCGGTCGAGGAGGAGTGAGTGGCGAGAGTTACTCGCTGCCAGTGGGACGGCCCCAAGCCCTGAGTAGAGAACTCGTGAGCCGTCGCGAAGTTCGAACTGGACTTCGGGAAGGGCTTACGCTGTAACGGGTGCCGTCGACGGGGCGAGGGCGCCCTGCCGCCGGTAGTCCTGGAAGAGTTGGCCCCAGGGCGTGGTCGCAATCCACTGCTCGAAGACGTGGCGGTCGCGCATTGGCCAGCGGTAGTAGTCGTGGTAGGCCTCGGAGCCGAGCACGAACACGTTGACCAGCGGCGTGCGCATGAACACATTCTGAATGCTCTTGAGCGGCCCGAACCAGATGAAGTCGCCCACGCGACTGGCGCCATTGTCGCCGACCTTGAACCCCCAGCGCTCCGCGGCTGCGTCTTCGTCGCCCACGATGCGGATCTGCCGCGGGTCGCCGATGCCCAGCCCGGCCTCGTGCGCCAGGCGGATATAGGGGATCGACAGGGGGTCGTGGCCCATCATCTGTGCCGCCACCGCGTCGATCGCCACCTGGTCGGCGGACCCGAGAATGACGTTCTTGACCTCGGGGTACATCGTCCGCGGGCCCGGGCCGTTGCCAGCCGTCGTGCCGTCCATCACTGCGAAGAGGCCTGGGTGGATCTCCTGCTGGATCGCGAGCAGGTCGACGAGCGTCTCGTGGATCCAGCTATGGGTGTAATGGCGCCGCGTGTTCAGGAGCCCGCCGAAGGCGTTCTTCATCGCGCCGGTGGTGGTGGTGTAGATGTGGCACTTCACGGTGGGCAGATGCACGATGTTCTTGCCCGCGAAGTAGTCTGGGATCTGGATGCCGTCCGGGAAGATCTGGTTGAGCACGCGCATCGGCTGCCGGGGCTGGTAGGGCACCCACCGCATGTCCTCGTCCTTGAAGTTGTAGCGGACGGGGATCGCGTGCCGCTCGAAGATCGGCAGGTAGCCGTTCAGATCCTCGCCCTTGAAGGCGTCGGTGACGACCGTTTTGTTCTGCACGCACACCAGATCACCGTAGCCGCGGGCGCGCAGGGCGAGGATGGTGCCTTCGAGCTGCCAGGGCGTGGTGTTGGCGGCGGGGAAGGGAAAGTGCCAGGAGATGTTGTCTTTGAGGATCGTGGTGGTCCCGGGCTGAAGCACCTGCCGGGCGCCGCCGAGCTCGAAGAGCCGGTCGTGGTCGTCGAGCACGGTGCTCGGGGTAGTGCGGAGGACGGCGACTACGCCGCGTTGCTGGTCAATCATGGCCATAAGTGTACCAACTCGGCAGGTCGCACGGGGTCTCGTGTAAACGGCGACACAAAGCCCCTCTCCCCCATGTTCAGGGGAGAGGGGCTGGGGAGAGAGCCTTTCCTCAGACCACGTTAGTGTTGACGGCGCGGATCTGCTTGTCCACGATCTTGCCGTCCGGGGCGACATCGTACAGGTACACCTCAGCCGTGCCGATCTCGAGCGCGGAGATCATCTCGTCCGAGATCGCTTCGAGGTATTTCACGAGTGCGCGCAGGCTGTTGCCATGGGCCACCACGATCACGTTCTTCCCCGCCGCAAGCTCCGGCAGGATGTGTGTGGTGTAGTACGGCACGACCCGCTCATAGACGTCTTTCAGAGATTCGCCGTTCGGGATCGGGTAATCCCAGCTCCGCCGCCACTTTAGGAACTGCTCTTCCCCGAACTCTTCGCGAATCGCCCACTTGTTCTTGCCCGTCAGGTCGCCGTAGTTGCGCTCGTTCAGCGCGGCGTCGCGAATGATGGGGACGTCCTTCTGGCCGAGCTTGGTGAGGATGACGTCGAGCGTTTCCTGAGCACGTTGGAGCGTCGAGGTGAAGGCGACGTCGAAGCGGACGTCGCCAATGCCCGCGGCGGCGCGCGCGGCCTCCTCGCGGCCAATATCGTTCAGGGTGACGTCGGTGAGCCCGGTCCACAGGCCGAGCTGGTTCCATTCGGATTGGCCATGTCGTACCAGCGCCAGATACGCCATCATCGCCCCCCAGTGAGTCTCACGCGTCGCCGCGGTGCTTCTCAGTATAGGAATCGGAGATGATGCCTCGCTTGATCATCTCGGCG
>JAXDLH010000349.1:0-2843 GCA_034666705.1 Chloroflexota bacterium
GGCCCACTTCCAGAGATAGGGCTGCGGCCGCACCGGCGCAGGCGCCGGCGCCTCGGTGTTGGCGATGTGGCCGATGCGCAGGCCGTGCTCCTTGACCCACCGCTGAAAGGCGGGGATATCGTGGACCTCACCGATTTCCATCGTCTACCTTCCTATCTATACAGATTCAGCGTTAGGTTTCGACCAAGCATACTCCTATGTTGTCCCGGAAGCAGTACGACGAGGGATTTTCGGGAGGTAGCCTTCATCCTTTCCCGAGGGTTCCTAGGCCCGGCAAATCGCTGTCGCCGGTTTCGTGGTTTAATGCGGGGAATCCCGCGTTGGCCGGCATCGTATACCGCTGGCGCCCCAACGCAGAAGGAAAGCGAGGTCTCCATGTCCGAAGCTCCCGTTTCCCTGCTCCGTCAGCAGATCGCGGACTGCACGCGCATGATGGTCATGGCCGACCTCATGGACTACAGCGGCCACGTCAGCGCGCGGATCCCCGGCACCGACCACGTGTTGATCCAGCCGCGCGATACCAGCCGCGCCACGCTGAGCGCTGAAGATATCCTGGTCGTCGATCTCGACGGCAAGATTCTCGAGGGCGAGGGCCCGGCCCCATCGGAGACCGCGCTGCACGTCTGGGTCTACCGTGCCCGCCCCGACGTGATGGCCGTCTGCCATGGTCACCCGCCGATGGCCACGCTCTTCACCATGGTGGATCGCCCCATGGTTGCCGTGCGCAACTACGGGTACCGCTTCATGGATATGCCGGTCCATGCGGATACGACGCACATTCGGACCGAAGAGCAGGGCCGCGCCGTCGCCGCCACGCTCGGCAAGGGCCGCGCCTGCCTGCTGCGCGCCCACGGCACGGCCGTGGCGGCGGGCAGCATCCAGGAAGTGTTCATGGATTGCCTCGAGATGGAGGAGAATGCGCGCAGCGCCGTGCACGCCGCCTCGCTCGGCGGCACCCTCAAGCCGGTCACGCGCGAGGAGGCCGCCGACCTGGAGGTCAGCTTCGGGAAGAACGACTACCGCATCGCCAAGATCTGGGAGCATTACCAGGAGAAAGCGCACCTCGCCGGCGTGCTCTAAGCGGCCGGACGGGGATGCAGTGCACAAAGCCCGGATCGGTAGGGCGGGGGCTTGTCCCCCGCCGCGAGCCTTGCTGGGGCCAGCGTAGGCGGCGGAGGACAAGCTCCCGCCCTACCGAAACCGGAGCCCAACGTGCGTCTAGCTGTACGACATTCCCGTGGTCTGCGTTACCAACGCACAACGTCAAGCCACCGCTGCGCAAGCTGTATGTCGTGCCGAGCCGAGGGCGAGAGATCTCCCGGGGGAGGCAATCGTCCGCTTCTCAGGGAGGTCCCTCGCCGCTCCCTCCCCGGAATGACGTGAGCATCGGTGTCCTTGCTCGCTGCTACCACCATACGAGCCCTGGGGGAAGCGCGTTGCTGACAAAGGAAGAGAACGAGCTGTTCACCCGCACCGGGCCCGGCACGCCGATGGGCGCGCTGCTGCGGCGCTACTGGGTGCCGGCGCTCCTCGCCACGGAGCTGCCCGAGCCGGACGGCGTGCCGGTGCGGGTCACCCTGCTCGGGGAGGAGCTGCTCGCTTTCCGCGACTCCGCCGGCCGGGTTGGTCTCGTCGACCGCCACTGCCCGCATCGCGGCGCGTCGCTCTTCTTCGGCCGCAACGAGGAGTCCGGGCTGCGCTGCGTCTACCACGGCTGGAAGTACGACGTCTCCGGTCAGTGCGTCGACATGCCCAACGAGCCCGCCGAGTCCAACTTCAAGGACAAAATCCGCGTCACCGCTTACCCCTGTCACGAGCGGGGCGGCGTGATCTGGACGTTCATGGGGCCGGCGGGCACGGCGCCGCCCCTGCCCGACCTCGAGTGGGTGATCGTGCCGGACGACCGGCGGGTCGTCTCGAAGCGGATCCAGGAGTGCAACTGGCTACAGGCGCTCGAGGGCGGCGTCGACCTGGCGCACCTCTCGTTCCTGCACCGCAACCTGGATACGCGCCATGATGGCAAGGACCAGGAGCTGACCCGCACCGACCCGAGCCCGCGCTTCGAGGTGGTCGATACCGACGCCGGCCTGCTGATCGCCGCGCGCCGCAATGCAGACGCGGCCAGCTACTACTGGCGGATCTCGCAGTTCATCATGCCCTGGTACACGATGTTTCCGCCGCTCATCGACCAGGGAATGGGCGGCCACGCCTGGGTCCCCATCGACGACACGAGTTGCTGGGCCTACAGCATCACCTGGAATCCGGACGCGGTGGTCTCGCCCGAGGGCCGCGACGGCCGGCCGGCCGGCAAAGGGATCTACGGCGATCTCATCCCCGGCACGTGGCGGCCGCGGGCGAACCGGGACAACGATTACCTCGTCGATCGCGCGGTGCAGCGCGCCGTGAATTTCACCGGCATCCCTGGCATCGCGGCGCAGGACTGTGCGGTGCAGGAGAGCATGGGAGTCATCTGCGACCGCACGGCCGAGCACCTGGGCTCGACCGACGTGCCGCTCATCGCCGTGCGGCGGCGGCTCAAGACGGCGGTCGATGCGCACGAGGCCGGCCGTGAGCCGCCCGGCCTGGAGGCCGCGAGCCAACGGGTGCGCCCCGCGGCGCTGGTCCTGCCTCGGGACATTGCCTTCCAGGAGGGCGCCGCCGAGGCTCTCATTGCCCGCTCCGCAATGTATTTGTCATCCTGAGGTCGCAGCCGAAGGATCCGTAGCCCGTTCATTGGGAGCATGGATCCTTCGCTTCGCTCAGGATGACCGGATTCATGTCACCTCGCGCCGGAACCCAGACGAACAACATCCATAGAGGAGGCGCACCCTGATGGCGAACGC
>JAXDLH010000350.1:0-6784 GCA_034666705.1 Chloroflexota bacterium
CCTGACCATTAGCGGCGCGCGCGACCGGTGCGTCCGCCTCCGCGATGCTCACGCGCCGCGCCGGCCGTTCCGAAATTTCACGAGCTGGTTGTAGAGCCAGACGACCGTGTTTCAGAACGTTAACTGACGTCCCAGAGATGCGCATTGTATGCGTTGCTGCGGCTCGTACGCGGCGTCACGTTCTTCAATCGCTTGTTCATCATCTGGGGCGTGGCATTGTAAAACAGATGAATGACGACGACCTGGTCGCCCAGGTAGTGGACGATGTCGCCCAGCACCTGCTGGCGCTCGGGCCTGGGCACGGTACTGAAGTAGCGATTGAGCAGGCCATCCAGCTCCGGACTCTGATAGCGGGCGCGATTCCCACCCCGGAAGCTGTTCTCCGGGAGTGGAGTCTCCGAGCTGAGAAAGCGCGTGTCCACTTCGGTCCGCAATGCGGCCATCTGGAGGCCCGGGCGCGTTGGCATCACCGAGCGATCGGCGTTGCCAGGCACGCGATTCTGCTCGGTGGCAATGCCCAGCCGCTGCCACATATCCGCCACGGCCAGGGTCGTCCGGTCGTAGACGTCGTCGCCGGCGGCCGCCCATAGGGCGAGTTTCAATGGCTGGTTGCTGGCATCGTGGTAGATGCCGTCGCCACCCTTGGCATAGCCGAGATCCTCGATCATCTGGCTCGCCCGGCGCGTGTCGTACGGATAGTCGACGACGCGCGATTTGATGGCATCCCAATCATCCCCAGAGGATGCGATGAGCGCGCTGGACGGCGAGCCCACCCCAGCCTGGATCGACTGCACGAGCGCCTCGCGATCGACGGCGTAGGCCAGGGCGCGGCGGAATTGCACGCTTGACTGGATCGGCGGGTCGGGGTTGAGGAACTGAGGATAGCCGACCGCCTGGGTCAGGAAATACGGTGAATAGATCACGCTACCCTCAGCCCATCCTGCTTGAACGCGCGTCGCCTGCTCGATGGAGAGGCCCTGACCGAGGGTAAGGTCGACGGTGCCGGCGAGCAGATTGGCGAGGAGCGTGTTCGCATCGGTGATATAACGGACCTCGATCTCGTCGATCCTGGGCCGCCCGAGCACGTAGTCGTCAAACGCGGTGAGCTGGAGGTGCACGCCGGGAACGAACTCGCGCACCACGAATGGGCCGTTGCCGACGAACTCGATGCTCCAGAAGCGCAGACTGGTGAAGCCGGCTTTGTCCGCAAGGTAACTTGGCTCGAGGATGTGCTTCGGCAGTGCCGGCCCAAATAGGTAGCTGAAGAGCCAGTCGGCCTGGGCAAAAGGCTGACTCCAGGTGGCGACGACCGTGCGCTCGTCGCGCGCCTCCAGCTTCTGTAGATCTTTGAACAGCGTCGAGCCGTAGTTCGTCGAGAGCTGCAGCTCCAGGAACTCCTTGCTCACCGTCGCGCCGAAGATGAGGTCGTCCGCCGTAATCGGCATGCCGTCGTGCCACTTCGCCCCCTGGCGAATCGTGACCGTCGTCTCCATATGCCCATCGGGGAAGAGCTTCCAGGAGCCATTGTCCAGGCTTGGCACCGCTTCCGCGAGGAGCGCGGTGGGGTTACCCGCCGGTTCGAAGGCGATCGGATCGGAGTTGAACAGGTCGACGACCCACTCTGGACCCGCGCCGGCGGAGCTCGCCCCCACGCTGCCCCAGAGGGCCGGCGGCTCGCTGCGCACGGCGACGGTAATCCGCTTCTTGACGGCGAGGGCGGGCGGCTGCGGCGCCGCCCCGGGCTGTGCCACTGGCACCGGCTGACTGGCGGCGGGGGCGCACCCGGCCAGCACGATCCCCGCGAGCAGCCAGAGCATGCCAACTCGACGCATCCCCATCATGAGCCCACCTCCGAGTCGTGAAGCAATGTAGGTCGCCATCGACGTGCTACGGGTCTGGTTCCCACCAACCCGGCGATGGCGCGACACCAGCCCGGTAGCAGGGCGTGGCGGCACGCCGGGCGTTCGCTGGTGCAAGTATGGGGACCGCGAGGCGGATGTCAAGCGCAACGGCCATTAACGGCGTTGCGTGTTGACGGCACGAGGCCGCCCGGCCACAATCGCTGGGGCAGTCGAACCTCGGGCCGGCTCGGTGTGGCACAGCTTGTTGCTATACCTTCTATAGAGATACACACTACAAGGAGTCACCCATGCGGGCGGACCTCGTCGTCGGGGGCAAGTTCCCCGACATTGCGCTCCCAGACCACACCGGCACAATCGTGAAGCTCTCCGAGCTCACCAACAACAGCGACCCCATCGCGGTGATCTTCTACCGGGGCTACTGGTGAGGCAAATGCCAGGTGCAGTTGCGCCTACTGACTGAGCTGGACCAGGAGCTCGCCATCGCGTACACCAAGGTCGTGGCGATCAGCGTGGATTCCGTCGAGATCAATGCAGCCTTCCGCGCCGGGCTCGGCGCCAAGTTCCCGATCCTGTCTGATGCGGACCGGATCTACCAGAAAGAGCTCGGGATGCTCGAGTTGACCGACCCGCGCCACCGGCCGTACCTGCCGTTCGACTTCGTGCTCTACCCGGACCTGACGATCTACAAGATCTACAACGGCTACTACTTCTGGGGCCGGGCGACGCTCGAGGAGCTGCGGCACGATTTCCGGCAGATCAGCAGCGAGATTCGCAGGGACTGGGATCCATACGATCTGCCTCAGGATGTGCTGGAGCGCGCGCGGGCCCGCGCCGCGGCGCTTGGCGTCAGTATGGAGGAGTAGGGCGGTCGCCGCAGGGTGGCGACGGCCTGTCCTCCGGGAAACTGCGGGCTAGTTCCCATGCATATTGCCTTTGTACTGCTGCCCTGAAGGGCAGGCCATTGGGGTCCGTGGCTGGGCCCGCCCTTCAGGGCGGCAACTCCGTGTCCTTCCGCCCGCACCGCTATGGCTACAATCCCGGGACCTGACCCACTGGGCGCCACACCGGGGCGACCCATCTATCGTGGTTGCCGAAATTGCCAATTGACGGCGCGATCAGCACGCCATAGAATCGGCCACCATGCGACGAGCTAGTCCGTTCCTATTGATCCTGCTGCTTGCAGCCTGCACGACGCCAGCGGCGCCGGGCGCGACCTCGCCGTCCAGCGCGGCGGCGCCCGCGGCGGTCCCCGCCGCGAAAGTGTTGACGGTGGCGCTGCAGACGGAGCCGCGCGCCTTCGACTCGAACTTGTTCGGCGTGCTCTCCGGCGAGGGCGGCGTGACGAACGTTCAGTATCTGGTGAACGACGCGCTGTGGGTGCAAGCCGAGGTCGAGGATTACCGGCCTCAGTTAGCGGTGGCGCTGCCGTCCATCGAAGCGGGCACCTGGAAGATCAACCCCGACGGCACGATGGATACGACGTGGAAGCTGCGCCCGAACGTGCGCTGGCACGACGGCGCGCCATTTACGGCCGATGATCTCGTGTTTACGTTCGGCGTGTACACCAACCCCGACTTCCCAACTCGCACTGAGGGCCGGCCGCTGATGGAGTCGGTGAGCGCGCCGGATCCGCTCACGTTCGTGGTGCACTGGAAGACGACGTTCGTCAATGCGTACCGCGAGCCGCCCGGCGACGACGTTTTGCCGCGTCACCTGTTGGGCGACCTCTACAAAACCGATACGCAGGCCTTCGTGAACAGTACCTATTTCCATGCGGACTACGTGGGCCTGGGGCCGTACAAGCTGACGCAGTGGGTGCAGGGCTCGCACCTCGAGCTGGCCCGCTTCGACGATTACTATCAGGGCCGGCCAAAGCTGGACACGATCTACGTTCGCTTCGTCACGGACCCGAGCACCGCGGTGGCGAACATCCTCGCCGGCGCGGTCGACGTGGTGCTGCCCCCGGCCGTCGACCTGGATACGGCCCTCGACGTGCAACAGCGCTGGGCCGGGACAGGCAACCAGGTGCACGCGGACCTCGACGGCAAGTTCACCCTGCTGGACCCGCAGGTGCGGCCAGAATTCGCCCAGCCGCGCGACGGTTTCACCAACACGGTTGTCCGCCAGGCCTTTTACCACGCGATCGACCGCGCCACGGTGACCGAGGTGATCACGCACGGGCTGTCGCCGGTCGCGGACAGCTACTTCGCGCCGCACGAGCCGCTGCGGGCGCAGGTCGAGTCGTTCATCCCGCAATTCCCGTACGATCCCACGCGCGCACAGCAACTGCTGGCACAGGCCGGCTGGGTCAAGGGCCCGGACGGCGCGCTGGTGAACCAGACGACCGGCGAGCGGTTTTCGACTGAGGTGCGCGGCCCGCAGGGTGGCGGCAATGAGAAGCTGCTCAGTCTCGTCGCGGACGGCTGGAAGCAGGTCGGCGCCACCGCCGACATCGTGGTGGTGCCCTCAGCGCGCCTCGGCGACCGCGAGTACGCGTCGACGCGGCCCGGCTTCAACGTGACTAACCCGTCGGGCCCGCCGTTCTACGAGCGCAACCGGCTGCACAGCAGCCAGGTCACCTCGGCCGCCAACCGCTTCACGGGCATCAACTCGGGCGGCTACGCGAACCCCAGGGTCGACGAGATCCTCAATCAGCTCCGCATGACGATCGACCCCCGCCAGCGGCTGCCCCTTCAGCAACAGCTCGTGCAGCTCCAGATCGGCGAGCTCGGCGTGATGCCGCTATTCTGGGAGGTCTACCCCCTCCTCATGATCAAGGGCGTCAGCGGCCCGAAGCTCGTCCTGAACGCCGCCACCCAGAACATCTACGATTGGGACCGGACCTAACGTCGACGCAGAGACAGGATGGCTAGACGTCGAGGCGAAACCGCAAGGCGACACCCTTGCCGGTGTCGAGACCCAAACCGAGAAGTACGGCGCGAGGCTGCCGCCGCATCTTGACGTGCGGGTACGCTCGCTGCCGTTCTTGTATCAGAGCACCGGCATCCTACCGAATTACGCGGAACACGCTTTCCAGTATCTCGATCATGAGCCGTCGATCGTGACGCTGCTGCACCTGAGCGTACTCAAATTCGATCAAGTCGATAAGCTCTTCTGCGCGGCGCCGGCCGTGCGCCTCATTGCAGCGAAAGCTAATCCGACCGAGATTGCGCAGGCGGGCGGCCTCCCCGGACGGGATGCGCGCTGCGAGGTGTTTGAAGTCCTTGTGGTTCCACGTGACAATGATCGCACCCATCTCGTCCCCGATGCGCGCGATAACAGGATCGGGCGTGCCGCCGAGGAAGAGCTCGCGGACGAGGTGGACCTCGTGGCCTCGCTCGCGAAAGAATTCCGCGACGGAGTCCGGGACGTTCTCGTCCGCTAGGATGAGCATCCGTACCGGGGGCATCGCGTGCGACGCTTAGCCGGCACGCTTTTGCTGGCGTTGCCCCTCGTACTCGATGGCGGCGGCGACGTCCTCGGCGGTGAGCCGGGGAAACTCATGGATGATGGCGGCCGTGGTGTACCCCGCGTGGTAGAAGTTCCAGACGGCCGTTGTCGGCACCCGCGTGCCTGAGAGCACCGGCGCGTTGTGCGCGACGTAGCGGTTCTGCTGGATACGTCCGATCTCTTCGGGCTTGCGCTGCCGGAGCTGCTCGGAGGCGAGCTGCATCTCAGAGGCTATTTCCGTCATGGCGATCGGCAGCACGATCTGTTTCGGGTGCTTCGCAGACGTGCGTGCGCCCGTGCGTGGGTCGTCGAAGAAAACCGCCTTGCCAACCGCATACAGGGTTAGCGTTGCCCACGTGCGCTCCGGGCACTCGGCAAGCCGCGCCCCCACCACCCGCAGCTCCTGCAGCGGTACCCCATGCTGGTTTCGAAGGAGCGCCACGACGCGCAGGTTCACCACGTCTCTGAACGAATAGATGCGTCCAAAGGGACGGTGTCGAAGCTCCTCCGCGAACTGCGGACGGAAAAACCCGGTTTCATCCCAGTAGCGCAGCTGGCGGTCAGACAGCCCCGTGAGCTTGCACACATGCTCGGCGCTGAAGGCCATGATCTCCGACATATGAATGCGCTGCTCCATAACTCGTCAATGTGCGAGTGTAACCGGGCGCAATGAGAGGACACAACCCGAGGCCGGTTCTCTCTGGTGGCGGAGGGCAGCCACCGGACGGCAGCCACGACAGGGCCACACCTATCGGCATCGAACGGTCGATACCGAGGAGTGACGCTCTTATCTGCTTCCCAGGTTAGGGAGACAGTCCGCGGGCCAGCCCCTTCCAGCCTGTTCCCCCTTTATGATCTAGAAATGTTGCAGATCGGCCTATTCCGAAGCGTGGTGGGCAAGTCATCCTAAGGAGCTCAGCGTGGTACGCGTAACCAGATCGAAGACGATCCGCAGCGGACGTATCTTGTGCTCCGATACTGACGCTGCCAGAACCACAGAGATGATCTAAAGAAGATGCGGGGCGGCCGCGAGGGCCGCCCGCATCTCTCAGTTGAGATCCCAGGTGTTGATGTTCCAGGTGTTGCCGGCCTGGAGGTACGCGGTGGAGCCGGGGCCGGTGATGCCCTTGCGGAAGGCGTAGACCTGGGGCACGTAGAAGATCGGCAGCACGGGAAGCTGCTCGTCGATCAGCTTGACGATCTGGAAGAAGGCGGCCTGGCGTTTGCCCGTCTCCAATTCGTTCGAATACACCCGATACAGGTCATCGTACGCCGGGTTCACGTAATTGCTGTAGTTACTGCCCGCCCAGGCATTCTGGGTCGTGCCGATCTGCGATTGCCGGAGGCTGCCGGGCGAGGCGATCGAGAAGTTCCAGGGCTTGACCAGCGAGCCGGGGTAGTTCATTGCCTGCTCGTTGCGATTGGCAGCCGTCTGGAAATACGGCGCCGGGTTCGCCGCCAGGCCGGCCGCG
>JAXDLH010000351.1:0-2855 GCA_034666705.1 Chloroflexota bacterium
GGGCCTTCTCTGCTGACCAACTTCGCAGGTTAGAGTCGCGGCTCGCGGCGGGCGGCGCGTGGACGTAATTTGAGCTGCGCGACGCTGCTGCGCACGAATGCCCAGTCGTCTGCCGCCTCCTCTCTCGCGATCAGCACGAAGATGGCTACCGCAGGCACGACCACCAGCAGTCCAGCGGTACCGCTCAATTCGATGAGCGCCCCCAGCGCTACACATGCAATGAGGCAGAACCCGCATATGACGAGCATTGCCGGGATGAGCAGAAACGAGGGGAGGTTGATCACCCACGCCAGCGCGATCGCCCATCCTGGGGCTCGCTCATGCCCCGGTTCGAGTGGGAAGAGGGGGCGCATCGGCGGTGGATAGCGGGATGGACGCATCCAGTTCTCCTCTGAGCGGGATTCCCCGGGGCCGGGCTCGCCTCGCCCCAACTTGCTGCTGGGCTAGGTTCTCAAATTGTACGCGGCCGGGCCAAGATAGGATCGGCGAGCCGGGAAGCGCTACATTTCGCGGCGCAGCCGGGCCGCCACCTCGACCAGTTGTGCGGCCTTCTGCCGAGCCAGTGCGCGCTCGATGACCATCAGCCCGCAGTCCGGCGCCAGCCAGAGCCGCTCCGGTGGCACGTAGCGAAGCGCGCCCCGCACGCGGTCCAGCACGTTCTCGATGGGCTCCAACGGCGTCTCACCGGGATCCACACAGCCGAACATCACGATCCGGTCGGCACAGCCCGCGAGGACGGCGGGATCATAGCCGCTGCGGGCGAACTCCATCGAGTAGCCGCCGATCCGGCAGCCCTGCAGCAGTTCGAGAAGCTCGGGGTACTGGTACTCGTGCTGATGCAGGTTGCCGCCAGGATATCCGTAGCAGAGGTGGACGATACTGGGGATCGTCACGCCGTCGAGGCAACGATCCAGCGCCCGCACGCCGTAGTCGGCCGCCTTCTCGTGGAAGCGCGTCATCGCCGGCTCGTCGATCTGGATCACGTCGCATCCGGCCGCTTGCAAGTCGAGGATCTCGGCATTGAGCGCCGCGGCGATGTCCATCGCCAGCGCCGCCTCGTCGCCGTACGCTTCGTCGGCGGACGAGTCGATCGCCGTCATCGGTCCCGGCACGGTCATCTTGATTGGGCGACCCGTGTGGGCCTTCGCGAAGCGGAGGTCAGCCACGACGATAGGACCTCGGCGGCTCACCTTACCGACGACACGGGGCACCGAACGGACATTCTGCGACCGGCGGATCGCTTTGTCCGCCCGATTGACGAGGTCGAAGCCATCCATGCCGCCGAGCACGTGATCGATGAAGGCCTCCCGGCGCTGTTCGCCGTCCGAAAGCAGATCGAGGCCCAGCCGCTCCTGGTCGCGGATGGCAAGCGCCGTCGCGTCATCCTGCCCTTCGCGCAACACCTCATCCGCGAGCACGAACGCGACGCGCGTCCGTTCAGACCGCGCGAGCCAGGCAGGCCGTGGGAAGCTGCCAACCGTGGTCGCGGCGATCGGCGGGAGCTGCAGTGACGTGGTCATCTCACCCTCCAGACGGCGCGACGACGCGCTATGCCGGAGAATACCCGACCGCGCTCGCGCGGATCGGCCTAACGCCTCATCCCCTCTGAGGCGCCCGTTCCTGCGCCTCGAGAATGGCGTATCGGCCGCCACGCTCATCGCGTACGCTCCGCATGCTCAGTTGAACGGATTCTGCCGAGAGGCTCGACGGCGTGGACCAGCAGCCACTGCACGAGATCGAGCGCGCCTGGCGCGCCATGAATACCGACGTCGTGGCGATCGTGAACGCGCCGCCGGGTCTGGTGGCCGCCGGCGAGAGGGCGTTGAGCGAGGTCGAGCAGCTTTTTCACGACGTCGAGGCCGCGCTCAGCCGTTTCCGTGAGACGAGCGAGCTGAGCGCCCTGAACCGCGCGGCGGGCGCGCCGTTCAATGCGACGCCTCTCCTGATCGGGGTCGTGGAGGCCGCGCTCGAGGCGGCGCGCGTGACCGACGGCGCCTTCGACCCGACGATTCTCGGCGTCCTCGTCGCCGCCGGCTACGACCGCTCCTTCGAGCAGCTGGTTGAGCCCGGACCTGAGCCAGCCAGCACGGCAGCGACCTCGCGGTGGAGCTGGCGCGACGTGCAGATCGACCACGTAGCGGGCACGATTGAGCTGCCCGCAGGCTGTGGGCTCGACCTCGGCGGCATTGGCAAGGGGTGGACTGTGGACCGTGCGGCGGAGCGCCTCGCGCCGTTCGGCAGCTTTGCTGTCGACGCTGGCGGCGATATGAGCGCCGGCGACTCGGATCGCGACGGTGGACCGTGGACCGTCGGCGTGGAGAATCCGCTCGACCCTGGGCAGGATCTGCTCGAACTGGCCGTCCGCGATCGGGCAGTGGCGACGTCGACGGTGGCACGTCGGCGCTGGCAGCAGGCGGGCGCGGCCAGGCACCACCTCATCGACCCACGCACCGGCCAGCCGAGCGATAGCGGCGTGCTCAGCGTGACGGTCGTCGCGGATTCGGTGGCTCGGGCCGAGGTGCTCGCCAAGGCGGCGCTGATCCTGGGGCCCGAGGATGGCCGGCGCTTGCTCGACGCCCAACCCGACGTCGAAGGGCTACTCGTGCTCGAAAACGGCTCCCGGATCGTCTCCCGCGGATTCGCGAGGTACGTGGCGTCGTAAGCAGTGGCTACTGCCAATACCACCGAGGGAGAACCCGACACCGGCGCCTTATGGCTCGAGATGGGCAGGGTCATCCCGATGCGCGGCCAGATTTGCCCGGTAGCGCGCACGATAGGCAATGATTCCGGCTTCGTCTGCGCCATCCAGTGGCGGATCCAGCGCGGCGCGCTCGTAAAACGGCGCGATCTCCGCA
>JAXDLH010000352.1:0-15970 GCA_034666705.1 Chloroflexota bacterium
ATGAGCGGGGGGCACGCCGGTCCCTACGGGTGTGCCGGGGTGGGGGCGCCGGGGGCGCTGGCATCACTGTTAATGCACTTCGTACCTGTTGGGCGCGAGGAGGAACCAACGTCGCCCTGAACGCAGCGAAGGACCCGTGACCCCAGCGCTGGAGTCACGGGTCCTTCGCTGCACTGAACTGCTGGTCGATTTTTACGCCGCGGTGGCGCCCCACCTGCGCCGCGCACTCACGCCAGCGCCACTCCGCGTTATGCGGTCTTGCGGCGCCCTCGCGTGCCTTTGACGACCTCGACCACGGGTACGAGATCCTCGCTGGGCCCGCTGAGCGCGCTCAGGAGCTGGCTGCCGAGGATCCGGTAGGCTCGGCCCACCTGCGCCCCCTTCAGTCGCCCGGTCTTCAACTGGCGGCGCGCCGTCGCGTCGCTGATTCGCAGGATCTGGCAGACCTCAGACAGCGTGTAGACCGCATTCGGACGGATCTCAAGATCGGCAGCCATTGCACCCCCTTGTGCGAGATTCAGCGTATTGTAGAGTGAATTACGCTATCGCTTGCAAGCATAGCACGGCACGGGCACATATGCGATGTGGCCATTCACTGTTTTGCTGATCCGCTCAGTGGACCGGACCGCTCAGCGCTGCTTCCTTCCCTGCCCGGCGAAGCGCCTCCGCAATCACCGGGCTGTACTTGGAAGCGCCACCCGACCGGTTAAGCTCACCACGACGCGCAGCCTCTGCAGACATCTGCCAGTATTCCGATGGAAGCTCATGGTAAGCATTCTGCTGCGGATCGCGGAACACGTTCATCGGCTCCTCGCCGCGCTTCATCCGCTCCAGATTGTCCACCAGCAGCTTGCGGTACAGGATGATGCCCTTGTCGGAGAGGCTGAGCTTTTCCAGCGACCGGTCGGCCACGCCGCCCTGGGTGATCCACATCATGATGTCCTGGCCGCCGTTGTTATCCAGCAGCGACCATGGCAGCTCGCCCTTCGGGCCAACCTGGGGCAGCGGCACATCGTAGTACGGGATCTCGTCCTGCGGGGGCAGTTCCACACCGTCGGGAATGCGGTGCGGGAAGAACCACCAGTGGTTGGTGTTGTGGTCGTCGATAGGGATCCGGTACTGGAAGCCCGTCGTCTTCAGGATGTTCGGGAAGACGATGGGGTGGCCGACGCTCCAGTACGGATGGTTCTCGTCAGTCCCTTCCATGATGCGTCGCTTGATGATCCCGTAGTCGAACACGTCGAACCCGATCATCTTGTGGCGCTGCGGGACGCCACCCGCCGAGAAGCCGCGGCGCTTGAGGTCAGTGCCGAGGCGCTTGAGTGCGTAGTTGGAAAAGTGGGTATGCAGCCATTCGACGTGCACCGGGTCGAGCGAGTTCTCCATGATCTGCAGGTAATTGCAGGGAATGGCGCAGCTTCCAATGTCGTAGTAGACGTCATCCCACATGAAGAGGTCCCAGCTTGGAAAGAGCGGCGCCGGGGCAGGGCCAAGGTAGGCGAAGATCATCCCCTTGCGCTCGATCACCGGGTACCCGGGAATCTGCACGCGCTCCTTGAACGTGGAGTTGCCCTCGGCCTCGTCGTACGGCATCTCGATGCACTGCCCGGTCTCGTCGTAGCGCCAACCATGATAGGGACAGCGCAGTCCATGGTCGCAGGGGATGCCGAACAGGAGATCCACGCGGCGGTGGGCGCAGCGATTCCCGATGAGGCCCAGTGTGCCGCTTTCGTCGCGATACAGCACGAGATCTTCGCCGAGTAGCCGAACCGGCCGCACGGGCTCGTCCTTCAACTGGACACTGGCTGCGATAGGCTGCCAGTAGCGGCGCATCAACTCGCCCATCGGCGTACCGGGGCCGACTTTCGTCAGCAGCTCGTTTTCTTCTGCGGTAAGCACCCAGATCCTCCTGACCGCGACCCTCACAGGTTTGGAAGCAGCACGCCATAAGTGTAAGGCATGGCAGTATCGCGTTCTCACGACTTCTAAACTCAAGCCAAGGTGAAAACCGCAAGCCTTCACTCGTAAATCATGCCTGCATCAATGCAGGTTTCATCGTGGCGGTGGTTTAGTGACGCTCCCACACATGGTGATCCGGGCGCCGCTTCGGCGCGATTTGATTTCCAACACGGCCACTGGTACCGTGCAGGAAGACGACGGTGCGTTTCGGAGGTGTCTCCTTGAGCCCATTGCACGGACGGCGCTGGCCTCAGCTCCTCACGGTCGCGATGCTGCTCCTGCTCGCGGCCTGCGCAAGCCCCGCCCCCCAGGCAGCGCCGACGGCCGGCAGCGACACCGCGCTGCGCGCGAGCGCCCGCAAGTCGATCACGATCGCCATCCGCGGCGACCCGAAGACGTTGAGCGCCCGGCTCAACTCCCAGGCAGGCGCCGGCGGCGTACCGGGAGTGGAGGAGATCGAGCAGATGCTCAATGCCGGACTCACGTTCGAGGAGCGAGGGGGCACGTTCCATACGCAGCTTGCGGAAGCAGTGCCGTCGATTGAGAACGGCCTCTGGAAGGTCTTCCCCGATGGGCGCATGGAAACGACCTGGCACATCCGACCCGGCGCCCAATGGCACGACGGCACGCCGTTCACTGCTGCCGACGTCATCTTTACCGCGCTGGTACAGCAGGACAAGGACGTGCCGATCTTCCGCGACGTCGCCTACGGCTCCATCGACACGGTCGAAGCGCCCGACCCGCTCACCGTGGTTATTTCCTGGAGGCGTCCGTACGTGGAGGCCGACGGCATGTTCACGAGCAGGCGTGGCCTGCCCCTGCCTCGCCACCTCCTCGAGCAGACGTGGCTGCAGGACAAGACGAATCTTCCCAACCAGAGCTATTGGTTCCGCGATTTCATCGGCACCGGCCCATACCGCCTGCGGGAGCTCCTTCCGGGCAGCCATGCGTTGCTCGATGCTAACGATCAATTCGTGCTGGGCCGACCCAAAATTGACTCAATCGAGGTGAAATTCATCCCCGATCCGAGTGCGATTGGGGCAAACATCCTCGCCGGCCAGGTGGATACCACCCTCGGGGGGCGGCTCTCCCTCGAGTGGGCCACGGGAGTCCGTGACCAGTGGCGGGATGGCAAGCTGGCGCTCGGGGCGGCCCGCAGCGCAATCAACCTCTATCCGCAGTTCATCGACCCGAGCCCGGCGATCCTCGCCGACGTCCAATTCCGCCGGGCGCTGCTCATGGCAATTGACCGCCAGCAAATCGTCGACACCATCGCCGCCGGCGTCGCGCCGATTGCGCACGGCACAATCAGTCAGTACGATGCAGATTGGAGCAAGGTCGAGCCCTCCATGGCGAAGTATCCCTACGATGCGCCGCAAGCAGCCCAGATTCTGACGAGCCTGGGCTACAGCCGAGCCCCGGATGGCATGCTCCAGGATCGCAACGGACAGCAGCTACGCCTGGAGATCCGCTCTACCGCGAACGACGACGCCCAGATAAAATCGATGGCCGCGATCGCCACCATGTGGCAGCAGGTCGGCATTGTCACCGACCAGGTCGCCGTGCCGGAACAGGCCGCATCCGACCGCCAGTACCGTGCAACCCGCCCGGCATTCGAGATCGTGCGGCAGCCAGGTGGTTGGCGTGAGCTGCGGCGCATCTATGGTGGCGACACGCCGCTGCCGCAGAACAACTACACAGGCCAGAACCGATCGCGCTACCAGGGCCCGGAGCTCGATTCGTTGATCGATCAGTTCTTCACGACGATTCCCGAACAGCAGCGCGTCGACATCCTTGGACGGATCGAGCGGATCGTGACGGACCAGCTCACGATCCTCGGCATCTACTGGGACCCCGATCCCGTACTCGTCTCGAACCGGCTGTCGAACGTGCAGAAGGCCGGGGAGGTATGGGACATTCACACCTGGGAAGCGAGCTAGCGTGGGTGGGCACGTCACGCCGAACGTGCTCGTCGTCGACGATGAGCCGAGCATTACGACTACGATGGCCGCGGTCCTGGAGCAGGAGGGCTATGCGGTCCACACGGCAGCCTCCGTCGCAGAGGGCCGTGTGGCGATTCGCGCCAGGCCCGTAGACCTGCTGCTCACGGATTTGCGGCTCGACGACGGGACCGGCCTCGACCTGCTGAGTGAGCTGCGCGGGGCCAATCCCGACGCCGTCACCGTCATCCTCACGGGCTATGCCTCGCTCGACTCTGCGGTGGAGGCACTGCGCGGTGGCGCCTATGACTATCTGATCAAACCGTGCCCGGTCGACGAGCTGAAAGCGACCGTAGCGCACGCGCTCGAGCGGCGGAGCATCAGCCTGTCCCTGAAGCAGCGACTCACCGAGCTCGATACGACGAACACCAATCTTCAGACGTTTGCCATCGAGCTCACACAACGCGTCGACCAACTCACCGGCGAGCTGCGCCAGAAGATTCATGAATTGTCCGAGGCGTCCCGAGCGCGCGAGGAGTTCATCGGCATGGCCGCCCACGAGTTGCGCACGCCGCTGACCAGCCTGCTCGGCTGGGGCCAGTATCTGCAGCACAACCTGCAGCGTGGCAGCCAACTGGACGAGGAGGGGCTGGGCCGAATCAGCCGCCGGGTCGAGCAGCAAGTGCAAAAGATGTCGCAGCTCGTGAGCCGCATGCTGGAGACAACGCAGATCGAGAATGGCATGTTGGCCATCGACATCGCATCTGTTGACCTGGTACCACTCGTCCACGATGCGGTCGAGAGCGAGCAGATCCGCGTGCCCGGGCATCAGATCACCGTCCACGCACCCGCTACCCTCGAGGCGCTCGTCGACCCGCTTCGCTTCGATCAGATCGTGACGAATCTCGTGGACAATGCACTCAAGTACAGCCCGGACGACTGTGTGATCGAGGTCGAGCTGCGCGACCCGGTGGAGACCGAGGCTCAGGTCGTAGAGCTCGTCGTGCGAGACCATGGACCCGGAATTCCGCTCGGCGCCCAGTCGAAGGTATTTGAACGTTTCCACCGGGTGGATACGGACCAGAACCGGGCGGGGCTCGGTCTCGGCCTCTACGTCGTGCGGCGGTTGGTCGAGGCCCACGGCGGCACAATCATGGTGGAGACGCCAGAGGATGGGGGCGCGCGCTTTGTCGTCCGCATTCCGGGAATCGCGGGTGCCCAAGCCGCCGCCCGGGAGCGTGCGAGCTAACGCCTGCGTTCTCCCTACTGCAGGCCCCACTCCTGTACGTTCCACATCGGCGAGGCCCCACTCTGCGCCGCCGCCGTGTTAGCGTGGCTGGATTCCGTCGCCCCCCATTGGACCGAAGTCCCCTCCTGTCATTACGAAAAGGACAGTCGGCACGAGCAGAACCGCCACTCCGACGTAGGCTAGCCGAGGACGCTCCGAGCGAACACCGGCCCAGGCTAAGGCCACGATCACGGCGAGGCTGATTCGTGTAGACCACCAGATTGCCGCCGTCGAGGCCGGGGGCAATGATGTGACAAACAGTCCATTGAGGAAGAGCGCCCAACCAGTTGGATCAGAGACAGACCGGCCCAGCACACCCAGACCCCAACAAACGCTCACAATGGCGGGGAGAAGAACCCAAATCAATTGCAATGCCGTGAGTGGGGAGATGGCCTCGGAAAAATAACTGGCTATGGGCAACATCCCTTGGCCCGGGTTGCCGGGAAGCAGCGCGGCCTGAACGCCGGTGATTCCCAGTTCCTGTGCGACGACCAGTTGCCAAAGCGCGGGCGGCCCCACGCTGAGAATCGCGAACCGCCACCCCGCGCCCGCCCGCTGCAGCACGAGCACGCACAGGAAGGCCACCGTGAAGAGCAGCGCGGTTTCCTTGGCGAGCGCTGCGAGGCCGAGCGTCATCCCACTCGTCGTCAGCATCCCTCGCTCCCAGCAGAGAAGGCCGCAGAGCACGAGCGCATAGGCTAGCAGTTCCATCATGCCCATGTGGAGCACGTAGACGGAGCCGATCCAGAGCCCGAACAGCCCTCCGACAATAGGATGCAAATGATGGCGCAACGCAAGAAGGGCGAGTGCGGCGCTGCCGATGCCGGCAGCCATAAGGTCAACGACGAGCATCGCCCATGCCGCTGTCGAGGACGGCGGCAGCTCCGTCGGATACCCGGCCCGCAACCTCGCTTCCAGTGCGACCGGGATTGCCACCAGTGCCGACATGAGGACCCGCTGGGCTCGATATGCGGGAATGTCGGCCGATTCTGGACGGATTACGGGGAGGTCATAAGCAATAAAGAGCGCGAACCAGGCGTCATACCGGACGAAGACGAAAGGGTCCCCGCGGCTTTCGGTGAAGCGGGGGAGGAGCACGGCGCACGCTATTACGAGCACGAGGGCCGCCACACCGGCAGCATGGACCACACTGCGGTCTAGATGAGAGATTCTTGCGAACGTGGCTTCACTTCTTCCGGACGCTCTTCCCGAAGCGCACGGGCGAGCACTTTCGCCCTTCGTCGGCCCCACGGGGCGAGCCAACAACCGCAGAACGGACCAAACGTCACGATGAGTGCGAGCATGGTAATCCATGCCGGACCCAGCATGGCTGCGATCGCCGGAGCTTGCAGCATCGGCTCAATGGCGTCGCTCCGGACAGTCGGTCGCATCTTGTCGAAGGCAGCACCGCCCTTTGCCAGTCACGCGGAGAATCCGTAGCCCTGAATATCAGAACCACGGATTCTCCGCCTGCGGGCGCAGAACGACAGCTTTGCTGTGCCCCTACGCCATCACGATGGACTTCGACTCCAGGTAAAAGTCCATCGCCTCGACGCCATGCTCCTTGCCAACGCCGCTATGCTTGACGCCGCCGAATGGCAGCTCGTCGTATGCGACGTGGAGATCGTTCACCCAGGTATAGCCAGCCTCGATGCGCTCAGCCGCCTCGTGGGCTTTGGCCATGCTGGTAGTCCAGATCGAGGAGCCGAGCCCGTACTCGGAGCGATTCGCCTGCTCGATCGCGTCGTCGAGGTCCTTGACCCGGAAGATCGGCAGCGCTGGCCCGAACGCCTCCTCACGCACGACCCGCGAGTCCGGATCGACGTTCACCAGCAGCGTTGGCTTGTAGAAGTTGCCGTTGTCGAACCCCTCGCCGGTAATGCGCTCGCCGCCAGCGAGCACGTCCGCACCGCGCTTCTTCGCATCCTCGACCATCGCCTCGATCTCGTCGCGCTGCGTCGCGGTGTGCAATGGGCCCATCTGCGTGCCTTGCGTCAGGCCATTGCCTACCTTCAGGCGATTCGCCCGGCCCACCATGAGGTCGATGAACTCGTCGGCCACCGACTCGAACACGTAGAGGCGCTTCACCGCAAGACACGCCTGGCCGCAATTGAAGAAGCGGCCGATCGAGATCATCGCCGCGGCCTTTGCCAGATCGGCGTCGTCGCAGACGATCGTGGGGTCGCTGCCGCCCAACTCGAGGGTTACCCGCTTCATTTCGCGCGCCGCGGCCTCCATGACGTGGATGCCGGTCCCCGTCTCGCCGGTGAAGGCGATCTTGCGGATCTTCGGGTTGACCAGCATCTCCTCGCCAACCGCACCGCCGGGGCCAGTGACGATGTTGAGCGTGCCCGCCGGCAAGCCAGCCTCGTTCAAGATCTCGATGCAGCGAATCGCCGCGAGCGGCGTCGTGCTCGCGGGCTTGACGATGATACTATTGCCCGCCGCGAGCGCTGGCGCGATCTTGTTGCCCATCAGCGAGACCGGGAAGTTCCACGGCACAATGGCGCCGCAGATGCCGATCGGGTGCCTGATGATCATGCCGTACTTCGTCGGATCCGCCAGCGGCACCTGCTCGCCGCGAATCTTTGTCGCGAGACCCGCGTAGAACTCGAGGTTCTCGGCAAAACGGCCGACTTCGATCGAGGCATCGCGAAGCGGCTTTCCTTGCTCCTTCGTCAGGAGGGTCGCCACCTCTTCCAGGTGCTCCCGGATCAGGTCGGCGCCTTTCATCAAGATCGCTTCGCGCTTCGCGGGCGCCGTGCGCGACCACGCCTTGAAGCCCTCTTCGGCCGCGCTCACCGCGCGCCGTACATCCTCGGCGTTCCCGCGCGGCACACGGTCGACGAGCTCGCCGGTGGCCGGGTTGTAGATGTCCGTGAACTCATGGCTCAGCGCGTCGACGCTTTCGCCACCAATAACCATCTGTGCCATCTGTATCTCCTCAGCGGGCTATTCGCCCTTGAACGTCGGCTGGCGCTTCTCTAGGAAGGCGCTCATTCCCTCATTTGCGTCCGCGGTCGCAAAGACTCGGTTCAGCAGCTCGCGCTCGAGCAGCAGCGCCCCCTCGAGTGGCAGCGACATGCCCTGCGTGGCCGCCAGCTTGATCGCCCCCATTGCAAACGACGGGCCATCCGCGATCTTACGGGCGTAGGCCGTCACTTCACTCAACAGTTGATCGGCCGGGTAGAGCCGGTTGACGATGCCCAGGTTGAGCGCCTCGGGCGGGGTGAGCGCCGCGCCAGTCACCATCAGGTCGATGGCACGCGCGAGCCCGATCAGACGGGGCAGCCGCTGGGTGCCGCCGGTGCCCGGGATCACACCAAGGTTTGACTCGGTGAGGCCGATTCGCGCCCCCTCGTCCACCATGAACCGCAGGTCGCAGGCCAGGGCAATCTCCAGCCCGCCGCCGAGACAGTGGCCATTGATCGCCGCGATGATGATCTTCGGCGTGCGCTCGAACTTGGCGAGCACCTCGTGGGCGTGCAGGTCGAATGAGGCGCGCGTGCACATGTCGCCCGCCTTGAGCGCAGCGACGTCGGCCCCGGCGCAGAAGAATCGTGGAAGATCGCTCGTGATGACGACGACCCGCACGGCGGGATCGTCACGGGCTGCATCGATCGCATGGTCCAGATCGACCATCACCGAATGGTCGTAGGCGTTGGCCGGTGGGTTGTTCAGCTTGATGAATCCGATGCCGTTGTTCTGTTCGAATAAGACCGTCATCTGGCGTCCTCCATCCCTTTGACGTTTTGAGGGCCACGTTCGAAGAATCCGAGCCCCCAGTGCACGGGCTGCGGATCCTTCGGCTGTAGCCTCAGGATGACAACCTTGCCGGTTCCGTGCCGGGCATATTGCGCTTCGTCGCCTACGCCTAGATTACCCCGGCGTCGCGTAGCTGCTGCAACCGCTCTTGCGAGTACCCCAGCAGGCCACCGTACACCTCGTCGTTGTGCTCTCCGAGCTTCGGGCCGAGATGGCTGATCGCGCCAGGCGTCTTCGAGAACTTCGGCACCACGTTCTGGACCACCGCGTCGCCGAGCTGCTTGTCGAGCACCCGCACCAGCATCTCGCGGGCGAGGAACTGCTCATTGCTGAACACGTCCCGCATATCGAAGACCAGCGCATACGGCACGCCCCGCGGGTCGAAGATCTCTGCGACCTCGGCCAGCGTGTGGCGGGTGATCCATTCCCGCACGATGCCGTTGATCTCCTCACGGTGGTTGACGCGAGCTGGGTTGTCGGCGAATCGCGGGTCCGCGATCAACTCCTCCTGCCCGATCGCCCGGCAGAGATCCTCGAAGATGTTCTGGGTGCTCGCCGCGAGCGTGAGCCACTTGCGGTCACTAGTCCGAAACATGTCACTTGGCGCCACGTACGAGAGCTGGTTGCCCTCCCGCGTGTGCACGCGGCGCACCGGATCGTCCACCTGGTCGTACTGGATCGGGTCGAACTCGAGGATGCGAAATACGGACTCGTACAAGCCAAGATCGATCTCCTGGCCCTCCCCGCCGAGCGCGTCGCGGTGGTACAGGGCGACCATGGTGGCCCACGAGCCCACGAGGCCAGTGATCAGATCCCCAAGCGGGATACCCGGCGTCATCGGGGCGCCATCCTTCTCCCCGATCAAGTTCGTGAGCCCGCCCATCGCCTCGGCCACCCGCCCGAACCCGCCTCGCTCCCGGTATGGGCCCGTCTGCCCAAAGCCGGAGATGCGGAGCAAGATGATGCGTGGATTGACCTGCTTGAGATCATCGTAGCCGATGCCCCACCGCTCGAACGTGCCCGGGCGGTAGTTCTCGACGACCACGTCGGCGGTTGCGACGAGCTCCTTGAAGACCGCCGCGCCCTCCGGCTTGCCCAGGTTGAGCGTTACGCAGCGCTTGTTGCGCGCCCCGTTCTTCCACCAGAGCGGCACCGACTCGCCGGTGTCCGCTTGCTTCTTGATCGGCGCGAGCTTGCGCTCCCCGTCACCCATTGTCGGATGCTCGACCTTGATCACATCGGCGCCAAAATCGGCGAGCAGCACCGTTGCGAACGGCGCTGCCACCATGTTTCCTGCATCAATGATCCGCAGTCCGGCCAGCGGGAGCTTCGGACTCGGTTGGGCGACCGGAATGCGCTCGCGTTGCTCGCGCGGGTCGGCCATCAGCGGCCGGTGCGTGCCAGGCTCAACACCCAGCCCTGCATCAACGCCTTCGCACGCTCCACGTCGTTGCCCGAGAACCACTTACTCAGATCGACCCGGTCGATCGGGTACACCGGACGCATGAAGTCCGACTCATAGCCAAAGGGCATCGTCGCGTCGATTCCCATGCCCCCCTCGAACACGGTGTTCGAAGCCGTCCACTGTTGCCCACCAGCCGTCATACGCTCGGCCGGCTGGAAGGTCTGGCCGATGCCACCAGGGATTGGGTTCAAGATATCCGTCTTCGGGTTCACCCGCGTGGTGAGCGCCCAGATGATGTCGTCCATGCTGTACATGTCGATGTCGGTATCCACCGCGATGGCCAGCCGCATCCCCTGGCTGCAGGCGAGGATGGCGCCCAGGAAGTTGCGCTGCCAGCCTTCCTCGATCTTGTTCCGCTTCTTGATCTGGATGATGCAGCCGCCCCAGTCGGTCATCGCATAGGGGATATGCACATCCTGGATGATCCCTGGCTGCAGCCGCTCGCACAGCTCGAAGATCGCCGCCTCACGCACCGTAGTGTCGATGTTGGCATCGTCGGCGGTGTGTACGCCGAGCGGGAAGATGATCGGGCGGCTCTCGCGCTTGCGCATCGTGATGGCGGTGACGTGGAACGTCGTGGCGCGGTACGCCTTACCCATGTAGCCCGCCCACTCGGGATGGAAGTGGAAGCGGCCCTGGATACCGGCGTCGTCGGCCTCCTTGGTCTCGAAGCGCTTGTCGCGCGGGTGCAGGTAGCCCTCGAGCACGTACTCGCAGTCGGCCACCGCATAGCCCGGAATCGTGCGCGCCTTCACGATCCGCACCGGGTAGCCCTGCACCGCCCCCGCGGCTCCCAACTCATCCGCGCCGCGTGGCAGCACCACGTAGTCGAAGCCTCCGCCCGCGATCAGGGTGCAGGCCGGCGGCAATCCGAAGCACATGGTGAAGGGGATGCCCCCGTCACACGGCGGCTTGCCCTGCTTCCAGCCATCCTGTTCACAGGTGCAGTCCTTGTAATGCTCGGTTTGCACCTGCCACATGTGCCCGCCCGGGGCCGCCTGGAAGGTTCCGACGTTGCCCCAGCGGAAGTTCATGCGGTTGTAGCCGATGTGGCTGCCGCCGTGGAAGTAATCGCCAACCACCACGCTGTTGCCAGAGCCGATCGTGAGCTCGGATTCCAGATGAGTGTGGCGGATGGCCATGATGTACTTGTTCACGTCCAGATCGGTCGTGAGCACCTCTTCCTGGCATGGCGCCTCGCTCTGGGCCACCTCGACCGGCTTCAGCGGGTGGGTGAGGGCATGCGCCAGCCTGGCCGTGCGCTCCTTGTCATCCGCCCAGCCGAACATCTGGTTCATGATGTCCGTATTGGCGAACAGGTTCGTGATCGCCCGCGCATGCGGATAGCCCTTGGCATGGTTGAAGAGGATGGGCATCGAGCCATCAAGCGTCTTCTGAATGCCGGTGATCTCGAGGTCCGGGTTGACCTCTACGTCGGTTTCCAGCAACTGGCCCGTAGCGCGCAGCCACTCGATGGCAGTGCGCAGGCTCGAGATGTCCCGCTCTGGCTGACCGGACTGGGACCCGGCTCCACTTCGTTCTGCGATGGCCATGCTGTTCATACCCTCTATGTTAAGAGTGTGCTCGCCAACAAATTGCCAGGGCGCCAGGGAGGCGCCCCTGGCTGAATCGGACCGCGACTAAAGCACGCGACGGTCGAAGTGCTCATCAGGGACGCGTAGGCCCATCTTCTCGATGATCGGGGCGATCTCGGCGACGTACTGCTGCCGGGCTTCCTCGTTGCGCAGCCGTTTGATCCCCAGCCGCACCGCAGTCTCACTCCCCGAGGAGCCGCTGTGGCCAAACATGTCGAGCGCACGCGGGTACCACTTGTCGACCGCGGCCTGCGCGATCTGCTTATTGCCGTAGTAGTCCGCGTCGTTGGCGATGCGGTTGAGTGTGTTGCGGCCCGCGCCGATGTGGAGGTTCTCCTCGGTCAACATCAAGGGGATTGCGCGCGACAGCGGGGCGTAGCTGCACTCTTCAAACGATTTGAGCTGATAGAGCCCAACGCGGTCGACGAGGCACGCGAAGGCAGCAACGTCCTCCCAGGTCTCGAAGTCCATGTTGAACGAGTCGAGCTTATGCTCGTGCTCCTTGCGCGTCAGCAACTCCCCGGTGGCGCTGCGGCCCTGCTCGCCGAAATCCTCGAGCAGCTTGACCATTTGCCACCCATGGCGCATCTCGTCCGCGATGATGCGCGCCTCGATCCAGCGATCCTCGAAGCTCGGCGCCTGGTCGAGCCAGGGTCGGTGCTGCTGCACAGAGGCGAACTCCGTATCCGCCTGCACTGCGAGCAGCTTGACGAGGAAGTCGGCGTACTCTTCGGGCAACTCCATGGCGTGCTCGAATTTCCGTACGCCCTGCATCTCGCCCCAGCGAATATCACGTGTCTGCATGATTGGTTGGTCCCCCTGTGGACTCGAGCGTTGATCCGCTCAGCATCCAATTTGGCTTCAACGCACCGCGCGGTCCATCTGAACACCGCCCGCGAGCGGGGACCGCGGACCATCGAGGCGAGCGCCTCACCTCAAGAATTGTACGGTGCTCGCGAGTCTGAACGGTAGGCGACCGTCCGGACGTTGCAAACGCCGCCCTTAATGCCGGTTGCCAGCACCTACCGTGCTGCCTGCCGCGAACACGAGTGACTTGATCACCACGGGTACCACGTGCGTGGGCTCGATCATTGCACCCACGTCAATGTAGTCGAACTCCTGCAGCTCCAGGCCGTCGATACAGATCACGGGCCGCGTCACGCCTACATCCTCGCGCAGGATGTTGCCCACCAGCCGACCCAGGTCGGTATCGAACGCGAGGACGAGCGGCGCGTCACTCTCGTCAGCAGGGAGCGCGCCGGCAATGCCGTCGGCGAGCGCCCGCAGGTCGGCGTAGAAGGGGTCGCGGTCCCAGGCGAAGGCCAGAGCCACCGGCGTGTCTGCCGCGAGGTCAAAGCGGGCGATGCTTTCGCGAATCGCCCCGCTTACGTCGGGTGCGTTGAGCGCTCCGCTCGCGGGGAGATGCGGGCGGACCACGACAAGATTATGGATCGGCAGCAGCTCGGGGTGCGAGACAGCGATCGTGTTGCCGCTGAGCTGGACCGAGAACTGCGACGCGCCCACCGCCGTGGCGCGGATTCGCTCGCTGGGCTCCAGCACTGGCGCGGGCAGCCGCCCGGCGTCGATCGCCGCGCGGATCGCCGTCGCTAACGCGTGGCCCATGTCGCCGAAGTCGCCGCTCTCGTGGTCGAAGAGGTACTCCGCCACGCCGCCGGAGAACACGATCGTATCCGGACGGGGAAGCGCAGCGTCGAGCGGCTCGGTAAGCAGCAGCTCGCTCCCCAACGATGAGGGCGAGTCGCCCCGGATGAACGCGATCAGCACCTCGGCCAGCGCCCCGGCGAGCTCACGTTTGAGCTCAGACGAGAGTGGCTCGCCAATCGTCAGCGTGCGCTGCAGCGACGCCGCGACTTGCTCGGCCGGCGGCTCGATACGCACCATGCGGCCGTCGGAGTCGGTGGCGACGAGCCGGCCGCCGACGGCAATCGCCGCCGTCGCGATCACCTCGCCTTCATGCGCCAGCGCGAGCTTCGCGGTGCCCCCACCAACGTCGACGTTGAGCACCGTGCGGTCGTCGTGCCGCGAGAGCGCGACGGCGCCTGAGCCATGCGCGGCGAGCATCGCCTCCATGTTGTGGCCGGCGGATGCACAGACAAACTTCCCCGCCTCACCGGCGAACAACTCGGCGATGGCGCGGGCATTCGCGCGACGCAGCGCCTCGCCCGTGAGGATTACTGCGCCACTGTCCACCCCATCCTGCGCCATGCCAGCGTCGCGGTAGGCGCCGTGGATGCGGTCGCCCAGCTCGCCGGCGTCGATCAGGTTGCCGCTACGGTACGGGGTCAGCCAGATCGGCGATTCCCACAGCAGCTCACGTCCTACCACGACGAACCGGCTGGAGAGGTTCGTGGCGAGCCGTTGCAGGTGGATGCGCGAGAACATGACGTGCGAGGTGGACGAACCAACGTCGATGCCAACCGTGGTCAGCTCGACGTTGTCGGCCGCCCAGATCGCATCGTCGACTGCTTCATCCTCCTCGGGCAACAGCTCCGCGACGCCGTGCAGGTCGTGGAAGTGGAACGATGGAAGGTCGTGCGGCGGCACCCCCCGCCCCTACCGCGCGATTCTCGTCACCCGGAGGCCCGCAGGCCCAAGGATCCGTGGCTCCTGCGTCCGGGTCACGGATCCTTCGCTGCGCTCAGGATGACGGTTCGCATCGTGCTTCGTCACCGAACTACCGCGCGGCGGCGAGGAACTCGCTCATCCGCGGCTCGATCCCCTTCTTCGCCAATTCCGCCTCGAACAGCCGGTACACCCGCGGGTCCTCATCCCGGTATTCGATCTGGCGGCCACCCTCTTTCACGTCGACGTCCATGCCCATGAACGTTTTCCGCTTGCTCGCGGTGAACGGGTAACGGAGGCTGCCGAACGCGATCGCCAGGTAGCGGGCCGGCTCCGTGCTGGTGTTGAAGTGCTGATGGAAGAGCATATCCGCCGGGGCGAACACCGAGCCGAGCTTCCAATCGAAGCGCTCGAAGTCCTTATCGCCCTCGTACCAATAGATGCTGTACCCCTCGCCCGTGACGGCGAAGACGTGGAAGTCGGCCTCATGACGGTGGCCCTTCTTGTAGGTACCGACCGGCATCTCGGACATGTGCGCGTGCATCGTGCCGTTGGCGAGGATGAACATGATGTTCGAGCCGCCCGCACCGCGATCCTTCCAATCCTGGAGCTTGAAGGTGCGCAGGTCTGGCACGAAGTTGGTCTCCCACATGTGGCGGCCAGGGCGCATCGGCAGGAAGTCGCCCTCGCCCTGATAATGCCGCTCGTCGCCGAGCCGCTCAGGGAACTTCCAGTCATTGTCGAACACAAAGTCGTTGTTGTGGAACACGTTCATCATGAGCGGCAGGTCGGTAGCCGAGACGAGTCGCGCCGGGCGCGACCCGCTGCCATTGAAGAGTCGGTACCGCGTATTCAGGGGGATGGCGAACAGGCTGCACGTGCCCCATTCGAAGGTGTGGCGCTGGCCATCATCCGTCTCGATGGTCGTGCTCCCCTGACCATCGAGCACGAAGAACACCTCTTCGAAGAGGTGCTTCTGGGGATCGGTAGCGCCACCCGGCGGGATGTCGATGACATAGAGGTTCATGTAGTCGCCACGGCCCATCGTGTGGACGATCGCGCCGGGAACGCCGAGCCGGGCCCACGGCTTGGTCTCGACTTCCTTCAACTGGACGCCGAAGCCCTCGACCACGGGGACGCCCTCGCCCTTGACCCATTCCAGATAGGGGTCGACCAAAAATCGCGGTTCGGACATACTTTCCTCCCAGGTTCAATGGACGCCAATTCCCAGCGGGATGGTCCGCCGCGGAGCCGGCGCAGCGCCATGAGGCGTACGTAGAGCCGTTTAGTCTAACAGGTTGCTTGCTTAGAGCCTATCCGACGACGAGCCACGAATGGTAGGATTCGCGCCGAGCCACGAGCCACGAGCCACGAG
>JAXDLH010000353.1:0-9373 GCA_034666705.1 Chloroflexota bacterium
CGACCTGCCCGAGGCGGAGTCGGAGCTCATCGCCGGTTTTCATACCGAATACAGCGGCATGGCCTGGGCGCTCTTTTACCTCGCGGAATACGCCAACGCCTTTGCCGTCTCGGCAATGACCGCGATCCTCTTTTGGGGTGGCTGGCTCGGACCGATCCTGCCGCCGTGGCTCTGGTTGTTCATCAAAGCGTGCGTTGGGTTCTTCATTATCATCTGGGTGCGCGGCGCCTGGCCCCGGATTCGCTATGACCAGATGATGAGGATCGCCTGGAAGTTCGCCCTGCCACTCTCGCTGCTGCTCGTGCTCGTCACCGCCGCCGAGGTGCTGTGGCGCCGAGGCCTTGCATGATTCAATCCTTGTCCGCAACTCCCGGATTCGATGGAGCTCGCGGAGGCGCGGCGTGGTGATTCCCGTGGATTTCCTCGTCGCCGGCGGCTTCTACACCTTCGCGCTGATCGCGATCATCGGGGCGATCGGCGTCGTGGCCGCGGAGCGGGTGTTCCACAGCGCCCTGTTCCTGGTCCTGGCGCTGGGAGGTGTGGCCGGGGTATTCATCGTCCTCGGCGCCGACTTCCTCGGCGCCGTCGAGATTCTCGTGTACGTCGGCGCGATCATGGTGCTGATCCTGTTCGGCATCATGCTCACGCCCCAGCACGTGCAGATTCCGGAAACCGGGGGGCCGGCTCGAGTCGTATCAGCTCTCGTGGTCAGTGGGGCCGTGTTCCTGCTGAGCCTGGCAGTATTCCTGACGAGCCGCTGGCCGAACTCGACGCCGACTCCAAGCGACGTCCCGAGCACACCATTCATCGCATCTGGCCTCTTGTACACCTACGCCTTTCCGTTCGAGCTGGCGTCGGTCCTGCTGCTCATCGCGATGATCGGGGCGATTGTCATCGCTCGGGAGCCGTAGCCATGCCGCCTGCGGCGCCGCCGCTTTACCCGATCACCCTCCAGCACGGGCTCATCCTGGGAGCGCTGCTGTTCGCCATTGGCATCGTCGGCGCACTCACGAAACGCAATGCGATCGCAATCCTTATGTCAATTGAGCTCATGCTCAATGGCGTCATCGTCACGTTCGTCGCCTTCGCGCGCCACGCAATACCCAGCGATCTGACCGGGCAGGTCTTCGGCATCTTCATCATGACCGTCGCGGCGGCGGAAGCAGCCGTCGGCCTGGCGATCGTGATTGCGGTGCATCGAGTCCGGCGCACCGTGGAAGTCGACGCTATCGACACGCTGCAAGGATAGGCAATGGCACAGTACGCGTGGCTCATTCCGCTGCTGCCGCTGATCTCGTTCGCGCTCATTGCGTTCGGATTGCGCCGCTCGCCGGCCGCGAGCGGCTGGGTCACCGCGCTCGCGGTACTCGGCTCGCTGATCCTCTCGCTCTCGATCTTCGCGCAGGCGTTGGGCGGCGGCTGTGTCCAGAGTGTATGCATTGATCAGTCGTACGATTGGATCCCGCTCGTCGGCTCCCCGTCGCTCGCCATCGGCATCAGGGTCGACGCCCTCACGGCACTGATGCTCGTGGTCGTGACGTCCGTCAGCTTTCTCGTGCAGGTTTACTCCACGGGCTACATGCGCCATGGGGCCGACGACGATCCAGTCGAGACGAACGGATACGCCCGGAGCTACGCCCGCTATTTCGCGTCGATGTCCCTCTTTACCTTCTCGATGCTAGGCCTCGTGCTGGCGAACAGTTTGCTCACGATCTACCTCTTCTGGGAGGGCGTCGGGCTGTGCTCCTACCTCCTGATCGGACACTGGCACTGGCGACCGGAGGCGGCCGCGGCTGCGAAAAAAGCGTTCCTGGTGACACGGCTCGGCGACTTCGGCTTCCTGCTTGGGATCCTCTACCTGTTCTCGCAGGCGCACACCTTCCAGTTCGATCAACTCGCGCAGATGGCGGCCAGCGGGCTGATCGGGGGAACGGCCCTAACGATCGCCATGTTGTTGATCTTCTGTGGTGCTGCGGGCAAATCTGCTCAATTCCCGCTGCACGTGTGGCTCCCGGACGCGATGGAAGGGCCGACTCCGGTGAGTGCACTGATCCACGCCGCGACGATGGTGGCCGCCGGCGTGTACCTCATGGCGCGCGTATTCCCGCTGCTCGTGCACTCGGACCTGGCTCTGCAGATCGTGGCCACGATTGGCGCTTTTACGGCGATCTTCGCCGCCTCAATGGGGCTCGTCGCCACCGACATCAAGCGGGTGATGGCATACTCGACGATCAGTCAGTTGGGCTACATGATGCTCGGCATCGGCGTGGGCGCAGCCACGGCGGGCGTATTTCACCTCTTCAACCACGCATTCTTCAAGGCGCTCCTCTTCCTCGGAGCCGGCAGTGTCATCCATCTCGTGAACTCGAACGAGATGTTCGCCAGTATGGGCGGGCTGCGACGCTATCGCCCCGTTACCATGCTTACGATGTGGATTGCGGCACTTTCATTGGCGGGCATCCCACCCTTCAGCGGGTTCTGGAGCAAGGATGAGATCCTGGCCGCTGCAGCGACGCGGGCGATGCCACTGTATCTTGCGGCGCTCGTCACGGTGTTCATGACCGCGTTCTACATGGGGCGCGTGATGTTCGTGACGTTCTACGGGGAGTTTCGAGGGGATCGGCACACGCTCGAGCACGACCACGGCGAGCCAATGAGCATGACGATTCCGCTCATTATCCTGGCGATCCCGAGTCTCTTCACCGGTCTGTGGGGCGCGCCGTTTCTCGGCAGCGGGTTTGCCGCTTTCATCGAGGGCCCCGGCGCGCCGGAAGTCGCCACCCGGCTGGACGTGGTCGTTCTCTCGTCGGCCCTCGCCTTCCTGGGCGGGCTGCTCTCCTGGGGCATGTACGGGCGCGGCAGCTTCACGATCCCCGAACGGCTCACGGCGCAGCTCTCATGGCCGCACCACGTGCTCATGGACCGGTACCACCTCGACCACCTGTACAACTGGATTGCGAGTCGCGTGGTGCTCGGCCTGGCGTGGCTGGCAGGACAGTTCGACACGCTCATCGTCGACGGCGCCGTCAATGGCATCGGGGCACGTACCGTGCAATTAGGCAGCGTATTGCGACGATTGCAGACCGGTCAGGTTCAGACGTACGGCTGGGTGCTGTTCGCGGGCGCGGTGTTCCTGGCGCTGCTCGTGGCACTGCCCATCGTTACTGCGGGCCACCTATGACGGACCTGGGCATGGAGACTCGAACGACCGCTTGTTTGGAGGATCCATGGACCTCCTGCTGAACCTGGCCATATGGCTCCCCCTCGCCGGCGCGGTGTTGATCGCCGTCCTGCCCGGCAATGCCGACCGCAGCGCACGGTGGATCGCCGCGGTCATCTCCGGCGTGGCGCTCCTGCTCGCATTGGCCCTCGCCTGGGGCTACGACCCGAACGCTGGCGTCGCATCACCGCTCGGCCTGACCTCGGTTCCCTGGATCCCTCAGCTCGGGATCGGATACGTCGTTGGGCTCGACGGCCTCAGCCTGCCGATGTTCGTGCTCAACGCGCTCCTGGTGTTTCTCGCGGTGCTGATCTCGTGGAACACCACACTGCGGCCGCGCGAGTACTTCGCGCTGGTGCTCGCACTCGAGACTGCCGTCGCTGGTGTGTTCTCAGCACTCGACTTCATCCTCTTCTTCCTTTTCTGGGAGCTCGAGCTGGCACCGATGTTTCTGCTCATCGGCATCTGGGGCGGCGCGCGCCGCGAGTACGCGGCGATGAAGTTCATCCTCTATACGGTCGCGGGCAGCGCCTTCATGCTGCTGGGCATCTTCATCCTGTATCTCGCCTCGCCGGCGCACACGTTCGACATGCTTCAGTTGGGCTCACAGCGGCTGGCGCCGGCGGTGCAGTCGCTCATCTGGATCCTGTTGTTTATCGGTTTTGCCGTCAAGGTCCCCATCTTCCCGCTCCACACGTGGTTGCCGGACGCCCACACTGAGGCGCCCACGGCGATAAGCGTGCTACTCGCCGGTGTGCTATTGAAGATGGGAGCCTACGGCATCTTGCGGGCGAACTTCACCCTTCTGCCCGACGCGACGCATCAGTTCGCGCTGCTGTTGGGAATCCTGGCGGTGATCAATATTGTCTACGGGGCACTCGTCGCCATGGTGCAAGGCGATTTGAAGCGGGTCATCGCCAATTCCAGCATCTCGCACATGGGGTACGTGCTGCTCGGTGCTTCTTCGCTCACGGCGATCGGGATCCAGGGTGCGGTGTTCCAGATGTTCACCCACGGCACGATCACCGGCCTGCTCTTTATCATGGTCGGGCTCATCTATGATCGCACCCACACGCGCGCGATTGCGGATCTCGGGGGCCTCGCGGCGCGGATGCCGAAGATCGCAGCGATCTTCATCGTGGCGGCGCTCGCCTCGCTCGGATTGCCCGGGCTCTCGGGCTTTGTCTCCGAGTTTCTGGTGTTTCTCGGCTCATTCCCCGTGTGGGGCGTACAGACGATTCTTGGCGTGTTCACGATCGTGCTTACCGCCGGTTACATGCTCTGGGTTGTCGAACGGGTGTTGTTCGGTCCGGAACGACCAGAGTGGGCGCATCTCGGAGACGCGACGGGGCGCGAGATGTTCGCCGTAGGTGTGCTCGTCGCGGTGATCGTCCTGATCGGCGTTTTCCCCGCGGTACTCGGGAACGTCGTGATCGCGGGCACTACGCCCATTGCATTGCGGTATTAGGGGGCGAGGTGGACACGAACCTCAGCCTCATCGCCCCCGAGATCGCGCTCGGCGTTGCCGGGGCGCTGATCATTCTGCTGGACGCGTTCGTTCCGGGCGGGTTGTCGCGGAACGTCATTTTAGCGCTCGCCGTGGTCGGCATCATCGTATCAGCGGCGCTAGCCCTGCCCCTCGCTGGGTTGAATTCGTTCGCATTCAGCGGCGCGATTGCCGTCGACACCTACGCGGTGTTTTTCAAATTGCTCTTCCTGAGCGCGACGCTGCTCGTCCTCCTCGCGTCAACCTCGCTGCTCGACAGTGTGGCTCGCTTCCGCGCCGAGTTCGTTGGCCTGCTCCTGCTCGCCACCGTGGCGCTCATGCTGCTCGCCGCGGCGCACGAGCTCATCACGCTCTACGTCGCGCTCGAGATGTCGAGCCTGTCCACCGCATTCCTGGCCGCCTGGAACCGGAACGACGGGCGTTCGGTCGAGGCCGGTCTGAAGTACTTTCTGCTGAGCGCCATGTCGTCTGCCGTGCTTCTCTACGGCCTGGCGCTGCTCTACGGGCTTGCCGGCAGCACCCGCCTCGACACCATTGGCCTGGCGGTCGCCAACACCCCCAACGCGGGACTCTTCCTCGCGATGGCCCTGGTTCTCGCCGGGTTCGGCTTCAAGGTATCGGCGGTGCCGTTCCAGATGTGGACACCGGACGTCTACGAAGGCGCACCGACGGCGGTTACCGCGTACCTGTCAGTTGCGTCCAAGGCCGCAGGATTCGCTGCGTTGGTCCGCGTGCTGACGACGGCGCTGCCCGCGGCGCAGGCGGACTGGGCGGTCTTGATCGCAGGGCTCGCCGCGGCGACGATGACCGTCGGCAACGTCGTGGCGCTCGTGCAGTCCAACATCAAGCGCATGCTCGCCTACTCGAGCATTGCGCAGGCCGGCTACGTGCTCGTCGGCATCGCGGCGAGTTCGCCCCGGGGTTATTCGGCGGTGCTGTTTTATCTTCTCGCGTACACTGCCACGAACCTGGCAGCGTTTCTTACCGTGGTCGCCATTATTCGGCTCATCGGGTCAGAGCGAATCGCCGATTTCCGCGGCCTGCGGCAACGCTCGCCCTGGCTCGCATTCGCGCTGGCGGTCAGCCTGCTATCGTTGGCGGGGCTCCCGCCGTTCGCCGGGTTCTTCAGCAAGCTCTACGTATTCTCAGCGGCGGTGCAGAGTGGACTCATCTGGCTCGTGCTGCTCGGCGTGCTCAACTCAGCCATCTCGCTCTATTACTACGCGCAGGTGATTCACGACATGTACATGGTGCCGCCTGAGGGAGGGGGAATTGCGCCGTTGACTGTTTCGCACGCGGTCTCGCTTGCGGTGGCCGTAGCAGGCGTGCTACTGCTCGGAGTTCTCTCCGGGGCAGTGCTCAGGTTCGACGACCTCGCAGCGCTCGCGCTTGCCCGGTAAAATCGTGCCACTGTGAACAGTATCGATCGCGCCCGACTCATCCAGGAGCGTTGGTTCTCGCTGATCCGGCTGCTTCTCATTGAGGCATACCTTTTTCAGGTCGTACAGGCGGCTGGCTCGCTCGGAACCGACGTGCTGTCGAGTGCGCCGGTCCCCATCGCATTCGCGGTCTACACGCTGGTCATCGCCGTCCTGGCATTTGTCCTGAAATCCTGGCCGAGCGGGTTGGCCTATGCAACTGCCGCCATCGACGCGCTGGCGGCGGTCGCCGTTGCGGCTGGGTGGTCTGATTCATCGCTCGGCGTGAGTCTGGTGCCCGTGGCGGCTGCGGGCATCGCGATTGGCATCCGGCGCTTCCCCGTGTTCGAGACCTTTGCCTACAGCTTCGTGATCGCCGTCGGCATGATTGCGGCGCGTTTCTTGTCGACGCAGGCGCTGCCGACCGGACTCGATCAGATCCTCCCCATCGCGGTTGCGGCGCTTATTCCCGTGCTCGTCCGGATTACGACCCTTGCGCCCGACACCCGCAGTGACGGGGAGACCGCGGCTCGGCTCGCATCCGGGGGCCAGGAGGCATTAGCCGAGATTACCAAGGCGGGACCACAACCGGAATCGATCTATTTCACCGCAGCGGCGGCGCTCGCCCGCCTTACTGGTTCGGCGCTGGCCGGGGTGGTCATCGGCCGCGAGGATGGGAGCGTCGATCTCTATTCGGCGGTTGGCAGCCGCACGATGCACGACAAGATGCCCGCCCCGAGCGAGGACCAGCTCGCGTCACGCCTCTTGAAGGTCAGCGCTGCGGAGATCTTCACCCGATCTGAAGACCTGGGGACGCGTGGCCTTCCTGATCAATATCCCACCCGGCTCAATAATGCGCTCGCGGCGCCGCTCCCCCATCTCAGCCCCCGCGGCGCCGCGCTGTTCGCCGTGAACCATGGCTCTGGCCCATATCGCGATGAGGATCGGATCCTGGGACTCATGCTCGGCCGGGAGATCGTGGTCGGCGTGCAAGGCACCACGCTTGGCTCCACGATCAGCGAGGAGCGAATGGCGGCTACCGAGGCGCTGCTGGCAGCCGTCGAGGCAAAGCGGCCTGGCAGCCGCGCGGAGGCCGAGGAGTCGGCGAGGCTCGCAATGGCGATCGCGCGTGAGCTCGGCTGGAGCGCGGCGGACGTAGACGAGATGGGACTCGCGGCGCTGCTGCACGACGTGGGCGAGCTGGCGATTCCGGACACCTTGTTGGACAAGACCGATCAGCTCATGCCGGACGAGTACGAGCGGATGAAGACGCACCCGCGGGTGGCGGCGCACATGATCGACTTTTTCAACCGCTCGCCGATCGTCCTGAACGCCGTCATTTCACACCACGAACGATGGGACGGCCGTGGCTACCCGCAGGGGCTAAGTGGAGCCAACATCCCGCTCGAAGGACGCATCATGAGCCTCGCCGACGCAATGGAGGCGATGTTGAGTCCGAAGTCGTACCGGCCGGCGTTGGAGCCCTCGCAGGCACTGCAGGAGGTGATCAAGGGCTCCGGCACCCAGTTCGACCCATCGGTCGTGCAGGTCTTCCTGGCTATTCTCCAGCGTGAGGGTCAGGCGTTCCTCGAGCGGCACGTCCCCTCACTGGAAGACCCACAGGAGCAAGCCGGCTGGTATCGCGAATCGTAGCTCAGCCCGTAAGATGTATACATGGGCCCTGCACCGCTTCGATGCCGCTCCCGTCAATCCACTGATCAGCCATTTGTAAACTCGTGAGTGGTGACGCTCCGCCGGTGGCTGGGCGACGCCTCGGTGCAACGTATCTCGGCGACGGCCGCTGCGCGTTTGTCGTGTGGGCGCCGCACGCGTCGACGGTCGAGTTGCGCCTCGAGCCGGACGATCGAGCTATCCCTATGCACACCATAGGAGATGGCTACTTCGCTATGGAAGCTGGGGCAAAACCTGGTACGCCCTACCGGTATCTCCTCGATGGGGCGCGGGCTCGGCCGGATCCCGCGTCGCGTGCCCAACCGCACGGCGTGCATGACGCATCGGCGGTGGTCGACGACCGGGGGTTCGCCTGGAGCGACCGTGCATGGCGCGGCCTCCCACTCGACCAATACGTCATCTATGAGCTGCACGTCGCCACATTCAGCGATGAAGGGACGTTCGACGGGGTCGCAGACCATCTCGACGAGCTCGTCGATCTCGGCGTGACGGCCGTGGAGTTGATGCCAATTGCGGCATTCCCGGGGGACCGCAATTGGGGCTACGACGGCGTCTATCCGTATGCCGCCCACGCAGCGTACGGCGGCATAGAGGGGCTGCAGCGGCTCGTCGACACGTGCCATCGTCGCGGGCTCGCCGTCATCCTGGATGTGGTCTACAACCATCTCGGCCCAGAGGGGAACTACCTATCTGACTTCGGCCCCTATTTCACGGATCGATACCGCACACCGTGGGGGCTTGCCATCAACGTCGATGGCCCCGCCAGCGACGAGGTGCGCCGCTACTTCATCGAGAATGCGCTCTACTGGCTGGGCGATTGCCACGTCGACGCGCTGCGGCTCGATGCCGCCGACAAGATCCACGACGAGTCCGCCCTGCCGTTCCTGGAGCAGTTAGCGGGCGCGGTGCACGCCCGCGCAATCAGCGCGGGTCGCCCGCTCTACGTGATCGCGGAGAGCGACCTCAATGATGCGCGCCTCATCCGCCCCCGCGAGATCGGCGGCTATGGACTGGACGGCCAGTGGAGCGACGACCTGCACCACGCGCTCCACGCGCTGCTCACCGGCGAGCGCAACGGATACTACGCCGACTTCGGCAGTATCGAGCACGTCGCCCGCGCGCTTCGCCAGAGCTACGTCTATGACGGTCGCTACTCCGTGTATCGGCAACGCCGCCACGGCAACTCCCCGCGGCTGAACCACGCGCGCCAGTTCGTGGTCGCGGCCCAGAACCACGATCAGGTCGGCAACCGCATGATGGGCGATCGATTGAGCCACCTCGTTTCATTCCCGCGCCTCAAGCTTGCGGCGGGGGTGATACTGCTCTCACCGTTCGTACCATTGCTCTTCATGGGCGAGGAGTACGGCGCAACCACCCCGTTTACGTACTTCACGAGCCATGGCGACCCTGACTTGATCGAGGCGGTCCGCCGTGGACGGCGCGACGAGTTCGCATCGTTCGCCTGGCAAGGCGAGGTGCCCGATCCGCAGGATGAGGCGACGTTCCAGCAATCGAGGCTGAGGCGGGAGGAGGTTT
>JAXDLH010000354.1:0-3653 GCA_034666705.1 Chloroflexota bacterium
GACATGGAAGTCTATTTTCAAAGCAGCGAAGCGAAGGATCCGTGACCCCGACGTTGCGACCACGGATCCTTCGCTTCGCTCAGGATGACCAGCGCCTTGCCAGCAGGCTTTGCGGCTGGCGGCGAGAGCGGCGAATGGAACGCGAAGGAAGTATGCGACGACTAGCGCTGGTGCTCCTGTCCGGGGGGCTCGACTCGACGACGGCTGCGGCGCTCGCCCTGCGCGAAGGGTATGAGCTCGCCGCGCTCACGGTGCAGTACGGGCAGAGCCACCAGCGCGAGATTGCGGCGGCGCGCGAGATCGCAGCCGCGCTCGGCATTCCGCATCGTGTCGTCGACGTGAGCTTTTTCAAAGAGCTCGCCTGGTACTCCGCGTTGACCAACGGCGAGCGCTTCACGTCGCCCGCCGATCGGAGCCCTGAGGCAATGGCGGAGGAGATCCCCATCACCTACGTGCCGCTGCGCAATACATTCCTGCTCACGCTTGGGGCCGCGGCGCTGGAAAGTCAGGCGCTGGCACTCATCGAGGACGAGGGCACGGCGCCGACCGACATTGCGGCGACGCTCATCATCGCCGCCAACGCGATCGACTACAGCGGCTACCCGGACTGCCGCCCGGAGTTCTACGCCGCAGCCGCCGAGACGCTGCGGCTCGGCAGCAAGCTCGGCACGCAGTACGGAATAGCCATTGAGATCGCCACGCCGCTCATCGCGATGAGCAAAGCGGATATCGCCCGCACCGCCGTCGAGGTCGGCGCGCCAATCGACCGCTCGTGGAGCTGCTACCGGGGCGGCGACGCCCCCTGCGGCCGCTGCGATAGCTGCCTGCTGCGCGCCAAGGGTTTCGCCGAGGCAGGGCTTGCCGATCCCGCGCTGGCGAGGAGGGGCGCATGAATGACCCACGCGAGGCGGCGCAGCTCAAGCTCAGCCGCATGCCCGATGGCGAACCGGAGATCTTCACTTCCGTCCAGGGTGAGGGCGTTACCTGCGGCACGCCCAGCGTGTTCGTGCGACTGGCCCTCTGCAACCTGCACTGCGACTGGTGCGATACTCGCTATACGTGGGATTGGCGCCAATACGACCTCAAGATCAATGTATTGCCGCTGACCGCCGAGGAGGTCGCCAAGCGGGTGCTGGCGGCGGCTAGCGGGTCTGTGGCGCGGGCAGCCCTGGCGTTGGCCGCAGATCCTCGGCTGGACCATTTGATTCACGGGTTCGGCTCGAGCGGGGAAACCACCCTCGCCAAGGCGCCAGCCGGTACAGTGGGCGGCAACGGCTATATACCCTACGGCTTGATCCGACCACGCGACCTTCGCCCCTCAATCGAGATCAGCTCCGAAGCCGCGTCCGAAGTGACTCAAGGGCCGCCCTCATTGGGGAACTCGAGGACTGCGGTGCGCAATGTCGTCATCACCGGTGGCGAGCCGCTCCTCCAGCAGCCTGCGCTGAGCCCGCTCGTCGAGCGGCTCAAGCTGCGCGGCATGCGGATCGAGGTCGAGACCAATGGCACTGTGCGGCCAGAGGGCGTGGTCGCGGAGTTGGTGGACCAGTGGAATGTGTCGCCCAAGCTCGACTCCTCGGGCAACCCGGCGCGCGAGCGCGAGGTTCCCGAGGCGCTCGATTGGTTCGTCGCCCGCCCCGGGGCGTTCTTCAAGTTCGTGATCGTGGAGCCGGAGGACCTGGACGACGTCGTCGCCCTCGCCGCCCACTACCACTTGCCGCCGAACCGCGTGCTGCTCATGCCCGAGGCGACGGACGCCGCGACGCTCACCGCACGCTCAACGTGGCTCGTCGAGCCATGCCAGGATCTCGGCTACCGGTTCAGCACCCGCCTCCATATCCTCCTCTGGGGCAACGCCCGCGGCCGCTGAGCGGCCAATGTGGTGGATTGCCAGCTCCCTGATATGCTTCAAGAGCAGAAGGAGGGAAACGCGACGAGTCGAATCGGCCGGGATCCCGTCATGGTCACGCCTCCATCCAGCGTTACTTCGTCCGGTACGACGGGCTATGGCCCCACGTGTGTTCGTAGTCGCGCTGCAGCTCTTCGGGGATGAAGTCGTTCTCGATCTGGCGCACCAGGCCGTTGGGGACCAGCCCCGCCTGACCGGGGGTGCCCCATGGACTGCTGTGCGCGCGGCGCCCGTAATCGTCCAGGGCGGCGAGGCCGCGCTGCTTGAAATCGTTCAGCACGTCCCACGAGGCTTGCAAGCCGGCCGTGGCGGCGATCGTAGGGAAGAGGGCGATGCGGGCGCCCAACGCCTGATACTCCTCGAGCGTAGGCGCTGGCTGCGCGCCGCCCCACAGCGGCAGCACCGGCGCGGGGATCTTCGCGCACGCCTCGCGCATGTCCTCGCGGGTCTCCACCGAGTTGAGCCAGACGAAGTCCGCGCCACCCTCCTCTACGTAGGCGATGGAGCGGTCGAGCGCGTCGGCGAAGCTGCCGCCCTCGGCGCCAAGCACGTCGCAGCGGGCGCAGATCACGAAATCCGGATCGATCTCGTTCTTGGCGGCTACGGCCGCCTTGATCTTGCCGAGCGCCTCCGCCTTGGAGATGCACCGGCGCCCGGCCGAGGTGGCGGACTTCTTGGGGGCTTCCTGATCCTCGAGGTTGATGGCGGCGACGCCCGCGCGCACGAATTCCTGCACCGCAAAGTGCACGTTCACGGCGTTGCCGTAGCCGGTATCCATGTCGGCCATGATCGGGATCGTGGTCCGCGCGGCGACGTGGCGCGCATGGTCGACCATGTCACGCAGCCCGAGGACACCGACGTCCGGCAAGCCATAGAGGAATGCCGAGGTCTGCGAGCCTGCGATGAAGTACGCCTCGAAACCAATGACCTCAGCCATCCTCGCCAGGAGCGGGCTGAAGCCGCCCGGCATCACGACGAGCTCGGGCCGTTGGAGGCGCTCGCGAAAGCGCGTCGTTACCTTGTCCGCCATGTTACGCTCCCTCCCCGCAAACTCATGAGAGCCTAGCAGTATGCCCACCCGTTGTCTATGGATACGGGTGCGTTCTGTAGCTGCATTGACGCGCGGTTTACGGTCCTTAACGAGCCCGGTTGCTCTCCCGGACCACCATGAAGGTGAGACAAACGGGTGCACCGTCGGCGCGGAGCGAACCGCGGGCGTGGTGCCAGGGAGGTACGTCGTATGGCAACGGAACCGGAGCGCATCAGACCAGTCGAGCCACCACTCGTTCATCGGCCAGTTCGGGAGGTTCATCGCGATTACCAAGCGGAGGCAATGGTTCCGGACGTGCTGCCGGGACGATTCAACCTGGTCAACGACCGGGTCCGGTGGGGCCCAATCTTCGCTGGCTTCTTCGTCGCAATCACCACCATGGTCATGCTTGGCCTACTTGGCCTGGGAATCGGGTTGACGGGGCTCAACGCCGGCTTCTCGGCCGCACAGGGCACGCCGCCGCCACAAACCGGTACGAATGCGGCCATCTGGGGCGCAGTCAGCGCCATCATTGCATTCTTGCTCGGCGGCTACGTCGCGGGCCGCACGTCGGCCGTATATAGCCGAGGGTGGGCAGCACTGAACGGGGCGCTCGTCTTCTTTCTGGCCGTACCGGTCATGCTCTGGCTGGCCGGCCAGGGCTTTGGCGCTGTGCTAGGCACGCTCGCGCAGATCGGCCAGAACCCGAGTCTG
>JAXDLH010000355.1:0-27275 GCA_034666705.1 Chloroflexota bacterium
AGCTCGCCGCGCTTCAGGCGGCTCGTGCGGTATGCCAGCTCCAACTCCTCCCCGGTCATGCGCACGACCTCCCCACCTGGCGCGTACACGTCGGCGTGCTCCAGGTGTTCGGCGGTCGACGAGCCGAACGCGCCCGAGTTGTTCACAACTGAGGCGCCAACTGTGCCGGGCACGTTCACCGCCCACTCCAGGCCAGCAAAGCCTGCCAGCGCTGTCTGCTTTGCGACCGCCGCCAGGATGCAGCCGGCAGCCGCGTGGACGCGTGGAGGATCGCCGTCGCGGTCGATCTCCACGCCACCCGTCGCAGCTTTGATCACGAGCCCCTCGACGCCGGCATCGGCGATGAGCAAGTTGGAGGCGCCGCCGATAATGCGCCAGGGCACGCCCAGCGCCTCGGCCTCCTCGACGGCGTCGACGAGTTGCTCGCTCGTCCTGGCCTGCAGGAAGAGATCGGCTTGGCCACCGGCGCGGATTGACGTATAGCGTGCGAGCGGCTCGGCCAGCCGCGATCCTGGTCCCAGGCGAGCCTGGAGCTCGCGCAGCCGGCTCACGATGAGCTCCGGGACCGGAGACGATCGAGAAGGTCCGCCTCGCTGCGCCAGACATCGCCGGCGCCCATGACCAGCACCAGGTCGCCGGGTGCCGCGTGCTCGGCAATCTCCGCCACGGCCTGGTCGAGCGACATGGAGCGGGCGTCGGTGTGTTCCAGCGCGGCGGCGAGCGCCGCAACCGTTGGATCATACTCGTCGGCCTCGCGGCCCGCGGGGCGATAGGTTGGGACGAGGTAGACGTGATCCGCAGCGCCAAACGAGCGGACGAACTCGTGAAACAAGCTCTGGGTGCGATGTGCCGTATGCGGCTGAAACACCGCCCAGATCGCCGACGCATAGTGCGCCCGCGCCGCTTCGAGCGTAACGCGGATAGCCGTCGGGTGGTGGGCGTAGTCGTCGACCACGGACACGCCGTCGGCTGTCCCGACGACCTCGAAGCGCCGCCGGGTGCCCCGGAACGCTTCCACGCCGCGGGCGATCTCATCGAGGCTGAGCCCGACCTCGCCGGCTACGGCGATGACGCCCGTCGCATTGAGGGCGTTGTGCTTGCCGAGCAGATGAAAGGAGAACGTGTGTTGCGCTCCGGAGGGCGCACGTACGGTGAAATGGCTGCCGTCAGCCCCGGCAGGGTACCAGTCGAGCAGACGCCAGTCGGCGTCCTCGGCCACGCCGTACGTCACGCGCCGTGTGGTACCAGTCGCCAGCCGACGCACGACCGGATCGTCGGTGCAGAGCACCGCCACGCCGCCAGGCCGAATCCGGGCTAGAAATGCCTCGAAGGCAGCAACCACTTCGTCGAACGTGCCGAAATAGTCGAGGTGATCCGGCTCGACGCTCGTGACGAGCGCGAGCTCTGGCTCGTAGTCGAGGAAGCGGCGATCGTACTCATCGGCTTCGGCAACCAACAGGTCGGAGCGACCGAGTTGTCCAAAACGGCCGTAATTGAGCAACTCGGAGCCGACGTGGTAGGTCGCATCGATGCCTGCTTCGCGCAACACCACGGCGGTGAGCGCCGAGGTCGTGGTCTTGCCGTGCGTGCCGGCTATTGCCACGCCGCGCCGCGCGCGCATGAGACTGCCCAGCGCGGCGGCGTGCTTGATCACCGGAATGTGCCTTTCGCGTGCGGCGCACACTTCGGGGTTCCCTTCCGGGATTGCCGACGAGACGACGACGACCTCGGCATCCAGCGGCAGGTTCTCGGCGTGGTGGCTGATCGCGACCGTCGCGCCGAGATCGCGCAGTACGTCCAGCGAGGGGCCATCGGCAAGGTCCGAGCCCGAGACGCGTACACCCATCTCGCACAGGATCGTCGCCAGAGGCGTCATTGCAGTGCCGCCGATACCGATGAGGTGCGCGCTGCGCACGTGGTTCAGGTCAGGAGAATCCATCGGCTCACCGGCCCGGAGCGGGCGCGGCCCGTCGATGAGAGCGGCCCTCTCCCATGGTACGGGACCCCGTCGCCCCAGCGGTGGGGCGACCTGATCCTCCGCCCCGTGTCCCAGCGCGAGAAGAAGAAGTTACCTCGAGAGGTGGGGAGACACTCCTCCCAGCCACCCCGGTAAGCGGACCTTCGCGGAGCTTGGCGCCCGCCCGCTGCGGCCGGAGCTTGCGCACGCGTGCGGGACGCGCCGCCCGGGGCGGCGCATCGCCCGCCGCGAGTCGCAGAGCCGACGCCTCGCGCTTCTGGGATGTGGCGGATGATGTGCGCCGGAAGCTCGGCCAGAGTGCCCGCCACGAGAAGCCAGGGCCGGATTCTTCGCCCCGTTCCCCGCCGCCCGTCAGCAGGTTTCTCAGCGAGCGGTCCTCATCAGTGCTTTCGCGGGACACGCACAAGATCATTCCGATCGCGGCCAGACTCACCACCATCGATGAGCCGCCAAAGCTCACGAAGGGCAGCGGCACGCCCGTATTCGGCACCACATGGCTCACTACGGCCATGTTGAGCAGCGCTTGCCAGGAGATAACGAGCGTTGCGCCCACGACGAGGGCGCGGCCGAATGGATCACGCGTGCTGAAGGCGATGCTGAGCCCCCGCCAGGCAATGTAGAGGAAGATGACGAGGACGAGCATCGTGCCGATGAACCCGATCTCTTCGCCGATCACCGCGAAGATGCTGTCGGTGTGCGGGTTCGGCACGTAGTTGTACTTACCGCGACTTGCCCCGAGACCGAGGCCGGCGAGCCCCCCGGAGCCGAGGGCAACGAGCGTCTGGGTCGTGTGCCAGCCAATCCCGCCCGGATCGGCCCATGGATCGAGGAACGCCTCCATTCGGTCGGCCTTGTAGGCGCTGCCGGCGATCACGAACTTCAGCAGGAAGAGGCAGCCGACGAGGCCGCCGAGCAGGGCGTGCAAGATATTCGCGCCGGCCATGAAGAACATCGAAGCCGCCGTGGCCACGATGACGATCGTCGTCCCGAGGTCGGGCTCGATCAGGACGAGGCCGGCGGTGATGGAGATGATGATGACGAACGGGATGGTGCCGAAGGTGAATCCGCCGATGTCGTCGCCGACGCGCGTCATCCAGGCGGCGAGGTAGATGACGATGGCTAGCTTCGCAAGCTCGCTCGGCTGCAGGGACAGGAACGAGCCGATCCGAAACCACCGGCTGGCGCCGTATTCGCTCGTCGCAAGCCCGGGGACGAGGACGAGGGCAAGCAGCGCGAGGCTGATGAAGAAGATCGGTGCGGCGAAGCGCTGCCAGAGATGGTAGTCGAGCCGTGAGGTCGTGACCATCGCGACGATGCCGATCGTGACCCACACGAGATGGCGAGCCAGAAAGTAGGTATCGTCGCCGTACTCGTTGTGAGCGATGACGAAGCTGGCGCTGTAGACCATGCCGATACCCAGGGCGACGAGCATACCCACCGCGAGCAGCAGGCCCATGTCGGCCCGGTGACGAATTCGGGTCGAACCGGCGCTGCTCATGAGTCTTCCTGCAGGGCATGAACCGCGGCGCGGAAGGCTTCCCCGCGCGCCTCAAAGTCACGAAACTCATCGAAGCTCGTGCAACCTGGCGACAGGAGCACGACGTCGCCGGCTTGTGCCAGCTCGCGCGCGAGCGGGACAGTTTGCGCGAAGGCGCTCGCCCTCACTACCGGTCGCGCGAAGCCTGTATCTGCCAGGACGCGCTCAATGAGGGATGCAGCCTCGCCAACGGTTACGACCGCGCGAGCCTGCGAGCCGATCAGCTCGCCCCAGTCGTGCATGGGCAGGTGCTTATCCCGCCCGCCCGCAATCAACACGATCGGTTCGTCGATTGCGCGCAGCGCCGCCATCGAGCGCTCCGGCGAGGTCGCGATGGAGTCGTCGACGTAGGTTACGCCGGCGATCGTGGCCACCACTTCCAGACGGTGCGGCACCGGTCGGAAGCTGCGCAGCGCACTGGCCATGGCCTGATCGGGGCAGTCCATCGCCGAGGCGATGCACATCGCCGCGAGGGCGTTGGCGACGTTATGAATTCCTCGCAGCGGGACCTCATCTCGCAGCAGCACCGAGCGGGTGGGGTTCCCGAGCAGCAACTGGCCATGCTCGAGCCAGGCGCCATCGACCGCCTGCTGCAAGCTGAAGCGCAGCGTGCGGCTCCCGTGCGGAAGACCAGCGCTGAGGGGATCATCTGCATTCAGCACCGCGGTATCGTCCGGGCGCTGCCGCAGCACCAGGTTGCCCTTGGCGCGGGTGTAGTCGGCCATGTCGGGGTGGCGGTCGAGGTGGTTCGGGGTGATGTTCAGGACGGCTCCCACGTGGGGCGAGCGGTCCATGTCCGCAAGCTGGAAGCTGCTCAGCTCCAACACACTCCACGTGTCGGGCGTAACTTCATCCAACCGCGCCAGCATGGGCACCCCAATATTGCCGCCCACCACCGCGTGCAGCCCGGCAGTCCAGGCGATTGCGCCGACCATGGAGGTGGTCGTCGTCTTGCCGCTGCTGCCAGTAATGCCGGCGATCGGGCCCGGGCACAACTCAAAGTACAGGCGCGTGGCGCTCGAGATCGGGATCCCCGCCGCGGCGGGGTCGGCGACGACCGGCAATTCTCGCGGCACGCCCGGGCTGACGAAGATCTCGTCGCAGTCGAGGAGATCGGCGCCGTGCTGCTCGCCGATGCGAATCGTTACATCCAGTCCGCTGAGCCGCGCCAGCGCGGGCGTCAGGGATTCTTGCGAGGCATGGTCGCTGATCACAATCGTTGCGCCATGCCGGGCCAGGAACGTGGCGAGGTCGATGCCCTCGCGACCGAGGCCGACGACCCCGCAGCGCCGCCCGTGCAGCGCAGCGAGCCGCTCGCGCGCCTCGACGGTGAGGTACTCAGTCGCCATCGTCATACCCGCGCCAGCGCGACGCCGACCAGGCCTGCCACCATGCTCATCAGCCAGAAGCGTTGAGCCACGTGGGTCTCCGACCAGCCGAGCATTTCAAAGTGATGGTGGAGCGGCGACATCCGGAAGAGGCGGCGCCCATGCGTGATCTTGAAGTAGCCGACCTGGAGGATAACCGACAGCGCCTCCGCGACGAAGACGCCGCCGATGATGGGCAGGAGCAGGATGTGGCCGGTCATGGCCGCCACGGTGCCCAGGGCAGCGCCTAAGGCGAGCGAGCCCGTATCGCCCATGAAGAGAAGGGCCGGATACGCGTTGAACCAGAGGAAGGCGAGCAACGCGCCGACGACCGTAAAGCAGAACGTGGCGAGCGGCTCCTGATCCTGTATATGGGCAATGATGCCGTAGGCGCCGAACGCCACGGCCGCGCACATGCCGGCGAGGCTATCCAGGCCGTCTGTAAGGTTCACGGCGTTCGCTGTGGCCACAATGGCGAGCGCGGCGAGGGGCACGATCCAGATGCCGAGGTGGACTGGTGCCTGAATGAAAGGAACGAAAATGAAATCAAGGCCGAGCAGCTCGTAGATCGCCGCGCCGGTTACGAGCGCGATAAGAGTCAGGATACCGAGTTTCACCCGTACGCTGAGGCCGTCAGCCGTGTCGCCCTTTAGCCCCAGGAAGTCGTCGAGCGTACCAAGCAGACCGGTGGCGCCAGTGGAGGCGAGCGGCACGATGATCGAGCGGCTCTCGATCACGTTGAAGATCGCCGTGCAGACGAAGACTGTGACCCAGATGAGCAGGCCGCCCATCGTCGGCGTGCCCGTCTTCTGGAAATGGGTGTCGGGTCCCTCGAGGCGAATCTGCTTGCCGATGCGCAGGGAGCGGAGCAGCCGCAGCAGCGGGTAGCCGCATCCGAACGCCACGAGCGAGGTGAGCGCGCCGATCAGGAGGGTATCCCTCAACGGGAGCGCCCGACCAGGGCATGACGACCCGGGATGCAATACGTCACGCCGCGACCCGAATGGCGCTGACGATATTGTCGAGCCGCATACTGTGCGAGCCCTTGAACAACACGAAATCGCCGGGCCGGAGCGCGGTCTCGAGCCGGGCGATGACCTCCTCGTTGAGGTCGAAGTGCTCCACCGCGCTCGGGCGCATACCCGAGGCGATCGCCTCCTCAGCGATCGTCCGCGCGCGTGGCCCAACGGTAATCAGCCAATCGCACACCGCGGCCGCACGCCGCCCGACGATCTGATGCCCCTCGAGCTCGTAACTGCCGAGCTCGAGCATGTCCCCCAGCACGGCCACGCGGCGACCGGTCATCTCGGCGAGCAGGTTCAGCGCCGCGTGCGTCGAGGCGGGATTGGCGTTATACGTATCGTCGAGAATCGTTGATCCACGCACGCCCTCGGCGACCAGCAGGCGCAGACCACCCTGCACCTGCTTGAGACCCGCGACCGCGTCGTCGAAGGAGAAGCCGAAGTGCATGGCAACGGCAATGGTGGCGAGCGCCGAGTGCACCGAATGGGTGCCGAGCACGTCCATGCGGGCGCGCAACTGCTCCGCACCGTGGTGGACGGTGAACTCGATGCCGCGCAGTCCGTGGCTCTCAATGCGATCGGCCCATACGTCGGCCTGCGGCGAAAGCCCATAGTAGACGGGCTGGGCCGGCGTGATCTCGTGCATGGCACGCACGCGCTCGTCGTCCCAGTTCAGCACCACCAGGCCATCGGCCGGCAGGGCACGGGGCAGCTCGCTCTTTGCTTCCGCGATGCGCTCGATTGTTTTCAGGCGCTGCAGATGGGTCGGCTGCACGACCGTGACGACACCGACGTTCGGCTGGGCAATGGCGGCGAGGCGGGCGATCTCGCCCAGGTCGAGCATTGCCATCTCTAATACCGCCGCGCGATACGTCCGATCGAGGCTCATCAGCGTCATAGGCAGGCCGATCTCGGTGTTGAGATTGGCCGGGCTGCGGAGTACCGGGAGCCGTTGGGCGAGGACGTTGGCGATCATCTCTTTGGTGGTCGTCTTGCCAACGCTGCCGGTGACGCCAACCACCTGGACCTCGTGCTGGCGGCGCCAGTAGGTAGCCAGATCCTGGAGGGCTGCCCCGGACCCCTCAGTGAGAATCACGGGAGCGCCGTCCCAATCGGGTGACGCCCACGGCTCGTCGGGCGGCAGCGCCTCAACCAATGCACCGGCCGCGCCGTGCGCGAGCGCCTGCGTCACGAAACGATGGCCGTCATGCTTCTGGCCTTTGAAGGCGATGAACAGGTCCCCGCTATTCACGGCGCGCGAGTCGATGGCGACCGCCCGGAACGCGGCGTGACGGGTCCCCGCGGCGACTCGGCCGGCGGTGCCTGCGAGTACGTCCTCGAGCGTGAACATTGCCCCCTCCGCCTGGAACGGGCCCTCCGGAGCGCTCACGCCCAGCGGCCCTGGGACCTGCCGACCAGTTCACTCGACGCATTGCGCCCGTTCACTGCGGAGCCCGCTTGAACGGCGTCGACAACGGTGGGACGTGATAGTACGCGAGCAGGTCGGCCGCGACGTTGCGGAACACCGGTGCCGCCACGACGCCGCCATAGATCGCCTCCGGCTCGTCCAGCCGAACCAGGATCACGAAGCGCGGATTCGGAATCGGCCCGAACCCGATGAACGAGGCAATTGTCTTCCCGGTGCCATAGCCGCCGGGCCCGGGGATGTCGGCCGTGCCACTCTTGGCCGCCAGCCGGTACCCCTTGGGCCGGATCTGGTCGAACGCCTCCTGATCCCACACTGATTCCATCATATCAAGCATGGTGGCGGCGGTTTGCGCTGATACGGCCTGGCGGACCTGCTTCGGCTGGACCGTCTCGGTCCCGCCTGGGCGGCGAATCTCACGCACGATCTGCGGCTGCATGAGGACACCGCCATTGCCGAGCGCCGCGACTGCCGTAATCATCTGCAGCGGCGTAACGGAGATTGACTGCCCATAGGAGTTCGTCGCGAGATCAGCGCGCGACCAGCCCACATCGTCCGGGTGGCGGAACGCGCCGGCGGCCTCGCCATTGAGGCGGACCCCGGTCGGTTGGCCAAAGCCGAATAGATCGACGTAATGATAGTAGCGCTCTGCGCCCATCTTGCTCGCGACCCACTGCGTGCCAGTGTTGAGCGAATGGATCAGAATCTCGCGGATCGTCACGTCGCCGTAGGCGCCGCCGTCCCAGTTGTGGATGGGGACGCCGTTGTCGAGCCCAATGCCTCGGTCGAGATAGTGGGTATTGGGCGTGACGGTGCCATCCTCGATTGCCCCGGACATCGTTACGAGCTTCATGACAGAGCCGGGCTCGTACGTGTCGGTGACGGCGACGGGGTTGATGACCTGCCCCGCGGCGATGCCGGCGTCAGACGTCAAGCTATAGGTGGGAACCGAGGCCATCGCGAGGATCGCGCCCGTTGCCGGGTCCATCACAAGGATCTGGCCTCCGACCGCCTTGTTCTGTTGCACGGCGGCGGCGATCTCCCGCTCCGCGACGTGCTGCACGTAGCGATCGATCGTGAGTACGAGATCGCTGCCGGGCACAGCGGGCACGAGCGCCTTGCGACCGATCGCGATCTCGTCGCCGATTGTGTCGCGCTCGGTGATGACGACGCCAGCCTGACCGGCGAGCTCCTGGTCGAATGTGAGCTCCAGCCCGCTCAGGCCGTGGCCATCGACCCCCACGAAACCCATGGCCTGGGCCGCGGTACTGCCCTCCGGGTACTCACGCGTGGGGGACGGGCGCAGCCGGACGCCTCGCAACCCCGCTGCCTCAATTTGTGAGCTGGCGCTGGCGGGCACGCGGGTCGCGATCGAGGTCCACTGCTTATCGGCGGCGAGGATCTTCGCCCGCACGTCGTCGACCTGCAGGCCGAGGGAGTCGGCGAGCACGCGGCTCGTCTTCTCCATATCGAACACCTCGGGCCGGTACACGTCAATTGCACTGTAGCGGACCGACATCGCCAGCGGATGGCCGGTCGAATCGATGATCTCGCCGCGCACCGGCGGCAGCGCCAAACGCTCCGCGTGCTCCTCGGATGCCAGGGCCGTAAACGTCTCGTGGTCGGTCACCTGATACCAGTAGAGCCGCTGCGCGACGAGCGCGCCGAAGATCGTGAGGACCGCCCCGATGCAGAGGAGGCGCCAGCGCGACGCCTGATCGAGCCCGCCGCCGGCCACAGCCGCCCTCAATGCAATATCCCGGTAAGCATGGCGAGCCAGCTCTGAAGAACGGGGAGCGCAGCACCGGGACTGCCTGGCTCCGGCCGCGCGGGCGGTCTGGGAGCCGAGGCGCCGGTGGGCGGGGCTGCAGACGTTGCCGTCGCTGAGGGGCGCGACCCGCCGCGCGACGAGGCCAGGATCCGCTGGCCGGTCGGCGTGACGTCGGCTCCGGAGGCGTTCAAGGGTTGAAGCTCGTCGGCGCGGACCATGCCGAGCCGTTGGGCCGCCTGGGACTCCACCCAGGTGAGCGAGCGTCGCTCGGCGAGCTGGAACTGGAGCTGCTGGTTCTTGGCGATCCAACCATCGCGCTCCTGCTCTAGCCGTTGCAGCTCGTAGCCGGCAGTCGCCACCGAGCTGACCTGGACGAGGTACATGCTGACGGCTGCCGTCGCGAAGAGGATGGCCAGGCCAACCCAGCTCGCGGCAAGCGACGACCGCGCGCGGATCGTTTCACGCGTCGGCAGCGCCGGCGCTGCCAGTCCCATTCGAGACGAACGGGACGGCGGGCCCGCTTGCGCTGCGCCTTTTGCAGAGCGAGCTCCGGGGATCGCGGCGGGGGCTGCTGCGCGTCCCAGGGCAGGCTGGTGCGCTCCAGGGCGCGCAATCGCAGCCATTACAGTCGCTCCGCGACGCGGAGGCGCGCACTGCGGCTCCGGGGATTGGCGGCGATCTCCGCCGGGCTCGGCGTGACCGGCCGGTTCGTGAGGATGCGCACAACTCTCGGGGCCGCTTCCGGCTCGACGGGCAGCCCCCGCGGCTGCTCCACCTGCTCACGCCCAGCCAGCCGCCGCATGACGGTCTTGACGATGCGGTCCTCCAGCGAGTGGAACGAAATCACCGCAACCCGGCCGCCCACCCGCAGCAGGGCGATCGCCTGGGGCAGTGCCTCGGTGAGCGCTTCGAGCTCCTCGTTCACGGCGATGCGCAGCGCCTGAAACGTCTGCGTGGCCGGGTGCAATTTTTTGCCGTGGCGGCCGCCAACGGCCCGGGTCACGAGGCCCGCGAGGTCGCCGGTCGTCGCGATTGGGCCGTGCTCGCGACTCGCTACGACCTCGCGGGCGATACGGCGTGCCTGCGGCTCCTCGCCATAGCGCCGGAGCAACTGCTCGATCTCCTCGGTCGAGGCGGTGGCGAGCAGCTCGGCAGCCGTGATGCCTCGCGTGGTGTCGTAGCGCATGTCGAGCGGTGCGTCGTGCATGAAGCTGAAGCCCCGATCGGTCGCGTCGATCTGCCGCGAGGAGAAGCCAAGGTCCATCAACACCCCGTCGGCAGGTGGGAAGCCGGCGGTGCCGGCGATATCGGCCAGGTGGCGGAAATTGCTATGGACCACCTCTGCCCGGGTACCGAAAGGCGCCAGGCGGGCGCGGGCGGTGGCGATCGCCTCCGGGTCGGCGTCGAGGGCGAGCAAGCGGCCGTCGGGCGCCGTGCGCTCCAGGAGCTGAACGCTGTGGCCGCCGCCGTTGACGGTGCAGTCGACAAAGGCACCCCCCGGCTCGGCGGCAAGCCAGGTCATGGTCTCGGTCGCGAGGACGGGTATATGGATGAGCTCTGCCATCGTCAGATCCCAAGGTTGAACAGGTGCTCGGCCAATTGCGCGCTCTGGTCCTCGGCGAGCGACCGCTCTGTTTGCCAGTTGGTGCGACTCCAGATCTCGACCCGATTCAGCAGGCCGACGAAGACGACGCTGTCGCGAAGCTCGGCGTAGTCGCGCAAGAACCCGGGCAGCACGACGCGGCCGAGCCGGTCTGGCTCCGCGTCCATCGCCCCGGCGAAGATCAGCCGGTGGATGCGGCGCGTGTCCGCATTCATCAGGGAGAGCTGGGCGAGCTTCTGGGAGATCGAGCGCCATTCGTCCATCGGCCAGATGAAGAGACAGCGCTCCAGGCCCCGCGTGATGACGAGCCCGTCGGCGAGACCGGCGCGGAACTTGGCCGGGACCGCAATGCGGCCCTTGTCGTCCAGCGCATGCTCGAACTCGCCGAGGAACATCAGCCGTTATCCACCGTGCCGCCCACTTTTCCCCACACTTTTCCACTCGACCCCACTCAGCGCCCCACATTGTAGGCCCGGACGCTGCGTCTCTCAATTGGCAAGACCGGGGTTACGCGCTGGATCGCGCGTTTCGCGCGGTGTGTGAGCGAACTGTGATCAGCGGCCCGGTGGCACGCCAAAAGATGGCCCTGCTTCGGAGGCCGGCCTTCACGGCCGCAGTCATCCATTACCCGACCATGGATGGCATACGCATAGCGGGTCCGTCATAGAGATGGAGGCAGGAGGGCCAAGGTGCGCAGAAAACACGAATCGGTAGGCCGCGGCCGCAGAATGACCCGTTCGTAGGGTCCTGGGTTATTACTGGCGACCGGTCAGGCAGTACTGCGTGACCGGTCCTTCCCTACCCGAGCGGGACGTAGAAGATGCGGCCGCAGGAGTTGCAGGTAACGAGATCGTTGCCGATACGGGCGCGCTGCTCCTCATTGGGAGTCAAGGTCACGCGACACGCCTGGCAGGTGCGCTGGTGAACCGTGGCGACCGCACTGCCGCCTTTTTGCCGCCGCAACGTGTCGTACGTGCTGCGAGCTGCTGCATCTACCGCCTGCGCCGCGCTCGACCGCTGCGCCTGAAGCGTCTCGACCGCCCGTTGCGCGGCGGCGAGGCGCGCTTTGGCTTGCTCTTGCGCCGCGAGCCATGCCCGCTGCTCGCGCACGTAGGCCGTCTCCAGCTCTTTTTGGCGATTGGTCGCCCGCTCGAGCTGGTCGAGCACGCCGAGGAGCTCATCCTCCACTGTGTTCAACTGCCGCTTGTCCTGCGCGACCTCATGGGAGAGATTCTCGAGCTCCTTCGCGATCCGGACGGATCCGCCATAGAGCTTGCCTTCGTCGGCCGCAATCTTGGCGCGGTGCTGTTCTGCCTGCAGCTCCAGGTCCTGTTGCTGAGTCTGGAGGGCCCGCACCGCAGTGCGCGCCGCGCCGACCTGCCTCGCGCGATCGTCGACAGCGCGCCGCTCGCCGATCTCCGCCGTGAGCTTGGCGATCTGCGCCTGTGCCGCATCGCTCTGGCTATCGATCTCCTGGAGATTATGAAGCAGGTCGATCTTGCGCACGGTAACCTCGTTCATTCAGCGAAAAATTGGTGCAGATCGATCTGGCACATGGCATGCTAGGGAGCTGGGCCAGTGTCGTCACTTCAGTTCAATCGAAGGAGCTTGAAACCCTCGGCGTAGGCTAGGCCGTGCGGCTCGCCGACCTCGCGGGCCCGCGCTAGACGGCGCTGACGGCGTTCCTCGGTATCGCCGTCCGGCCGGAGCTGGCTCGCGTGCGCGGCCGCGGCGCCGAGCTTCTTGTCGAGTACGTCGCTGATGTCGATCCACACGTCGGGCTCGGCGGTGCCGAACAGGTAGACCTCGTAGACACGTGAGATGTCGAGGCCATCCGTAAGCTGCTCCGGGAAAAAGAGGTGATCGCGAGCGGCGATGATGGCGTCGAGCGCGGCCGTGCCGACGGCCCGGTGGTCCGGGTGCATCTGGTAGGGTCGCCACGGGTCGAAGGTCATCACGACGTTGGCGCGTACCTCGCGAATCACGCGGCATACCTGGCCGCGCAGCGTGAGGTTAACCTCTACCTCGCCGTCGTTGTAGCGGAGGAAGTGGCAACTGGAGACGCCGAGTCGGTGAGCTGCCTCACGCTGCTCCGCCTCGCGGATCTCGGTGAGCCGCTCAGGCGTCATATCGCGATCGTGCGTGCCCTTATTGCCGCTGGTGACCGAGAGATAGTGCACCTCATGGCCGTCGGCGATGAAGCGCGCGACCGTGCCGCTCGACCCGAAGTCGACGTCATCGGGGTGTGCCTGGATTGCGAGCACCACCCGGTGCGTCCCTTCGGCCAACCCCCGCTGCTCCATCACACTTCCTCCCGACGACCCGGCGTCATTGTTGCAAGACCGTCGCCGGCGGTGCCCCTGTGCTCTGCTCGCGGATCAGGTCCTCGTAGAGCCCCACCAGTTGCCGTGCCACGTGCTGCCAGCCGAACGTGGCAGCCCGCTCCCGCGCCGCCACGCCCAACCGCGCCCGCAGATCAGGCTGGGTGAGGATCTCGGCAATGCGGGCCGCATACAAGGCCGGCTCACGTGCATGGATCAGATACCCGGTTTCGCCATCCTGCACGGTGGTTTGCAACCCGCCGACCCGCGCGGCCACGACGGGCGTGCCACACGCCATCGACTCGACCGCCACCAGCCCGAACGATTCGTAGGTCGAGGGCATCACGGTCACGTCAGCCGCTTGATAGTACTGCGGAAGCGCCTCGTGCTCCACCGCGCCCACCCAGCGGACGAACTCCGCCACCCCAAGATCCTGGGCGAGGGCATGCAGTCGCTCGATCTCCCGCGCCTGCGGGTCGTCACCGCCAGTTGGCCGGCCCCCGACGATCACCACCCGAAACGGCGGCAGGATGCCCGCCAACACCCGGGGTGCCAGCAGTGCGGCGGCGTGCAGCAGCACGTCGATCCCCTTCAATTGTTGAATGCGGCCGACGAACAAAATGACCGCCTCGTCGCTCCAACCGAGGGCGCGCCGCGCGGCGGTGGCGGAGCCCGCATGAAAGGTGCGGACGTCGACACCGCAGGGCACAATCGTAATGCGGCCGGTGTCCGCATCGTAATATTGCTCGAGGTGGTCGCTATCGGTGATCGTCGAGGCCACGACCCGGTCGGCCGTCGCCACGGTCATCCGCTCGATGCCCACCCGGACGTCGCTCTCCGTTTCATCCGGGCCGAGCGACACCTGGTTCTTCAACTCGGCCAGCGTGTGGAACATTGCCACCATTGGCACCTGCCACACGTTCTTGAAGTACCCGCTGACCCGGCCCGAGAGCCAGTAGTGGCTGTGCACGACGTCGTAGCTCAGCTCCTCATTGCGGATGAAGTCGCGCATGTTGCAGATGAACTCGGGCAGATAGCCGACGACGTCCTCCTTCGGGAGGTATCGCGGCGGGCCTGCGTCAATGTGGATCACCCGGGCGTGTTCGGCAAAGGGCACGACGGTGGCGTCGTCGGTGCCATGATCGTCGGGGCCCTGGCGGCGGGTAAAGATGTCGACCTGCACGCCGAGCTCGCTGAGGTAGCGGCTCACTTCGCGGATGTAGATGTTCATGCCGCCGGTCTCCCAGGCTCCAGGCGGGGCGAGGGGGCAGGCGTGGACACTGATCGTCGCCACACGCAGCGGCGTGCCGATGCCGCTCAACGGCGGCTCCGGCGAAGGGCACAGCAAACCAGGAGAGGCATCCGGGGGACTCCAGAGCGGACGGAGCGTACAGGTAGGCCCGGAAGGAGTCGAACCTTCGACATGTCGCTTATAAGGCGACTGCTCTGCCGCTGAGCTACGGGCCCAGGCGTCGTTGAGTATACCATCGGCTTTTTCGTCTATTAGCCCGGCCCCAGTCAAATTGACAGCCGCGCGCTCCGCCAACTAGCATTACGATTGCAGGCTGGGAGCGCATAGGCGGCTCCAATGAGCGCCTGCGGTGCACATGGACGTAGGCTTACGCCTGGCGGCGGTCCTTGCGATCATCGCTATCCAGGCCTTCTTTGTAGCTGCCGAGTTCGCGCTCGTCTCCGCGCGCCGAACTCGGATCGAGCAGCTTGCCGCGCGCGGCAACCGCGCCGCGATCGCGGTGCGCCGGGCCATGGACGACCCCACCCGCTACATCTCGGCATGCCAGGTCGGCATTACGGTGTCGAGCCTTGCCCTCGGCTGGATTGGCGAGGCGACCATCGCCGAGCTGATCGAGCCGGCGCTCGCGCTGATCATTCCGGACCAGATCGTCGGCCTGACCGTGCACATGATCGCCGTGCCGATTGCGTTCTTGATCATCACCTTTCTGGATATCAGCCTGGGCGAGCTGGTGCCCAAGATGATCGCGCTGCAGAAGGCCGAAGCCACGGTGCTCATAGCCATCCGGCCGAACGAGCTCATCGGCGTCATCTTCCGTCCCTTCATCGCCGTCCTCTATTGGTTCACCGGCCGGGTCCTTAGTCTGTTCGGCATGCGCTGGGAGGCGGAGGCGAGCCAGGCATATACCACCGAGGACCTGAAGATGCTGATCCAGTCGAGTCGCACGGCAGGCGCGCTGCAGCCGGATCCCGACCGGATCCTCGAGCGCACCCTCGACTTCGCCCAGCGGTCCGCGCACCACATCATGGTCCCGCGCACCGAGATGGTGGCGGTGCCGGCCGAGGTGACCCTCGAACAGCTCGCCGAGCTCATGGAACACCATCAGTTCTCGCAGTACCCGGTGTACAAGGGCAGCACCGACAATATTATTGGCGTGCTGCTGGCGAAGCGGCTGGCCGCAGCGCTCGCCGAGCGGACACCGGGTAACGGCAGCGCCCCCTTTGACGTTCGCTCGTACATGATCATTCCGTTGTTCGTGCCAGAATCGATGCGGGCGCACAAGCTGCTGGCAGAGATGAAGCGGGCGCGCAGCCACGTCGCGATTGTGCTGGACGAGTACGGGGTGACGGCCGGCCTTGTTACGCTGCGCGACATCCTCGATATGATTGCGGGCGAGGTTCGCGACGTGAACGAGCAAGCCCCGTCGTTGGTGTACGAGCCCGACGGGTCGGCACTTGTTGACGGGTTAATGCTGCTGCCGGACGTGGAGGCGGAGTTCGGCGTGCGGTTCGACGAGGAGGATTACGACACCCTGGGAGGCCTGATCTTCGGTAAGCTTGGCCGGCGACCGGCGATCGGCGACCGTGTCGAAGTTGCAGGGCTCACGCTCACCGTTGAAGAGATGGATGGGCTCCGCGTCGCGCGTGTCCGGGTGGAACCGCGCGAGGGAGCAGTCGTCGTGCCAAGCCAGGCGGCGCAGGCCTCGGGTTGAGATCACACCTGACAGACCAAGAGCTACGTATTCACTCTGATATGATCGCAAAGTGAGCACGACGCAACGGCGGGTCGTGCAGTGCGGGAGGACCTCGTGAACCTGCGGCACCTCGAGGTGTTTTGCACGGTCGTGCAATGTGAGAGTTTCAGCGGCGCCGCTGACATGCTCATCATGACCCAGCCTGCGGTGAGTATGCAGGTCCAGGTTGTGGAGCGCTATTTCGGGGGCGTGCCACTGTTGGTTCGCAAGGGACGCCGGGTGGTCCTTACCGAGGCCGGTGAAGTCGTCCACCGGTGGGCATCGCACGTGCTCGCCACGGAAGTCGAGACACAGCGCACCGTCAATGATTTGAAGCATGCGGAGAGCGGCCGGGTCGTCGTCGGCTCCAGTATCTCGGTGGGCAGCTACCTATTGCCGCCGATCGTCAGCCGATTCAAGCGGGAGCACCCTGGCGCCGAGATCGTCGTGCGGTTGGGAGAGCGTGGCGAGGTGTTCAGCGAGATCCTCAGCGGCGAGACGGACTGCGGCGTAGTGCTGGCGCGCGACGTGCCGATGAGCCTGGAGGTGGAGTTCGTAGGCGCCGAGGAGATGCTGTTCATTTGCGCGAATTCCCATCCAATGGCCGATCGCGACTACGTGAGCCCCGAGGAGATCGCCCGCCAGCCGTTCATCATGTCGCCGCGCGGCTCGAGCTATCGCAAAGTGATGGACGACATGCTGCACGAGCATGGGGTGGAGCACGTCTCCGTGTTCATGGAGCTCGACGGCATCGATGGGCTGAAGCGCGGTGTGCTGCAAGGCGAGGGGATTGGCATGCTGCTGCGGAGCGTCATCGAGTGGGAACTGGAACAAGGACTGGTGCACGAGTTGCGCGTCGTCGACCCCCGGCCGACGATTGAGGTGGCGATCGTCTCTCGACCGCGCGGCCAGACCTCCCCGATGCTGCAAGAGCTCATGCAATTCCTTCGCCAGGAGCTGCGTGAGCACTACTTGCAGCACGATCGCGCGAGAATCGCCAATTCTCCCCCTGTCAAGGCGAAGAGCAATGGCAAGGAGCTCGCGGTGGCGAACGGCCACACCAAAAATATCGTCGCTCCGAACGGCAGATATAAGTCAAGCAGTGCGACAAATGGCCACGGCAAGAAGGTCGTCGTCGCCGCTCCCCTCACACCCTTCGTCGCGCCACCGACAGCTCTGCACCCCGAGCTCCTGAGCCAGCCGCCGCTCTCACCCTGAGCTCGGATTTCGTGTCATCCCGAGAAGCACAGCGACGAGGGATCTTCCGGGGAAGGCAACGTTCATTTCTCCGGGAGATCCCTCGCTGCGCTGCTTTGGAAATAGATTTCCATGTCGCGGTGGCGACCCGCCGGGGCATGATGACTCGGGATGACGTGAGCGGTGCCATCCTACGCGCAGTATGAGCAGCCCTGATGGCGTCTCGAGTCCGCTGTATGCCTGGCGTGTGCCTCCCGGCTGGAGCCTCTACTACGCCCCCCTGACCGGGAGCACGAACGACGATGCGATGCAGGCCGCGCGGGCGGGATGCCCGGATCGGACGATCTTCGTCGCCGATGCCCAGCGTGCGGGCCGCGGTCGCCAGGGGCGCTCGTGGGTCGCCCCCTCTGGGTCGAGCCTGCTCTGCTCGGTGGTGCTGCGCGTGCCCCTCACGCCCGTCCTCGCCACTGGCGCGGCGGCGCTGGCCGTCGTCGAAGCCGTACGCAGGATGACTGGCCTGGAGGCGCGCGTCAAATGGCCGAACGACGTCATGCTGGGGGACCGGAAGGTCTGCGGCATTCTGAGCGAGGTCGTCGCGACGGTACCACCGGCGACCGTCGTCGGTATCGGGCTGAACGTGAATCTCGATCCGGTAGCCGCGGGCTTGCCAGCGACCACGACGTCACTATCAGCCGTTGCTGGAGCGCCGCTGCCCCGCGAGCGACTGCTCTACGCGATACTCGAGCAGCTCGACGCCACACTGGCAACGGCCGTTCTGGATGGTGGGCGAGACGTTCTCCGTCGCTGGGAAGCGCTGCTGTGGCGGCGCCAGCAACAGGTACGCCTGGCGGGCGACGGCCGCTCGGTCGAGGGGATCGTGGAGGGGCTGAGCGGGAGCGGCGCCCTCCGTCTGCTGCTGCCCGACGGCTCGCGCGTCGACGTCCTCGCCGGCGACCTGCAGCCACCTTCGACGGGCTAACGCGCGACCGCAGATGCTGGCGCTCTCAGCCCGCCGACCCCCTACCCGCAGTTATTCGCCGTGAGTTTGTCGAGCGCAAGCTTGGGCAAAACAGCGCCCGTTGGGCCGGACCGTCCTTCGACAAGCTCAGGATGAGCGGGGGGTTACGCCTCGGCGCACGGCGGGTTATACCTCGGCTCATGGAGGTCACGCCTGGGCGCATAGCGGATTACGCGTCCGCGCGCATGGGTACTCCAGGCATCCCAAACGGGAGCAAAAGCGGGTCGAGCCCGTCGGGGGTTACGCCTCCGCGCGCATGGGTATTACCCGCTGCGAAGGACTGCGCGCACGGCGGCCAGCTCGGCGGCGACCAGCGTGGGGTCGGGCATTTGCGCGTCGGGCGGCGCATAGCGGGCGAGCAGGTACGCCTCGGTGAGCTGCCCTGCCGCGGGGTCGACCGCCGGGATCAGCGCGTGCACGGCCTCGTGGAACTCGCGCGCGGTCTGGCTGGGCTGCCGAGGATGCTGGGCGCGGGCCAGCAACGTTTGGAAATTCCGGTAGTGGCGGCGGATCGCCGCACGGCGGTCGGCGTCGTCGCCCTCCTCGTCGCGCGACCGCCCCGGGAACAGGTCGCGGAGCGCGCCGAGCAGCCCGCCGCCGCGCACCGGATCGCGCAGCTCGCGGACCTCCTGGTCATCGCCATCGTGCCGCCGATAGACGACGCGGTAGTAGATCGTGATCACCACGGCGAGGAGGAAGAGCGTGCAGACGATCATGACGAACGCCGTCATGATCTCCGGTGGGCCATACTCGCCGTCCTGGCCAACGTGCAGTTGCTGGTCTTGTGCTCCCTGCACGGCCCGGTCGATCACCTCCGGGTCCACGTGGAAGAAGTCGGCAAGCGCCTTGAACGCATAGGTCAGGTACTGGGCGCCCCAGCCGGCGACGAGAAACACCACGTTGGCCGCCGGGGTGAGCGCCGTGCCAACGGTGTGCATCACGTCGCCGATCATTCCGAGCGCGGTCGAGCTGAGGGTGCCCGTGATGATCGAGCCACCGATCACCGCGGCGATCCCGGAGGTCGCACTCACGCCAGCCCACTGGAGCCGGGTCAGCTCGCGCGTCTCGGCCTCGGCCAGTTGGGTAAGCAGCAGCGTGGCCATCGCCACGAGGAAGGACACGACCACGATCGGCAGGCCGTCGCGCTGAACCGTATCGGTGAGCGGGAGGAGCAGCAGCGTGACCACGATCCCGAACGCCGACGCGGCGATGTGGTTCAGCGCGCGCTCGCGATTGACCCGGCTCGACAGCGCAAGGCCACGACCCCACAGGTACACCATCGCCAATGCCAGCGCGATGCCAGCCCCCCGGTAGTCGGGCGAAACGGTGCCGACGATGAGCTGCAGCGGGAAGACCAGGCCGGATGCAATGGTGCCGGCGATGAGGGCGCAGAGCAGGCCACCGCCGACGACGATCTGCCGGCGCCGCTCGAGCCGGAGCGGCGTCAGGCCCAGAATGCGCGCGCTGAGCCATGCGATGAAGAGCCACAGTGCCATGAACACGATGGACGGCCGCGTCTGGCCCGAAACCTCGGCGATTGCGCCCGCGAGGAGCCACGTCCAGAGTCCTTCGAGAATACTGACGCCAATCACCACGCCGAACACGCCTAGGGAGCTCGTCATCGAGAGCCTCCACGATCGTGGAGGCAGGCGTCCTTTTCGGTCCGCCCGCCGCAGCGGGGTCCCTGTTTCATCCCGTCTCTGCGCGCCAACATCATCGCCATTCGGATCAATCCTTCTCCCTCCTCGCCTGGTGCAGGGCCCACGGCCGGGCGCGCCGCACATCGGCGGTGACCATTGGCCGCGCGAGCGGACGCACGTCCGTGACCACGGCGTCAGGGAGATCCCGCTCGGACCCGCCCGTTGGCTCGAACGTTACCTGCGGCAGGAGCAGCGTGGTGAGGCGGCGGTCGACCGCCACCGGCAGCTCGCTGCCTAGAAAGATCAACGAGACGGCGTGGCCGCGGTCCATCAAGCGGGCGAGGTCGGAGGCGGTATCGTCGTCCAGAAATGACGTCACGACGGCGAGGCTCGCGCCATAGGGGAAGTTGGCCGCAATGCGTCGCAGGTACGTCCCGAATGCCATGGTTGGAATGGGCGCGAGCTGCGCCAGGACCGCGAGCGTGTCCTCGAGCTGGGTCGGCCGCTGATTGGGCGGCAGAAATACCTGGAAGTCCTCCATGCCGACACCACTGGCGTTGGCAGCGATCCCCACCGAGTGCTGCGCCTCCACGGCATCGCGCACGAGCGTCGCGGCGACCGCCACGGCGGCGTCGAGCCGGTCCAGCAGATACCCTTGCCAGGCGTAGGCCATCGTCTGGACGTTCAGGACCACCATGATGTGCTGGAGCGTCGTTGGCGCGAACACGCGCGTTTGCAGCTTCATCCGTCGCGCTGACGCCTTCCAATCGACCCACTTCATTGGATCGCCGGGCTGATAGTCGCGGATACCGGCAAAGCGCGCTGGATCTTCGAGCACCGGAGGCCGCGCCGAGGCTGGTCCGAAGGGAAAGCGCGACTGCAGCTCGACGGGCGGCAGCTCGGCGAAGCGTGGATACACGAGCAGCTCGCGGGTTGGCTCGATATGGAGGTGGGCCGGGAAAAAGCCAAGCGGGTCGCCCGTTTCGATCTCCGTCGGGCCAATCACGTAGTCGCCGCGCGTCAGGCTGGTGAAGCGCTGGCGCAACACCAGCCGCTCGTTCCACGCGATCGAGACGGTGCGGCGGCGCTGCCACGCCTCGTCGTTCGTCACGTGCGGCCCCCCGACTACGGGGAGCACGGCGGCGGGCATCTTCTCCTCGACGTGCACCCATGGGAGCGGCAGCGCCTTGTGATTGACGATCTCGACGACGTACTCCGCTTCCTCGCCGGGGAAGATGCGTGGCGGCTCGAACCAGTGCCGATAGGTGAGCAATTGGGGTGCGCGGCGCGACCAGAGGAGCGAGCCACCCATCGTGACGAGGAGCAGGCTCGACAGCATGATGAGCGCTGCCTGGCCGCGGATCACCCCGACCACGAGGATCACCAGCAGCAGGAAGATTGCGCCAATCACGAGACCGGCTTGCGCCCAGCGTCGACCTCGGCGAGCGGCTCCACCGGCACCCGCGTGGCATCGACGATGGCGGCGAGCGTGCGCTCGACCGCCGCGCCATGCAAGCGACCCTGATGGCGGAGGATGAGCCGATGGCCGAGCAAGGGCGCGACGAGGGTTTTCACGTCGTCGGGGATGACGAAATCGCGGCCTCTGAGCGCCGCCAGCGCCTGCGACGCGCGAAATAAGGCCAGGCTCGCGCGCGGGCTTGCACCCAGCTCGATCGTCTCATGCGCGCGCGTGGCGCGAATCAGCTCGACGACGTACTCGGCGACGGCGTCCGCCACGTGCACCTCGCGAATGGCCGCCGCCAGCTCGATCACCTCGGCGGCATTGACCACTGGCTGCACATCGTCCAGCGGCGAGGCGGTCTGGAAGCGGCGCAGCACGGCGACCTCTTCGCTGGCGGTCGGGTAGCCGATGGCGAGACGCAAGAGGAAGCGGTCGAGCTGGGCCTCGGGCAGCGGGAACGTGCCCTCGAGTTCCACGGGGTTCTGGGTCGCCATCACCAGGAATGGTCGGGGCAGGCGGGTCGTCTGCCCCTCGACCGTGACCTGGTGCTCTTCCATGGCCTCCAGCAGGCTGGACTGCGTGCGCGGGGTGGCGCGATTGATCTCGTCGGCGAGGATAATGCTGGCGTGGATCGGACCGGGGCGGAACTCAAAATCGCCGGCCTTCTGATTGAAATAGAAGATGCCCGTAACGTCGCTCGGCAGCAGATCCGGGGTGAATTGAATGCGGCTGAAGCTGCAGTCCAGGCACCGTGCCATCGTCTTGGCGAGCATCGTCTTGCCGAGGCCCGGCACGTCCTCGATGAGCACGTGGCCCTCGCAGAGCAGCGCCACGGTGAGGAGCTCCACGACGTCGTCCTTGCCCACAATGACGCGGGCGACCTCGTCGCGGAGACGACGGCCAAACGCCACCACAGCTTCCAGAGTACGCCCCCAGTGCGAGATTAACGGTGCGCCACCACCGCGTTCTATCGAATGAAGCGGCGCGGTGCAGCGTACGAGTGACGAATTCTATTCGATGTGGTGATCAGTCTCCTCTGTAACGCTCCGTTCACACGCCACGGCAGTGGGGTATACTCCTAAGGAATCACCAGTGGTTCTGGCCCGCTTCCGGCGGACTACGCGGAGGACTGCATGATCACAGTGACAGATACGGCAAAGCAGGAGCTGCATCGGCTCCTCTCCGAGCAGGAGAACCCGAGCCTGGCCCTCCGGGTGTTCGTCTCGCCGGGCGGCTGTTCAGGCATGAGCTACGGTATGGCGTTCGACGACGAGTCGCAGGATGGCGACCAGCTCATCGTTGAGGATGGCGTGCGCATCTGCGTCGACGAGATGAGCGCGATGTACCTGACGGGCTCGGAGATCGACTTTACCAAGCAGCTCATGGGCGGTGGCTTTACGATTCACAACCCGAACGCCGTCAAGAGCTGCGCCTGCGGCCACTCGTTCGACACCGGCAGTGATGCCGGCAACGCGCGCCCCTGCAGCTGAGCTGGCTGCGGTGCGCGCAGACGAGTACGGGTACGGTGAACGGCGGTGGTAGGTTCGGCAGCGAGTAACGTCGTCGGCATCGTACGTACCATTGCGAGGGGACGGGCTGCTTGCCCGTCCTCTTTTTTGTGTCCCATGATGAACGGCGGCGAGGGCGAGTCCGTGTGGCGTGCAGTGCACATGCCACGCGGGGAGCCGTGCGGCTGCGGTGGTAGAATCGCGAATTGAGTCAGGGTGCATAACGGCTGAGCCCCGATCCGCGAGTGCGGATGCCTGCAGGGGCAACGCGCGGATGCGCGCAAGGAGTGGGCAGTGTCAACAATAGTCAACAACATGACGTTCAAGATGGGTGGCGAGGCCGGCCAGGGCGTCGAATCCAGCGGGCATGGCTTTGTCAAAGCCCTGGCGCGCGGTGGGTTCTACGTGTACGGCTTGCAGGACTACATGTCCCGCATTCGTGGTGGCCACAACTTCTTCCAGATCCGGGTGAGCGACCGCGACATCAAAGCATGCGAGTCGTCGGTCCACGTCCTGCTGCCGCTCGACGCCACGACCGTCGAGGAGCACGCCGACGAGATCGTAAGCGGCGGCGCCGTGATCATGGATAGCGGCCTCAAGGTCGACGACGGCAAGCTCACGGCGCGCGGCGTGAAGCCGATGCGGTTACCGCTGATCGACATCGCCCAGCGTGAGGGCGGCAACAAGTTGATGATGAATACTGCCTCGCTCGCGGCGGCGGCGGGCATCACCGAGCTGCCGTTCGCCAACATCGAGGAGATCATCGTCGAGAATTTCGGCGGCAAGAAGGGCTCGGCGGTCGCGCAAGCAAACATCGCGGTAGCCCGTGCCGCCTATGAAGAAGGCGCGCGCGAGTTCGGCGAGGACTTCGACTACAAGCTCAAGGTGCTGCCGCACAAGCCGCGTATGGTCATCAACGGCAACCAGGCGCTGGCGTATGGCGCGGCGGCGGCCGGTTGTCGCTGGATCTCGATGTACCCGATGACGCCCGCCACCTCGATCACCGAGTGGCTCGCCGCCCACGCGAAGCAGATCGGCCTCGTCGCGAAGCAGTGCGAGGATGAGATCACCGCGGTGCTCATGGCGATCGGCGCCGCCCACTCCGGCGTCCGCGCGATGACGGCGACTTCGGGTGGCGGTTTCTCCCTCATGGTCGAGGCGATCGGCCTCTCCGCCATCTCCGAGACGCCGCTCGTGCTGGTGAATGCGATGCGCGGCGGCCCCTCGACGGGGCTGCCGACCCGCACCGAGCAACCGGATCTGCTGTATGCGATCCACTGCTCGCAGGGCGAGTTCCCGCGGGTCGTGCTCACTCCGGGCACGATTGAGGAGTGCTTCGAGAGCGGCTATCGCGCCTTCAACTTTGCCGAGAAGTACCAGGTACCGGTCCTGATCCTCACCGACATGGCGCAGTCCAACTCACTGCGGGCGATCGACCCGGACAGCTTCGATCTCGGCAAGGTCACGATCGACCGCGGCGCATTGCTCTCGGACGCCGAGCTCGACAATCTGACCGAGCCGTATCTGCGGCACAAGCTTACCGATTCCGGCATCTCCCCGCGTGCGGTGCCCGGCCACAAGAACGCCATCGTCTTGACCACGAGTGACGAGCACTACGAGAACGGCCAGGCAGTCGAGGACCCCTAGCCGCGCGTGGAACAGATGGACAAGCGCATGCGCAAGCTGGACCTGATGATCCACGACATCGCCGAGCCCATCGTCGAGGGCTCCGATGACGCCGAGATCACGCTCGTCGGCTGGGGCAGTACGTACGGTCCGATCCATGAGGCGCGGCTCCTCCTGGAAGCCGAAGGCCACAAGGTGAACCATCTGCACTTCCACGAGATCTGGCCATTCCCGACCGAGCGCGCCGAGCCGGTGCTCAACCGCGCCCGCCGGATCGTGGACATCGAGAACAACTACACCGGCCAGCTCGCGCGGCTGATTCGCACCGAGACCGGCATCAACATCGAGCACAAGATTCTCAAGTACAACGGCCGCGTGTTCATGGGCGACGAGATCGCGGAGCGCGTCCGCAACGAGGTAATGGCACGTGTCTGACGTCAAGATGTTCAACAACGACGTGAAGCCCACCTGGTGTGTCGGGTGCGGCGACTTCGGTATCCTCGCCTCGCTCAAGCAGGCGCTGGTTGGAATGGACCTCGAGCCCCATGAGGTGCTCCTGGTCTCCGGCATCGGCTGCGGCAGCAAGCTGCCCTACTACATGCGGGCGAACGGCTACGACTCGCTGCATGGCCGCGCATTGCCGGTGGCGACGGGCGCGAAGCTCGCCAATCACGCCTTGCACGTGATCGCGATCAGTGGTGATGGCGACGGATACGGCATCGGCGGCAACCACTTCATTCACACCATGCGCCGTAATCCGGACATCACCCATATCGTGGAGAACAACCAGGTCTACGGGCTCACCAAGGGCCAGTACTCGCCCACGAGCACCAAGGGCTACATCAGCAGCACCTCGCCCGAGGGTTCGATCGAGCTCCAGATCAACCCGATCGCGTTGGCGATGGCTGGCGGCGCCTCGTTCATCGGTCGCGGCTTCGCCAACGACCCGAAGCATCTGACCCAATTGATGATCAAGGCGATCAAGCACCGCGGCTATGCGCTGGTCGACGTGCTCCAGCCGTGCGTGACCTACAACAAGATCAACACCGGCGCCTGGTACAAGGAGCGTGTCTATAAGCTGGACGAGGACTCCAGCTACGATGCGACCGACTACGAGCAGGCGTGGGCGAAGTGCCGCGAGTGGGAAGAGCGCATCCCGATTGGCGTGATCTACGAAGAGGACCGCCCAATCTACGAGGACGAAGTCTCCGAGCTTCGTGAGCTCGGTCCCCTGGTCCGCCAGGGCGCCAACCCCAACCGCGAGGTCCTGGAAGCGATCAAGGGCGAGTTCCTCTAGATCCAGCCCAATCCGCGTACATCCGTACGTCACTGAAGCGGCCGCCCCGGTACCTCCGGGGCGGCCGTTCTGGTGTCATCGGTACCTTGGCAGCAGGGACCCGGTGGCAGTGGGCGTTTGCCCCTTCCGGCCGACAACATAAGGCAGAGAGGCCGTGGGTCGGCCGCCGCCGTCAGGTCGGCATTCTGCTACCAGGAGTTACGCCATGTTCACCATCAAGTCACTTCGCGTGCTCGGCCGCATTGTCCTCGTGCAGCTCGTGCTCTCGGTGGTCGTCGTGAGCACGTTCTGGACCATGGCCCAGGCGGACGCTTCTTCAGCATCGCAATCGCCGGTCGCCGCGGTTCACGCGGACGCCTCCTCGAGCTCGCTCGGAAGCCACTGACCCGAGCGCGATCCTCGGCCGTAGAGCTTGTGTCTGGCAGGCCAGGTACTCCTCTGAGCTGACCCGGGGCTCGTCGACCTGCTCATAGCGAGCGGTCAGGCGGGCGCGGTACGCAGGCTGATTATGTTCGCTTCTGGCCGATCTCTTCCGGATCATTGGCCGCGAGCGACAACTCGTTACCAGTTATTGTGCATGAGCTATGCAATTTAGGGTTTTCCCTAAACTTCATCACGCGTAGTGCCTATGTTCCCCACATAGTCCTTGCATCGTCTGAGCCGTTTCGCATACGCTCCCGCCCGGATTGTCACGATCCGTGACATATCACCGGTACTGATCTGCCGGCGGGCGGCCCCTGCTGCCTCTCCCGGTGTGGTGGCGACCCTGCCCTGGCACATCATGCTGGAGGTGACGCATGCCGCGTCGTGCCCGCCGCACCCTGAAGCTCTGGCAGCTCGTCAGCTTGCTCGTCCTCGCGATTGCGGCCCTGCCGGTCGCGCCGCCTTCGGAGAGCCCCACCGGGAATCCGCTCGCCGCGGCGCCGGTCCTCGCGCAGGGCAACTCGATGGTCACGAGCCAGGCCGGCACCTTGCAGGTCCAGTTCGCTGGCATGGGCCAAGGCGTGGTTTGCACCGGTGACTTCGGCCTCTACTCGCCCGCCACCCAGTCCATCTTCTACATGTCATACGCCACTGATCCGAGCACCCAGTACCAGCTCGGCTTCTATCCCGCCGGCACGTCGCTGGTCTTCTACTACACCCCCACGGCAGGCGGCGGCGGCTGCGCCGGCAGCACCGAACTGTCTTCGGATGCCGGCGCCGCCTACGTCTTTGTCTATGGAACCGATTACTGGCAGGTCGACTTTGCGAGCATGAACGGGATCGATCCGGCCAACGGCATCTACGCCTACTACGTGCTGGTCCAGATTATTCCACCGCCGACCCCGACCCCGACGAGCACTCCGACTGCGACCTTTACCCCACCGCCGGCGGGCGGCGCAGCCATGACATACGGGGCGATCACCTTCGACGACCTGGCCAATGCGCCGTGCGACGTCACCGGTTCCACTCCGCTCAGCACCCGCTACCAGTCGCTCGGGGTGACCTTCAGCGGCAGCACCGCCAATAACGGCGGCA
>JAXDLH010000356.1:0-6755 GCA_034666705.1 Chloroflexota bacterium
CCAGCAGCTCCCTCTCTGGTAGGTCGTTCTGCCGCTAGAAGTTTTTATCCCACATAGTTATCATTGCTAAATAGTCCTTCCGGGAGCAACGCGATGCGGCGCCAGAACGCACAGCACGAGCGCCGCACCCCCACGGGAGTGACCGTCGCGGACCCATCCGAGCGAGCGCCGGAGGCGGAGCGTCAAGCCCCCTCTCGCCGGCTGCCCTCGTCCTTCAGCGCCCTCTCCTACTACAACTACCGGCTGTTGTGGCTCGGGAACCTCGTCTCGAACACCGGCGACCAGATGGACAACGTGTCGTTCAACTGGCTCGTCTACACCCTGAGCGACTCGGCCATCTGGCTGGGGGTCGTCAACCTCTGCCGCGCCGCTCCAATTTTGGTCTGCACGCTGCTCGGCGGCGTCGCCGCCGACCGCATCGAGCGGCGGCGCATGATGTTCATCACCCAATCGGCCGCCATGCTGATGGCGATCCTCCTCGCGGTGTTGTGTGCCACGGGCGTGGTGCAGCTCTGGATGGTGATGGCGATCGCCTTTGGGCGCGGGGTGATGAACTCGTTCAACCAGCCAGCCAAACAGTCGCTCGTCTCCGAGCTCGTGCCCACCGAGGAACTGCGCGGCGCGCTCGCGCTCAACGCGGCGCAGTTCAACCTGACCAAAGTATTCGGCCCGGCGATCGGCGGCCTGCTCATCGCCAGCGTCGGAGTCGTCGGGGCGTTCTACCTCAACGGCGTGAGCTTCATTGCGGTGTTGTGGGGGCTGGCGCTCATGCGATTCGCGGACCGGCCCCCCACCCGTCCGCACGGCAGCATCGTCGGCGAGATGGTCGAGGGGGTGCACTATCTCCGGCGCGTGCCGACGCTCGGCATGCTCGTACTGCTGGCGCTGATCCCAATCATCCTTGGCAACCCCTACATCACCATGCTCACGGTGTTCGCCCGCGACGTGCTGCAGGTCGGGCCGGCGGGATTGGGGCTGCTCACCGCCGCGGCCAGCCTGGGCGCCCTCATCGGGGCGGTCGCCGTGGGCGCGCTCCGGCCTGCGCGGCGCGGCATGGCGATGCTGACGGCGCTCGTGGGGTTCGGCGCCGCGCTCGTGGTCTTCTCGTTCTCGCAGGTGCTGGCGCTGTCGCTCGTCGCGCTGGTGCTCGTCGGCATCTGCCGGCAGTACTACCTGACGCTCAACCAGACGGTCGTCCAGGAGACGGTCGACCCCGCGTACCGCGGCCGGGTCCTCAGCATGCTGTACCTGGACCGGGGCCTGGCACCGCTCGGCACGATGCTCGCCGGCTTCGGCACCGCCGCCGTGGGCCCCGAGTGGGCGCTCGGCACGCTGGCCGCGCTCCTCGTGCTGGTCGCACTCGGCGCCGGCCGCTTCGCCCCCGCCCTCCGCCGCATCGCCTGAGTCGGGCCGATTTCGTCGCCGCCTTCGACGTCGGATTCGATCAGCGTGGCCAGGTTAGGGATGCAGGCGGGCTGGCGCCTCGCCCGAGTCCGTTCCCGACGCGCCTGCGGGTAATCTCGGCAGGAGTCCACCACGCATACAACTGGCCTCCTGTGCGGCGTGGGCCTACCGACCGATACTGCTCTTATAAGGCGCTGCCAAGCAGCGGCGCTCAACTCGTCGGGAAACGTCGTACGGTCGATGAGGCTGATGCTGAACGCCATGCCCACCCTGAGAAATCGCCTGCGCAGCTATGCGGTCGCGGTGGCTCTCACGACCGGGGCAGCGATCATCTCCATTGTGCTGTACCCGGTGATCGGCAGCACGCCCTCGATCCTGTTCGTCGGCGCAGTGTTCGTGAGCACCTGGCTCGGCGCAGACGTCGGCCCCGGGCTCGTCGCGACCGTCCTGGGCGCAATTCTTTTCGACTTCCTCTTTATCAACTCCGCGTTCAACCTGCGCATCGAGTCGGTGCGCAGCCTGGTCGGCCTGCTTGGCTTCATCGGCGTCAACCTCGCCATCACCGCGCTGACCACCTCGCTGCGTCGCGACATCGCCCGCCGGACGCGGTCCCAGGTCGAGCTTGCCCTGCTCCACGAGATCACCCATTCGCTGCTCGGCGCCACCGAGCCCGCGGGCGTTGTGGACCGGATCCTCGAGGCCGCCATGCAGATCGGGCCGTACGACCTGGGGGCCGTGCGCCTGCTCGACCGCCGGACAGGTGTGCTCGAGGTGATGGCGGGCCGAGGATATCGCGACCCCGCCAACCTATCACTCCAGCGGCCGGACGACTACGCCGACCCGGCCCATCCCCGGTTCCGGGTCATGGTCGAAGGGGTCCCGTGGATCGTGCCGCGGCTGCGCGAGCAGCCGAATCACCTGCGCTCGTATCGCGCGGAGGGGGCCGAGTCGCTGATCGTCATTCCCCTGCTCGCATGCGGCGAGGCGCTGGGCACGATTGCGCTGGGAACCCGAGCCCGACACCACTTCGGCGTGGAGGAAGTGCGAACGCTCGAGGCGTTGGGAGCCCAGGTCGGCATCGCGATGCGCACCGCCCAACTGTACGACGATGCCCGGCGCGCCTACGCAGAATTGGCGGCCACCCAGGATCAGCTATTGCAAGCCCAGCGCGTGGAAACTGCCGGCCAGCTCGCGGCGCAGGTCGCGCACGACTTCAACAACCTGTTAGCTCCCCTGCGGGGCTATCCAGAGCTGATCAAGATGCGGCTGCCGGCGGACCATCCCGCCGTGGAATACTGCGACCTCATGGTCGGGGCGGCCCAGCGCATGGCCGAGATCAACCAGGATCTGCTCACGATCGGCCAACGCGGCCACGTGGCACTCCAGCCAGTCCAGCTCGGGAGCATCGTGGAGCAAGCGCTCAGCGCGATCGAGCCGCCCGACGGCCTGCAGATCAATGCGGATCTCGGCGAGGAGCCGTTGGTCGTGGCCGGCAGCGCTGGCCAACTGATGCGCGTGGTGACCAACCTGGTGCGCAATGCGCTCGAGGCGATTGCCGGCGGCAGTGGCGACGACGATGGAACGACCGGCCAGGTCTGCGTCTGCCTTGAGGCCTGTACTGTGGCGGAGTTCGATCGAGTCGGCACGACGCTCCCGCCGGGTGAATATGCCCGGGTAACCATCGCGGATACCGGACCGGGAATCCCACACGCCGTGCAAGCACGCATGTTCGACCCATTCTTCACCACCAAGACGAGCGGGCGCCGGCAGGGCTCGGGGTTCGGGCTGAGCATCGTGCAGCGGGTGGTGGCCGACCACGGCGGCCACCTGGACTTCACCACGGCGCCTGGCGCAGGGACGCAGTTCGTGGTGTATCTCCCCCGCTTGGCCGCGGAGGTTCCGAGCGCCCCGGCAGCCGAGCTGTCTCGAGGCAGCGAGCGCATCCTGCTCGTCGACGACGACCGCATCCAGCGCCAGTTGATCGGGGACCTGCTGCGCGGGTTGGGTTACACCGTGGCGAGTGCAAGCTCGGGAGAGGAAGCGGTGCAATTGGCCCAGGCCGACCCACCCGCGCTGGCAATTCTGGATATGCTGCTCGGGGACGGTATCGACGGAGCCGAGACCTATCGTCAGCTCGTGGAGATGTGCCCGGGGCAGCGCGCGATCCTGCTCTCCGGCTTTGCGGAGACCGATCGTGTGGAGCTGGCTCTGACCCTCGGGGCCGGACCGTTTCTCCACAAGCCCGTGAGTATGGAGCAGCTCGCCGTCGTGGTACGCCAGTCACTCGACAACCCCGCCCGCAATCGCATGGGCCCGGCGCCACGCCGGAACAGGGCGCTCGCTGGCTCGTGATGTAGCCCACAGTTTATTCACGAGACTGCCATGATTCCACGCAAAGGGCGCGTGCAATGGCGTGCAGTGCTGTACATTATCAGGACGGACGCCTGGCACTGCTCGCCGCTTCGGCAAATAGGCCACTTGGCAGATGCAGGCAGGCCGCATTGACGCCAGCATTGACAGATAGTAGCCTGGCACCACCGGGAATTGCATCCAGGCGTCGCGGCCGGAGGATCGCATGCGCGTCCTGCTCGTAGAAGGCGACGCCACAGTTCGTGAGCTTGTCGCCAAGGCGCTCGCCGCGCGCGGGCATGCCGTCGTGGCGCATGACCGTGCCGAGGCGGCGTGGGACGCATTCCAGTCGGAGCCCGCCCCCCTCCTGATAGTCGGCTTGACGCTGCCGGGGATGAGCAGCCTGGAATTGTGCCGACGAGTGCGCACGAGCGCCGAGGGCGAGGCGTCGTTTGTCCTTCTCCTGATTGCGGAGCACCAGACGGATGACCTCTGCACGGCGCTCGCGGCGGGTGTGGACGACTACCTTACCAAGCCCTTCGATCTGGGTGCGCTCGAGACCCGGCTGGCGATCGCCGAGCGTCGTGCGGCACAAAACTGGGAGCACCGATCGGCAACGGCGCAGCATGCTGCGCTGCTCACCGAGCTGGCTCATGCCAAAGGTCAGCTCGAGGCCGTGCTCGACGCCATACCGGGCGGCGTGGCATGGGTCAGCGCCGACCTCACGTACCTGGGCGTGAACCGCCGCCTGGCCGAGATCATCCACCTCCCTGAGGAATCGTTCGCGGGCCAGCCCATTGACTTCAGCGAGGGCAGCGAGGGCTTCGTGCAGTTCGTGAAGACGCTGTTCGCGAGCCCCGACGAGTCCACGACCATCGAGATGACATTCCCCGCCATTGGGCCAGAAGGTCCGCAGACCTTCCTGATTGCAGCACGCAAGTACGACGAGGGCCGCGCCGCCGTCACCATCGGCGTAGACATCACCGATCGATTGCATGCTGAGAGGGAGGCGATCGCCACGGAGGCGGCCCGAGCGGAAGAGTCCAAGCTGCTGCTCGAGATCGGTACCTCGCTCCTGCGCGCGCAGGATCTCGGGACGTTCCTCGACGAATCACTCGACCGCATCCTCCAGTCAGGACCGTACGATGTGGCGACCGTCTGCCTCATGGAGTCCAATGGCACGGACATTCAGGGGGCCTCGCAGCGGGGATACCGCGACCTGGAGAACGCCTTCGGCGCGCCAGGGTCCGCCACGGACCCGAGCGGCTCGCGAACTCAAGACGTTGCGTCGCGGCCGCGGTTCCGGGGCATGCTCGCGACGGAGCCGGAGGTGATCGACGACTTACCCGGCGCCGGGCGCCTGCGCGGTCTGCAGCGGGAGGGCGTCAAGACCGCGGTGTCGGTCCCGATCCGGACGGAGAGCGCGGTGCACGGCTATATGCTGTTGGGGCTGCGCGCCCCCCGCCCGATCTCACCCGCCGAGCTGCGGCTGCTCGCGGCAGTCGGCAGCCAGATGGGCCTCGCCGCGCAGAAGGCGCGGCTGGACGAGCAGGTGCGAGCACGCAATCACGAGCTGGAGATTCTCCACGATCTGAGTCGCGTGATCCTCAGCTCGCCCAATCTCGACGCGATCCTGCCGATGCTGCTGGACGAGGCGATGGCGGTTTGCGCGTTCGACATGGGCAACATCCGCCTCCTGAGCCCCGGCGGCACCCAGCTCGAGCCAGTCGCGTCGCGCGGCTATCGCGACCCGGAAAATGTGCGCCGCCATCACTCCGGGCTCGGCATCCGCGCCGACGGCACCTCCGCCCGTGATCCCTCAACGGTACGCCAGACGCAGGTGATCGAGAACCTCGCGGAGATTCCTGGGCGGCGGACCCTGCGCAGCGAGGGAGTGGCCTCGGCCGTGATCGTGCCGGTCTGGGGCGATGAGGAGATCCTGGGGACGATCCAGCTCGGCAGCCGCACGCTCCGATACTTCACGCCGGGGCAGGTGCACCTGCTCGAAGCAATCGGGCGGCACGTGGGCATCGCCTGGCAGAAGGCCCGCCTCAGCGAGGAGTCGCTGCAAGCACGCGAGCAACGGCAGCGCGTCGAGGAGCAGCTCCGCCAGGCCCAGAAGATGGAGGCCGTGGGTGTCTTGGCCGGCGGCGTCGCGCACGACTTCAATAATCTGCTGACCGCGATCATCGGATTCAGCGAGCTGGCCCTGGGCCGGCTCGGGCCGGGTGACTCCAGCCGGCCGTTGATCGAGGAGGTGACGAGGGCGGGGGAGCGAGCCTCGGTGCTCACGCGTCAACTCCTGGCGTTCAGTCGGCAGCAGGTGCTCCTGGCGGAGGTGGTGGATCTCAACACGACTGTAGCGAGCATGGATCGCCTGTTGCAGCGCGTGATCGGCGAGGACGTCGAATTGGTGACCTTCCAGGCGCCGGATCTCGGGCGGGTACTCGCCGACCCCGGTCAGCTCGAGCAGGTCATTCTCAATCTCGCCGTCAATGCACGCGACGCAATGCCGCGCGGTGGCAAGCTGACCATCTCCACCGCGAACGTCGTGGTTGGCCCCGACGACGTTGGACCGGCGAACGAACTGGCGGCCGGCTGCTATGTGCGTCTCGCAGTCAGTGACACCGGTGTTGGGATGGATGCGGCAACTGCGGCGCGCATCTTCGAGCCGTTCTTTACCACCAAGGGGCCAGACCAGGGGACGGGGCTTGGTCTGTCGATGGTTTACGGCGTCGTGAAGCAGAGCAACGGCGAGATCCGCGTGTATAGCGAGCCGGGGCGTGGCACGACCTTTAACGTCTATCTGCCGAACATCGCCGATGCGGTCGCATCCGAGGCGCCCGTCGAGATGGCGCCGGCGCCAATGCCGGGCAGCGAGACGATCCTGGTCGTGGAGGACAACGCGGCGGTCCGCGCACTTGCCACGAGTGTGCTGGCATCGAAAGGGTACACCGTGCTCGAGGCGGACGCGGGCGACGCGGCCCTCGAGCTGCTCGCCA
>JAXDLH010000357.1:0-12345 GCA_034666705.1 Chloroflexota bacterium
TGCACGTACTGCTCATAGATGGCGGGGTCTTCCGCGTCGTAGGGAATCCCCGAGTAGAAGCTCGACCCCTCGCGGCCACCGGACCAGTCCTCGACCATTTGGCGATGTTGGGTGTCCAGGTTGCCCAGCCGCAGCGCGAGGTAGCGGGCGGGCCCCTGCCCGGTGTTGAAGTGCTGATGGTACTCACGCTCGCGTGGGGACAGCACGCTGCCATCCTTCCAGTCGACCTTGCGCCGCTCCTCGCCCTCGAACCAGAGCAGGGAGTAGCCCTGGCCACCGAGGATGATCACGTGCGCGCCGACTCCGTGCCAGTGGGCCTGCTTGTACGTGCCCGGCGGAAACTGGCTCATGTGGGCGGCCATTTGATTGTCGGAGAGGGAGAAACCCATGCGGGCGTTGCCAACGCCGCGTCCTGGGTTGTCGACGAGCTGAAAGGCACGGAGGTCAGCCACGAAGTTGGTCTGCCATTCGCGTGCGCTGGTACTGTGACCCGTATCGGCAAAATAGTCATCGCGTCCGTCGTAGCGGTCGTCGAAGACGTAGCGATCGTCGAACACGAAGCCCGGGTTGCGGAACATGTTCATCACCATCGGCGCATTGGTGACCGCGAACAGCCGCGCCGGTCGTTGTCCATCCAGGTTGAAGTGCTGATAGAACGCGTTGAGGGGTGGCGAGAAGAGGCTGCCGCGCTGCCACTCGACCGTCTGCTTCGGCTGACCCTCCTGCCAGAACGTCGTCGCCCCGCGGCCCTCGAGCACGTATGCCGTTGCCTCGAACAGGTGATGCAGCACCTCGGTCTGCTGGCCCGGCGCGATCTCGAGGACGTAGGCGTCGTCCTGCTCCTGGCCTGCCAGGTTCACGAATGCACCCCGCTGACCGGTTCTCGCCCACGGGACGACTTCGAGGGTATAGAGGTCGGCGACGTAGGACCCCTCGCTGATCGGAATGCCCTCGCCCTGTTGCCATTGCCGATACGGCGTCAACCGCCGCCCGTTGGATCTCCGTCCCGACTCCTGTTCAGTCAAACCTTCGCCCTCCCTTTGTAGTTGCAGTGGTCTCCTCCGCTCGCCAGCTTCGTGCCCTGGCCGCGTCCTCGGAGAGGAACCCCGAGGCCGGGCTCCATTGTGCCACTGGCACCGCTTACTGTCCATAAGGGCCGGGTCACTTGTGCTGGGCGACAATGCGACATAGAATCGCCCTATGGACCAGCAGGACATCGCACGACGCGGCAGTACCGTGCAGCCCCGTTTCAGGCGCGTGAGGGAGTTGGCCATCCTCCGACGCAGGATGCTATGGCTGTTCCACGGCTTCAGTGGCTAGCTTGGAACGCCCAGGACTGAGCGCTGCGATGAGTACACCGAAGGGAGCACCTATATGTTGACCGCTGAAGAGAACCAACTGCTGACCCAGGTGGGCCCCGGCACCCCGGGGGGCGAGCTGCTGCGCCGCTACTGGCAGCCGGTGGGCGTGGTGCCGGAGCTGACCGCGGAACACCCCACCAAGCGCGTCCGCGTGCTCGGCGAGGACCTCGTGCTCTACATGGGCGAGGATGGCTCGTACCACCTCATCGCCGAGCAGTGCGCCCACCGTGGGGCCTCGCTCTACTACGGCTTCGTGGAAGGCTGCAACCTCCGCTGTCCGTACCATGGTTGGGTCTACGACCCGAATGGGCGCATCCTGGAGCAGCCCTTCGAGCCGGCCGAATCGATGATGAAGCACGTGGTGCACCAGGCGGCCTATCCGGTGCAGCAGATGCGCGGCTTGCTCTTCGCCTACCTCGGCCCCTTGCCCGCCCCAATCTTGCCCCGCTGGGATGTGATCGCGCGGGAGGACGGCACCCACAAGATCGAGATCCATCCCTTGTTAGAGGCGAATTGGCTCCAGGTGCAGGAGACCAACGTCGACCCCACCCACAACACCTATCTGCATTCCATGTGGAACTACAAGCTCGGGCTGCGGAAGGATTTTCAGTTCCGCCCGATCGAGCTCGACTTTGAGATCTCCGAATGGGGCATTGTCAAGCGCCGCCACTTCGGCGGCGCTGACGGCTATCGCGAGGAAGGCCACCCCGCAATCTTTCCCAACATGCTGCGCCACTCCAGCGGGCATGGCCCAATCGACCTGTTCTGGCGGGTGCCCACCGATGACACGCATACCCTGACCTACTGGCTCGGCTTCAATCCCTCGCCCGATGGCAGTATCCAAGCCGTCGAGGTGCCGCCGGTCGAGTACATCGAGCTCAAAGATGCTGACGGCGCCTTCCACATGCACAGCTTCCCGAGCCAGGATTCGATGGCGTGGGAGACCCAGGGCCCCATCCGCGACCGCAGCCTGGAGCATCTCGGGGTTGGCGATAAGGGCGTGGTGATGCTCCGCCAGTTGCTCAAGCAGCAGATCGACCTGGTCCGTGAGGGGGGCGACCCGATGGGCATCATCCGCGACCCCGCGCAGGATCGGCTGATCTCCTTCTCCGCCTCGAAGTAGCCTGGCTGCCCAGTTTTCTCATCTGGTCGGCGGGCGGCCGGGCTACCCTTCCTCGTCGAGCTCCCAACTGGGTAGTCCAACGGTCTCCTGCAGGTGGCCGATGTGGGCGACCATGAATCCGCGGTCCTCAGGCGAGACCGCCTGCGCGCCGCGATGCGATGGCGGCCGAGGACGGTCGGGGTTGCTGGCGTCGTAGCGCTCGTAGTCGGCCCCGGCAATATCCGGCGCCTGCAGCCCGGCGGCGGCGATGGACCAGGTGATCTTGGCAAGATGCTCGAGGCGCAGGGCGACGCCGAGCGCTTCCTGGACGGTGCGCCCGGTCGTGACCACCCCGTGCGCCTGGAGGAGGACCACGTTCCGCTCCCCCATGACGTCGATCATCTCCATGGCCATCCCCTTGTCGGTCACGGTGGCGGCACGTGGATAGACGGGCACACCGGCCATGGCGAGGCGCGTGGCCTGGGGATCGTAGCCGCCGACGATCGGTCGAAACTGGAGCCCGGTGACGCCGCACAAGAGCGTGAAATACGGGTGAGCGTGCACGACGGCCCCGACCTCCGGAAACGTCCGGTAGATCTCGCCGTGGAGCGGGGTCTCCCCCGGTGCGGCGTGACGTTTGCCGAGCGCCGGCCCCTCGCCATCGAAATCGACGCGCCGCACGTGGTGGAGATCTGTATAGCGCAATCCACCCTCGCTCCCACCGCCCCGGCAGCGGAGGTACATCTCGTCGGTTCCAGGAATGCGCGCACTGACGTGGCCGGTGGACCCGAGGTCCACGCCAACCACGCGGCACGCGATCGCCACTCGCCTGCGGAGCTCATCTGTCGACTCAGTCATCCCTGTCTCCCCTCCCTCATAATGCTCATGGCTGCCGTGCATTGGGTGCGCCAACCGTATCATGCAGTCGCCGCCCACGCCATACCTGGCATGCAGGTCCTCCAAGGGCCGGTCTCGATGCGCGACTCGGCCCCGATCGCGTGTCAGCGGATGACGCGGCGGCCGGTCAATCGTTCGCCGCTGGGCAGAGGATGACCGCGCGGCATTGCGGTTGATTGACACGCCGCGCCGCAATAGGTAGGCTCCAGATTGCTACCGACGTACGTCGAGTAGCACGATCTGCTTGCCAGAGATGGCCTGATCGCAGTATGTACTTGTCGCACGAGCGCGGCCTGTCCGCTGCGCCTGCCAATAGTTGGGGGGTCACCATGCCCATCGTAACCGGGGCGTCGCGCATTCTCGTCAAGACCCGCGCGGGTGTGCCAGCGCACCGGCTTGCCGCCGGTGCCGGGCGCATCGGATTCGAGGCTGAGCCGCTCTTCACCAGCATTGGCGACGAGCGCCAGGGCCTCGCGCCGTCGGCTGCCTGGCACGTGCTCACCCCGAGTCTCAGCATGAGCAGCCAGAAGGCGTGGGACCTCTGTCACAACTTAATGTCTGGTGGGCTCGCATTAGATGACGTGCCGGCTCCCGAGTTCGCGGAGCCTGACCTGCAGCAGCAGTGGGTGTTCGATCAAGCTCCCGCCGCGGCGCTGGCGATGGCGGGTACCTGCATGCCGAAGCCGCAGAATGGCAGCTTCCCCACCAATCCCAACCCGTACTGGCACCGCGACGCGGCGCACGGTCAATTCGATCTTGCGCTCACGGCCATCGGCGATCCGGGCACCAATCGCGTCCGCGTGGCGCACCTCGACACCGGGTACGATCCCAATCACCAGGCGCTTCCAGCGCACTTGAACGTCGCTCTGGCGCGCAACTTCGTCGACGTCGACCATCCGAATGAGGCGTACGACTACACCGACGGCGCCGTGATCCACAGTCGCGGCCATGGAACCGGCACGATCAGCGTGCTCGCCGGCCGCGCGTTCCTGAACCAACCCGCGATCGGGGCCGCTCCATTCGCGGAGGTCGTGCCGATCCGCATTGCCGATAGCGTCGTGCTGCTCTTCAACACCAGCGCCATTGCCCGCGCGTTTGATTATGTCCACAGTCTCTGCGCCGACCCGGCTACCCGGGTCCACGTCATCACGATGAGCATGGGCGGGGTAGCCTCCCGGGCGTGGGCCGACGCGGTGAATGCCCTGTATGAAGCCGGCGTCTTTGTGGTGACGGCTGCGGGGAACAATTTCGCCAACCTGCCGACCCATCAGACCGTGTTCCCCGCGCGCTTCGGCCGCGTGGTGGCGGCCTGTGGCGTGATGGCGAACGAGGCGCCGTACGCTGACCTCGGTTTCGGACTCATGGCCGGGGACTACGGCCCGCCGAAGAAGATGCGCACGGCGATCTCGGGGTACACGCCAAACATTCCCTGGGCGCAGTTCGGCTGTCCGGGGGTCGTCAACTTCGACGGCGCCGGTACCTCGTGTGCCACCCCGCAGGTGGCTGCGGCTGCGGCGATCTGGATTCAGCGCCACCAAGCCCAATTGGACCAGTACGCCGAACCGTGGATGCGGGTCGAGGCGGTGCGCAAGGCGCTGTTCGACAGCGCGCGGGGTGGCGACGTCGATCGCATCGGCCGCGGTGAACTGCGCGTCGCGGACGCGCTCAACCTTGCTCCCGCAGACGGAGCCACCCTCAGCAAAGAGCCCCCGGACTCCGCGGTATTTCCGATCCTGCGGCTCTTCTTCGGCCAGAGCCTCGCCGCGCCAGATGCACGGCAGCGAATGCTCGAGCTCGAGGCCCTTCAGCTCTCACAACGCGCCGAGATAGAGGCGCTGCTTCCTGATCCATCGGCCGACCCCGCGCAGTTCGACCCGGGGAAGCTCCGAGAAATAGGTGATGCGCTCGCCAGCCAGTCCGACGCATCGGACGCGCTGCGCAACGCTCTGCATGCGTCCGGTCGACGAGTCCACGTGGTTGCGCTACCCGTGTCCGTGGGTGATCCGGTACTGGCGGACCACCTCTAACACGCGATCAACCCGCCATTGCCCAAGCCCCCCGCCCGTCGTCTCAAGGTGTATGCATACGACCCGTCCATCGGTACCCACCTCGAGACCCTCGGCATCAACGAGGCGGTGCTCAACGTTCGCTGGGAGGAGGAGCTCGCACCGGGCCCAGTTGGCGAGTACCTCGAGGTGATCGACGTCGATCCAGTGAGCCAGTGCTGCTATGCGCCGGTTGACCTCAACCATCCGCATCTGCTCGTCCGCGACGGACTGCGACCGTCCGAGGCGAACCCGCAATTTCACCAGCAGATGGTCTACGCGACCGCCATGACGACGATCGAGCACTTCGAGCGCGCCCTCGGCCGGGTGGCGCTCTGGGCGCCTCGTGAGACGCAGGGCCCGGACGGCAAGCGCGTGGACGAGTTCGTACAGCGCCTGCGGATCTATCCACACGCTTTGCGGACCGCAAACTCGTTTTACAGTCCCGAACGGAAGGCGCTGCTCCTTGGCTACTTCACCGCGTCGGAGACCGATTCCGACGACGTGTTGCCTGGCGGCCTGGTCTTCTGCGCGCTCTCTCATGACATCGTGGCCCATGAGACGACGCACGCCCTGCTCGACGGCTTGCACCGGCGGTTTCGCGAGCCGACCAACCCCGACGTGCTCGCCTTCCACGAGGCATTTGCGGACGTCGTGGCGCTGTTTCAGCATTTCACGATGCCTGAAGCGTTGCGGCAGGCGATCGCCGCTACGCGCGGCGACCTGCGCCAGGAGAACCTGCTGGCCCAGCTCGCGGTGGAGTTCGGCCACGCGGAGGGCTACTACGGCGCATTGCGGGATGCGATTGGGCATACCGCAGCCGACAACACGTGGGTACCGGCCATCCCGACGCCCAAAGACTATGGGTCGGCGACCGAGCCGCACACGCACGGCTCGGTGCTCGTCGCCGCAGTGTTCGACGCCTTCTTGCAGATCTACCGTTTTCGTACCACCGACCTCGTGCGGCTCGCCACTGGCGGTACGGGCGTGCTTCCGCCGGGCAATCTCCCGGTGGACCTCGTGGAGCGGATGGCTGCCGAAGCCAGTAAGGCGGCCGCGCACGTGCTGGCTATCTGTATTCGCGCCCTCGACTACTGTCCGCCCGTGGACATCACCTTCGGCGAGTACCTGCGGGCGCTCATCACCGCGGACCGGGACCTGGTGCCCGACGACCAGCGGGCGTACCGCGTCGCCTTCATCGCGGCCTTCCGTGCGCGCGGGATCTACCCGAGCGAGGTAAAGAGCCTGGCGCAAGACAGCCTCGTCTGGGAGCCACCGCCCCTGCGCCTGACGAACGTCCGCAACGTGCTCAAACAGCTAAACGTTGATTGGGACCTGGACAGTGACCGGCGTCGAGCCTACGAAGAATCGCTGGCGAATGCCCGCACGATGCATCGTTGGTTGATGAATCCGGCCGAGGTGTCCGACGAGGAGCTCACGGCGCTGGGGCTCCGGCGCATCGCGCAAACGGAACCCGTTACCGTGGATGGGATCGAGGGCGATCTGCATCCGATCGAGGTTCATTCGGTCCGGCCAGCGCGCCGCGTCGCGCCAGATGGCCGGATTCAGGCGGATCTCGTCGTGGAGATTACGCAAACCTTCTGGCCGAAAGGGGGTGGTCACGTCCGCAGCGGGTGCACGCTGCTGATCGATCTCAAGCGCGCCGAGGCCCGCTACTTCGTGCGCAAGCGCGCTGACTCGGCGGATCGAATCGCAAAGCTGCAGGGATTTGCCCTGGAAACGACAGACCAGTTACCCGCCACCTATTTCATGAACGCCGACCGGCGGGCCGAGCCGTTCGCGCTGATCCATCGTGAAGCGCGACAAAAACATGTCGCCGCGGGCGACGACGTACCAGCCACCCGAGTTGCGGCGAACGACGGGAGTCCGCGATGAACGGCGAGGGCGCTCCGGCTGGCTTTCGCGCCCGCGTGCGGATGTATCGGCACGGTCTTGGGGACTGCCTCCTCGTGACGCTGCCGCGCCACGACGCTAGCCCCTACTTCATCCTGATCGACTGCGGCGTCATTCTTGGAACGGCGAACGCCGCGAACGTCATGCAGGGCGTTCTTGAGGACGTGTTGCAAACGACCGGCGGGAAGGTCGACCTGCTGGTCGCCACCCACGAGCACTGGGACCACCTCTCGGGTTTCATCCAGGCGCCCGAAGCATTTGCGAGGCTGGCTGCTGATGCGGTGTGGCTGGCGTGGACCGAGGACCCCGACGACGAGCTCGCGCAAAAACTCACCGTCGAACGGCATCAGCACCTGGACAACCTGCGCCTCAGCTCCGCGCGGATGCGCCTGGCGGGCGATGAGCAAGGGGCAGATGTGGTCGGCACGCTGCTCGAGTTCTTCGGCGCGGCAAGCGGTGGGACGACGAACGACGCCTTGGAGGCGGTGAGAGGAAAGCGGGACGACCCGCGTTACTGCAAGCCGGGGGACCCTCCCATGCTGCTCGACGCTGTCGGGGCGCGGCTGTACGTCCTGGGACCGCCGCGCGACGAAGCCCTCATCAAAAAGACGCTTCCTTCGACGAAAGCTCCCGAGACGTACGGTATTGCCGCCGAGGGTTTCGCGGCCGAGGTGGTGCCGTACCTGGCGGGAGAGGTGGCCGACTCGCCATTCAGTTCGCTCTACGCGATTCCCAACCAGGTGGCCCAGGAGCTGGATTTCCTCAAGCACTACTGGTCCGACGACGCGTCGTGGCGCGGAATCGACGACGCGTGGCTCGGCGCGGCAGCGGACCTTGCGATGCAGCTCGATAGCGCGACCAACAACACCAGCCTGGTCATCGCGATCGAGCTCGCGGACGGCGACGTCCTGTTATTCGCTGCGGATGCCCAGGTCGGCAACTGGCTCTCCTGGCAGGATCTGAGCTGGACGATAGATGACCGCACGGTCACCGGTCCGGACCTGCTCAAGCGGACGATCCTCTACAAGGTGGGTCACCACGGGAGCCATAACGCGACGTTGCGGGCAAAGGGCCTGGAGCTGATGGACGGCCTCCGGCTGGCGATGATCCCCGTGTTCCACGACATGGCGGTCAAGAAGCACTGGGGGAACATGCCGCTTCCGGGGCTCGTCGACGCCCTGAGCGAAAAGGTGCAGGGCGCGGTCCTCCGTTCCGACGAGGATGCTCCCCTGATTCCGGGGGTGAAGGTCACGGCGAACCCCCTCTATTTCGAAGTGGAGCTCTAACGCAGTGCAGACATGTATTTCCAGTCGGCTGGGTCATGAGCTCGTCGTGCTGCGGGCTGAGGGGCGCGCAGACCTCGAGGCGGCGGCGCAGACCGACGAGCTGATCCGCCGCATGGATGCGGAGCTGCGCGGGCTCGGGCTGTCGCTCGCCGATACGGTGCGGACGCGGCTCTGGGCCCGCGACCGGGCCAGCCGCGACCAGGGGAGCCGCGCGCGCGTGGGGGCGCTCAGCGGGTCCGCGCGGTCCGCGAGCTCGAGCTTCATCGCTCCCGATGTGTTCGACTCTGATGCGCTGATCGCCATCGAGCTGTGGGCGATGCGTCCGTCTCGGCCAGGCCAGGTGAAGACGCTCGTCGAATACGACCCGCCGATCGTCCCACTGCGGTATCTGGTCTACGACTCGGCGGTGTTCCTGTCCGGCGTCACGTCGGTGCTGCCCGGTCTGCCCGGGCAGGTCGAGGAGATCCTGGCCGGCATCAGCGGCACGCTCGCCCACGCGCGCGTCGGTTGGGAACACGTCTCCGGAATCTCGTGCATCCTCCATCGCGGGGAATCGCTCGATTCGCTGCGATCACTGCTTGCAGCCCGCGCGGCCGCGGCTGTCCCCACGGAATTCAGCTTCGCCGATGGCTACTCGACCGAGGGCAAGCTGATCGAGATCGAGGTAACGGCGAAGCTCGCGTGAGGCACGGTCTGCCGCGATCCGCAAGCGGGGCCGCCGTGTCAGACCGAGAGCGGCTGAGCCAAGTGAGCTGGCGCAGCACCGGTCGGCGCGTAATCGTTCATCGATTGCCGAGCGCAAGGCTGAGCGCCGCCGTGAGCTTCAGCACGTCCCGGTCGGTACTGCGGAGCCGGGAGGCGAGCACGATCGCGATGTTCCGCACGAGCCGATAGGCGAGGTCGAGATCCGCCGCGGCAAGTCGCTCGAAGTCGGCCCGCCGCAACTCCAGCACCTGACAGTCGCTCCGCGCAATCACCGTCGCCGAGCGTTCGACCTCCTCGAGCAATCCCATCTCGCCGAAGAACTGGGGGGCGGTTAGCTGCACCAGGGTCTTGCGCCGCGGCGCGCCCTGAACGTCATTCATCTCGAGCCCCATCCGCCGCGTGATCTCGACGGTTCCCGAGGTGAGGATGAAGAGCGAGTCGCTGTACTCCCCTTCGCGCAGGAGCGTGGAACCCGCGGCCACGCTCTGCGCTTCGCTGGCCGCGAGCACCCCGGAGAGTTGGGTCTCGCTGAGTCCCTCGAACAGTGCCGTGTGCAGGAGGCGCGACGGCTCGATCACGAGCGGCCTGGGACGCCGATAACGGAATCTGTCGGCCCGATCAGGTAGCTGTCTTCGGGATTGATCTGCACCCGGATCCCACCCTCCTCGAAGCGAAGGAACTCGCGACCCGCCTCGCTGAACTGTTGCCTGATGAATGCGTCGACGAGCGACAGATCGTCGGTGAGCAGGTCCTGTAAAGAGAGACCCTTCTCCTCGGTCACGACCGCGAGCGCGAGGAAGCCATTGCGCTGGCGCAGCGCGGCAAGCAGCTCGCCAAAACTGTGGCCCACATATTCGGGCGGGATACTCTGCCGATGGATCTCCGCGGCCCCGAACGAGAGCAGCGAGCGCACGACCTGGGCCACCCCGGGGGCGATTGCCGCCGATGAGAGGAGGAAGCCGTTGAACTCGCCGCTGATCACGATGTGATCAGCCCCGGCCCGGCGAAGGTGCGCCTCGCTCTTGAGGTCCAGTACCTCCACCGTGACGTTGATGTCGGCTCGTACGCTCTTCAGAGCAAGCGTGACGAGGGTGGTGCGGTCGTCGGCAGCGCTCTCATCGCCCCGCGACGTGTCGGCCAGGACCACGGCAGCGCGGGCGTGTGCCACGTTGGCGCGCTCGAGCGTCAACTCCGAGGCCGGGTCGCCATGGACGTAGTGCAGCTCGCGCTCCGAGTGCCGTGCGAGCGTCTCTTTGGCGGTCTCCTCGGGCAGCTCGTTCACCAGGACGACGGCGACATCCTTGTTTGGCCCGGTGAGTAATCCCTCGAGCACCCGCTCGGCGTCGTGGTTCCAGCCGCAGACCAGCACGTGGTCCCTGAGGCGGATCGTCTCCAAACCGCGTCCCTCCTGAATCCGTTGCGCGACGAGGATCGAAGCGATGGTCGCCGTGATGATCGACAGCAGACTGAATCCGCCAACCATGATCACGACGCCGATGACCCGGCCAAGCGCGGTGTGCGGCGTGTAGTCACCATAGCCCACGGTGGTCATGGTAACTACGCTGAACCAGAACGCCTCGCCGATCGAGCCGATCGTGGCGCCCTCGGCACCGTGCTCGGCGAAGAATATTGCGACCGCGCCGCAGACGAGGATGAGCGCCTCAAGCGCGATGAGCCGCGGGAGTCGCTCCCGGCGCAAGAACAGGGCGGCCAACCGCGCCCGGCGCCGCACGGTGCGTGCAGAGAGGCGCGGCGCGGTCAGGACCACGGGCAGCCTCCCTGCTGGGCGACATCGGCGGCAGCGTGCCCGCATGCTACCGGTTGGCGCGCGGAGCGTCAAATCGAGGCGGCCAGGCTCCGTTGGCGCATCGGTACAATGCGCGAGACGGCGTCGTCACCGCGTCGCCCACGCCACCAATACCCGTTCGCGATGCAATGATTGCCATTTAGGCTGTGCGGCGGCGGCATACGAAATCGGCATAGCGTGCGAGGAGCATCTTTGAGTCGAGCTCAGCCATCTACCCGGTCGCGCGTGTTCGTAGCGCGGCACATTCCCGCGGTTGGCCTGGACCTGCTCGCCGGGAGCTGTGAAGTCGACCTCTGGGACGGACTACTGTCTCCGCCGCGTGAAGCGCTGCTCACCAGGGTCGCGGGCTGTGCCGGCATCCTGTCGCTCCTCACGGATCGGATCGACGCGGCGATCATGGACGCTGCGGGGCCGGGGCTAAAGGTCATCAGCAACTACGCCGCGGGCGTCGACAACGTCGACCTCCCGGCCGCGACGGCGCGTCGGGTTCCAGTGGGTCACACGCCTGACGTACTGACCGAGACGACCGCCGATCTGGCCTGGGCGCTGCTGATGGCGGCCGCTCGGCGGCTCGCGGAGGGCGTGCGCTACGTCGAGCGCGGCGAATGGCGCACCTGGGAGCCGGAGCTGCTGCTCGGCCACGACATGCACGGCGCGACGCTCGGCGTCGTGGGGCTCGGCCGCATCGGTCGCGCGGTAGCCAGGCGCGCCGGTGGGTTCTCGATGCGCGTGCTGGCGAGTGGGTCGGGCCACGCCCCATCCGAGCCCCCGCCTGACGCCGTCGAGCTCGTGGAGCTGCCAACGTTGCTGCGCGAGAGCGATTTCATCTCACTCCATGCTCCGCTCACCCCCGAGACCCGCGGCTTGTTCGGTGCAGAGGTGTTCGCCGCCATGAAGCGCACCGCGATTCTGGTGAACACGGCCCGCGGGCCGCTCGTCGATACTGGGGCTCTCGTCGATGCGCTTCACAATGGGGAGATCGGCGGGGCGGCGCTCGACGTGACTGATCCGGAGCCATTGCCTGCCGATCATCCGCTACTGACCCTGGCCAACTGCATCGTGGTGCCGCACATTGGCAGCGCGAGCGTCGCGACGCGGAGCCGGATGGCGGAGATGGCGGCGCAAAACCTGTTGGCCGGGTTGCGCGGCGAGCGACTGCCACACTGTGCCAACCGTGAGGTGTACGGCTAACGACGGCCGAACTCGCGCTCGAGCTGGGAGTGCGACA
>JAXDLH010000358.1:0-5136 GCA_034666705.1 Chloroflexota bacterium
TCGCCCCGTGGACCCTGGGTGGCGGTGCGGATGCGCTCGATTGGAATTTTCGGGGTCCGGTCCATATACAGGAGGCCGTTTGCCTCCTGGTAGGTGTCGGTGAACTGCGTATAGCAGAAGCCGGAGAACAGATCGATGCGCCGCACCGCGTCGAGCAGCCGCTCATAGCTGTCCGCCAGCTCCGCGGGCGAGCCCGCCCGCGTGTATCCCCACGTGCCCCTGGGATTCGGTGCGTAGCTTATGCCACCAAACTCGGAAAGCACGATCGGGCGGTTCGCCCCAGCCTGCTCTCCGAGCAGCAACATGCGCCCTCCGGGCCGCTCGCGCGCGAGGAGGCGGGGCTGCTCGCCATCGGCCCCGTATCGCCGCAGGATCCGCTCCGGTGAGGGATCGTAGTCGTGGATGCCGATAACGTCCGTAGCCACGCTTTCCCAGCCGTCATTGCCAATGACGGGTCGGGTGGGATCGACCGTCCTGGTCAGGTGGTAAAGCGCCTGCACGTAGTCGCGCTCCGCCTCGACGTCAGGGAGGTTCGGTACGCCCCAGGATTCGTTGAACGGCACCCAGGTGATGATGCAGGGGTGACTGCTGTCGCGGTCGAGGGCGTCGTTCCAGTCGCGCAGAACCCGTTGGATCGAGGTCCTGGTGAAGCGATATGCGCTCGGCATCTCTTCCCACACCAGCAGCCCGAGATGGTCCGCCCAGTAGAGGTAGCGCGGATCCTCGATCTTCTGGTGCTTGCGGACGCCGTTGAATCCCATGGCCTTCGCCAGTTCGACGTCGTGCCGCAGCGCCCCATCGTCGGGCGCCGTTTGTCCCGAGTCTGCCCAGTAGCCCTGGTCGAGCACCATGCGCAGCGGGTAGGGGCGTCCGTTCAGCACGAGTCGGTCACCCTGCACGGCGATCGAGCGCAGCGCGGTGTAGCTCTCCACCGTGTCCACGATCTGGCCTCGACCGTCGCGCAGGGTAAGCTGCGCGGCGATCAGGGTTGGGCGCTCCGGACTCCACAACAGGGTGTTGCGCGAGTCGTCAATTCCCGGATCGGAGAAGCCGATTCGGCGGTGGACTTCGCCCGAATGGACGTTATAGCGGTCATCTGCCAGCACGACCCCGCCCGCCTCGAGTGTCACGTCGAGCCGCAGCGTGTCGTCCGGCTCGCCGTCGATCGCCACGTCGAGGTCGATCTCCCAGCGCTCCAGGCTCGGCGTCCAACTCAACCGGGCGATCCGCGGCGTGGGGACTCGCTCGAGCCACACCGTCTGCCAGATGCCCGTGGTGCGGGGGTACCAGATGCCGTGCGGCTCGGCCTGCCAATCCTGCTTGCCGCGTGGCTTCGCCAGATCGGTCGGGTCATCCTCCGCTCGTACCACCAGCTCGTGCGGGATTTCGCCGTTGACGAACTCGGTGACGTCGAGCACAAAGGGAGTGTAGCCTCCCTCATGCTGGCCGACGCGCACGCCTTGCAGCCAGATCGTGGCACCGTAGTCCACAGCGCCAAAGTGCAACAACAGCCGCTGGCCGCGAGCGAGCGGCGGTGGGACGAAGGTGCGACGGTACCAGCAGGCCCGGAAGGGGTCGTGCATCCCGATTCCGCTGCGCACCGTCTCGGGCGCGAATGGCACCTCGATGGCGCAGTCCCACGGCACGTCGGCGGGCCGCCACGTCCCCTTGAGGTCGAGGGCGAAGTCCCAGCGCCCGTTGAGCGAGAGCCATTCGGCGCGCACGAGCTGGGGGCGAGGGTAGCCCGGACCGCCGTGGTCCACATGTGGGTCCTTGTTGAACTCAGTCATCCCGCTTTCGCCCGTGCAGCTCGGGCCGACCGTGCCCACCTCTCACGCTGCTATGGCCAGCTCATCGCCGCCGGCCAGGCGTACACTCCTCGCCGCCACACGATCCTCCATATAGCGTAGCAGCGCGTCGTCGAGGGATGGCAGCAGCCACCCTCGCTCGCTCGCCAGCGCACTGTACGCCGGACGCTGCGCATCGATTCCCGGCACGCCCGGCGCGGCGCTCCAGACCCTGGTTGGGTCGAGCCCCGCCAGGCGAGCGGCCCGCCGCGCGAGCTCCGCCCAGGTGATGGCGCCGGCGTTCGCCAGGTGCCAGATGCCGCGCTCCCCGTCGATGAGCAGGTCGAGGCTTTGATCGACCAGATCCGGGACGTAGGTTGGGGAGACGACGTCGTCCGTGGCGGCGAATGGGCGCCCCGCTTCGAGCGATGCGAGCGCCTTGGTCACGAAGTTATGGTGATCCGACGGACTGAAGAAGGCGCTTGTGCGCACGACGAGCGCAGCGGGGAGCGCTGCCAGCACGACCTGCTCCGCGACGGCCTTGCTCCGCCCATAGACGTTGAGTGGCGCAACTGGGTCACTCTCGACGTACGGCGCTCGCTTCGCCCCGTCGAATACGAGGTCCGATGAGTACGTGAGGAGCGCAATGCCGCGGTCCCGACACGCGGCGGCGAGCATCGCGGGCCCGACTGCATTCTCCCGAAAGCACGCCTGTGTGTCGATCTCAGCCTCGTCGACTCGCACGTAGCCGGCGGCGTTCACGACCGCCCAGGGCCCGAAGATCTCCAGCGATCGCGCCACCGAGTCGGCATCCGCGATGTCGATCTCCTGCCGGGTCGCCAGGTGGTAGGTCAGGCCGCGCGCGATGCAGGCCCGGGCCATTGCTTGGCCCAGAGTGCCGTGTGCGCCGACGATCAAGATCGGCGCCGCCCGTTGGGCGTGCTCGGCGGCGCGCCGGACGCCCTGGCTGCCGCCGTACCGGTATGCCGCCGGGTACTGGAGTCGCTCGGGCCGGCGCCACCACCCTTTGGTCGCAAGTACTGGATGGTCGAAGCTCCTATCGGTTGCGAGCGCGCGCGCCATAGCGGCGAGCGCCGTAGGTCGCGGCTTGGGACTGCGCACGTCGAAGACGCCGGGTTCATAGTGGCCTGCATCGCGCGTTACCATGCTGTCCCAGTCGTACGCACCGAATAGCGACCACATCGTCACGGCGCGCAGGTCGACGCCATCGCGGCACAGGGCACACGCTGCGCTCCACACCTCGTCGATCCAGCGGAGCTGCTCCTCCCGGGTGCAGCCGTTGTGGGCCTCGGTCACCGCCAGCGGCAGGTGGTAGCGCTCCCACACCTCACGCAGGATCGTCTTGGGACCCGCAGCCCCAGCCTGGGCCACGCGCGCCGCCAACAAGTCGACGTATCGATCAGTCCCATTGCCGCCGGGGACTTCGTCGGGGTACCGGTCGAGCCGATGGTCGAGGAACCGCTCGCTGCTCAGATAGTGGTTGATGCCGATCACGTCCGGAGGGCACGGATGCTGTCTGAACCATTCCAGCTCGGCTTGCGAGCGGGCCAGGGGGCGGAGCCACTCCCACAGCGGGTGCGACGCGTCCATGCTTCCACACAGCAGGTCGAGGGACAACCAGCGCCGCTCGTTCTCGAACGCCGCCTGGTAGGCCAATCGGCGGGTGCTGTACGTCTTGCCCATATCTTCGGTCTGCACGAGCTGCGCCGCCGGCTGCACGATGCGAATCGCATCCATCGCGAGTATCACCGCTCGGCACTCGTTCAGCAGCGCGGTCGCGAAGCTGCGATCGTCGCGTGCATGCGGGTGCCAGTGGCCATACAGTGCGGCGAAGCGAGCCGTGGTGAGCGGCTCGTTCACCGGCGTATAAGCGTCGACCCAGGGGTAGCGCTCGGCCACCGCCGCGGCGAAGTCGGCAAGTCCCTCGGCGAAGGTCGGGTCGAGGAGGCTAGTATGCCTCGGCCCGCTGCCGTGGTGGACCAGCCCGACGATCGGTCGAATGCCCAACTGGCGGAGTCTGTCGAGCCGCTCGTCTGCCCAGCGCCAATCTGCCCGGTCGATTCCGTTGGGAGCCGTGCGCTCCCAGAGGATTGGGTAGCGCACGGTGCGGATGCCGAGGGCGGCGATTCGGTCCAGATCGTCGAGGCGCTGGGCGTGGCCGCTACACTGCAGTTGGTCGGTGTACACCGTTCCGACGCGGGTGACCGAGCTCTCGATTCCCGCCCAGAGCTCCGGCAGCGAACTGGGCTGCGATCTCCAATTCATTCGCGATTACCTCACGTTGGTCGTCGCGCTCGCTCGTCCCTTGCAGTTTGCGGTACAGCGTGAGCGCCTGCGCGACAACTTGATCCATGTTGTAGTACTTGTAGGTTGCGAGCCGACCCACGAAGTGGACGTTCGGTGTCGCCTGGGCCAGCGCCTGGTACTGCTTGTACACCGTGGCATTCTCGGGCCGCGGCACTGGATAGTACGGGTCGCCGCTCGCGGTTGGATATTCGTAGACCACCGTCGTCTTGTCGTGCCGCTGCCCGGTCAGGTACTTGAACTCCGTGCAGCGGGTGTACGCGTAGTCGTTGGGGTAGTTGACGACGGCCTCTGGCTGGAATATGGGCACGTCGTGGGTCTCGAAGGCGAACTGAATCGAGCGATAGGGCAATGGGCCGAACCGCAGGTCGAAGAACTCGTCGATCGGGCCGCTGTAGATCATCTCGCGGAACGGGATCACATCCACGATCTCCCGGTAATCCGTGTTGAGCATGATCTTGATGTTGGGATGCGCCAGCATCCGCTCGAACATGCGCGTGAAGCCGTGGAGCGGCATTGACTGATAGCGGTCCGTGAAATAGCGGTTGTCGCGGTTGGTGCGCACCGGCACCCGAGCGATGACCGAAGAGTCCAGCTCGGATGGATCCAGTCCCCACTGCTTGTACGTGTAGTGTTTGAAGAACTTCTCGTACAGCTCACGGCCTACCCTGCTCACGACCACGTCCTCAGAGGTCCGCACCGTCTCGCGCGGCTCGGCCCGCTCCTCGAAGAATCGCTCGAGTTCAAACGCGGTGAGGTTCAATCCATAGAGACGGTTCACCGTATCGAGGTTGATTGGAATCGGTACGAGCTGTCCGTCGACACTGCACAGCACATGGTGCTGGTAGGGTCGCCATGACGTGAACTGCGAGAGGTAGTCGAACACCTCGGCCGAGTTCGTGTGGAAGATGTGCGGGCCGTACTGGTGGATTAGCACGCCCGCCTCATCGTAGCAATCGTAGGCGTTGCCGCCGATGTGACCGCGCTTGTCTACGATCAACACGCGCTTGTGCGCCTGGCTCGC
>JAXDLH010000359.1:0-12958 GCA_034666705.1 Chloroflexota bacterium
GTGGCGCTGCTGGTGCTGTTCGTGCGGCATGAGCGGGTCGCCGCCGAGCCGATCCTGCCGCTGCCGCTGCTGCGCAACCGTACTTACCATACGACGCTGCTGCTCGGGTTTATCGGTGGCGCCGGGATGTTCGGGTCGCTGACTTACGTTCCGCTCTATTTGCAAGCGGTGCACGGCATCTCGGCGACGGAGAGCGGGCTGCTGTTTGCCCCTACGGTGGTTATCACGATTGGAGCGAGCGTGTTGACCGGTTTCTTCATGCAGCAGATCGGGTACCGGCGACTGGCCTTCGCGACCATGGCTGCCGGGGCCATCGGCTTCTTCATCCTGGCGGGATTGCCACCCGCTTCCGGCGTCTTCCCCGTCGTGCTGGCGGTGTCGATCATCGCCGGTGGGGTAGGGCTGAGCTTCCCCGTGCTGTTGCTGCTGGCGCAGAACTCGGTGCAGCGCGAAGTTATGGGCGTCGCCACGTCGCTGGTCCAGCTAAGCCGCAGTCTGGGCGGCACGTTGGGGGTGACGGTGCTGGGCGCCTATCTGGCGATTCACCTGGCGGACCTGGTGGGCGGCGCGGTACGCAGCGATGAGCTGACGAATCTGGTCCGCCCGGAGGTGCTGGCGGCGATGGCGCCGAGCCAGGTGGCGCTGTTGCGCGCAGAGATGGCCGATGCGTTGCGTGGTGTGTTCGCAGTCGGCGCCGTGTCCATGGCGATCGCGACGGCGCTGTCACTGCGGCTCGAGGAGATCAAGGTCGCGCCGCGTCGTGGCTTTGGCCGGATGCGGAACGCGGAGCTGCAGAGCGCGGAATAAGCGGCCCTCACCCCTACCCGCGCGAGGGAGAGGTGAGAGCCCGACGGCTTAACGGCCGGCGGCCACGGGCTCCGCGCCGGCGACGGGATTGGCGACGGCCTCCTCGAGGCTGCTGGCGCGGCGATGTTGATCGTGGGGCCGCGCTTCGCCGTCCCACGGCACCTGGTCCATCTGGCAGGTGAGCTCGACGCTGTAGCCGTCAGGATCCTTGAACTCGATACCGACGTTGCAGCCGGCGCCGCGGCGCCCCTCGAAGGTGATCTCGACGCCTTGCTCCTTGAGGAACTCGCGGGCCTTGAAGAGGTCCTCCACGCTGTCCACCTCAAGCGCCAGGTGGTTGAACGTGACGAACTCCTTGGAGGAGGGGAGGGCAGCGTCGGCCGGGGCTTTCGCAAAGGCGAGGGTGTGGTGATCTGTGCCGTTGCGCAAGAATGCCATGCCCATCTCGTTCCGGTCGGAGAGCTTGAAGCCAAGAATCTCAGTGTAGAACGCGATGGAGCGCTCGACGTCGCGTACATTGAACACGACGTGGCTCACCTTATGACTCTTGATCGGGGTTGCCATCCGGTTCCTCCTCGCAGAATTCACGATGCGACGATTTGCCTCTTAGCTTACACAACATTAACACTTCAAGAAGAACGCGATTAGACCCTGGAGCTACACTGAATCAGTTGTAGCCGGGCTGTACCCGGCAGGAGGGCCCTCCCAATGCAAATTGCCACCCCGCTCGGCCGGCGGGCGCTGCCGGCGTTCAGCGGCATCATCGCCGCGGTCGTGGCGGTTGCGGTATTCGCCGGCGCTGGCTTCTTCGTGTACCAGCGCTTGAATCCGCCGGCCGCACCGATTGCGCAGCAGACGGCGACCGTCACGTCGGGAAACATCCAGTCGACCGTCAGCTCGACTGGCACCGTGCTCGCGCAGACGGCGAGCCGGCTGATATTTCGTTCGGCGGGTCATATCTCCGAAGTCGACGTGAACGTGGGCGACCACGTCACGGCTGGCCAGGTCATGGCCAAGCTCGACACCGGAGCGTTGCAGCTCGGCGTCCAGCAAGCGCAGGCGAATCTGGCCAGCGCCCAGGCCAAGCTGGCTCAGGTGCTCGCGGGGGCGCGGCCTGAAGACGTACAGAGCGCCCGGGCCGCACTCGACGCGGCACAGGTCAAGCTGAATGGCATGCAGACCTCACGGCCCCAGCAGATCCAGGCGGCCCAGGCCGCGTTGCAAGCGGCCCAGGCGAAGCTGGCGGTCATGCAGGCGGGCAGCCGGCCCGAGGATCTCGACTCTGCGCAGGCGCAGGTGGCCGCGGCCCTCGCCAAGCTGCAGCAGGTGCAGGCTGGCCCGCTGGATGCGGACCTGGCCTCTGCGCAGGCCGCAGTGGACAGCGCGTCTGCCAACCTGCAGAGCGCGCAGGCGAAGGTCGCCGCGCTCCAGCCCACCAATGCCGACGTGGCATCTGCCCAGAGCGCCGCGGTGCAGGCCCAGGCGAGCCTGACGAGCGCCCAGGGCAAGCTGAACACCCTCATGAACCCAACCCTGTCGGACGTCACCGCGGCGCAGGTCGCGGCGCAGAACGCCCAAACCCAGCTCCAGTCGGCGCAGGCACAACTCGACGCGCTGACCAGCCCGGACTCGCCGGATCTCATTGCCGCCCAGGCGGCGGTGCAGAATGCGGCGGCCAACCTCCAGAGCGCGCAGGCCAAGCTGAGCTTGCTCCAGAATCCGCAGTCGTCGGACGTGGCGTCTGCTCAGGCTGGGGTGCAGAGCGCCCAAGCCGCGTTGGCGAGCGCCCAGGCCAAGCTCGCGGCTGACCAGGCCGCGGCGGGCACGAGCTCCTCCACGACTACAGGCCAGGGCTGCGCCCAGGTCGGCACGGTTTGTGGTCCTGGTGGCAGCACCATTCGGCCGAGCGGCACGCCTGGTACTACAAACTCATCTTCCACCAGCACCACGCCGACCGCGGCGCAGCTCGCGTCGGACGAGGCGGCAGTGGCGACCGCACAGGCGAACCTGGCCAGTGCGCAGGCGAAGCTCAACCAGGTGCAGTCTGGTGGCACGTCCGCTGATCTGACTGCGGCGCGATCCGCAGTGGAAAGTGCGCAAGCGAGCTACCAATCCGCCCAGGCGAAGCTGGCCCAACTGACCGGTACCGGCGCTGCGAATACAAGCCTGGTAACTGCGCAGTCTGGTGTGCAGACGGCGACGGCGAACCTCCAGGCGGCGCAGGCCAAGCTGCAGGCGCTGATCTCGCCCAATCCGGACGACGTTGCGAGCGCCCAGCAAGCGCTCCAGGCGGCGCAGAGCGCCAACGAGGCGGCGCAGGCGAAGCTGCAGCAGACTCTGGGCGGTCCGACCGCGCCGGATCTGCAGGCTGCTGTGGCCGGCGTCTCCTCAGCGCAGAGCGCCTACGACTCGGCGGTGGCGAAGCTCCAACAGCTCCAGGGCACCCCGCTGAACGCCGATCTGGTGGCGGCGCAGGCGAGCCTGCAACAGGCGCAGGACGGCTTGAATCTGAAGCTCGCTCCGTATACGAACGCAGATATCCTGGCACAACAGCAGGCCATCTTGCAGGCGCAGTCCCAGTTGGACCAACTGGTAAACCCGTCGACGAGCTTCGACCTCCAGGCCCAGCAGGACCAGATCGCCCAGGCCCAGGCGCAGCTCGCATTGAAGGAGAATCCATATTTGCCGGCTGACATCCAGGCCGCCGATGCGACCGTGCTGCAGGCCCAGGTGGGCGTGGCGACAGCGCAAAACAGCCTGGATGGCGGCGTCATCACGGCCCCCTTCGACGGGATCGTCAGTGCATTGGCGATGAACGTCGGCGAGGAGTCCGGTGGCTCGTCGGCGACCTCGTCGGGCACGACGAGCACGGCGGAGCAGATCACGCTCGTGGACCCGAGCCGGGTGCGAGTGGACGTCCTCGTGGACGAGTCTGAGATCGCGCAGGTGGCAGTTGGCCAGAATGCCTCGGTCACGTTCGACGCGTTGGGTACGCGGCCGCTCCAGGGCAAGGTGTCCGCGATCGCCCCGCAGGGCCAGACGAGCCAGGGGGTCGTGGGCTACACCGTCTCCATCTCGCTGGACAACCCACAGGGCGTGCTTCCGGGAATGACGGCTACCACCCAGATCATCATCGCCGAGCGCGACAACGTGCTGATGGTCCCGAACCGGGCACTGTCCGCGGTACCGGCTGGTAGCGCGGCGGCGGGCGGTCAGGGCCAGGCTGGCCAGGGCGCCGGCGGAGCGCAGCGTGCACCGGGTCAGGGCGGACAAGGTGGTCAGGGGCAGCGTGGCCAGGCCCAGCAGCGCGCTCAGCAGCGGCAGGTGCAGGTCCAGACTGCGAGTGGCGCCGTGGAAGCGCGCGTCGTGCAGATCGGTCTGGCCAACGACACGAACACCGAGATCGTCTCCGGCCTCAACGAAGGCGACGTGATCCTACTCCCCACGACGACGGCGCGCGCATCCGTGCCAGGGGTGCGCACAGCTCCTGGCGGCGGTGGGACGTTCGTCGGGGCGCCGTAGATGGCCGTGGGAGGCGACGTGATGGCCAAAACGATGGAACGAGCTGAGGCCGAGCAGCGCCAGGCGACTGAGCCAGCCAGCGGTACTCAGCCAACGAACGGCAGGCTGAGCGATCCACAGAAGGTGGCTGAGCCGGCATCCCAGCCGGGGGCCCGTGCCGTCGCCGAACCGCCAGTGATCCGCATCCGCGGGGTTACCAAGGTCTACCACCTGGGCGACACCACGGTGCATGCCCTACGGGGGGCTGACCTCGACGTTTACCGCGGGCAGTTCGTCGCGATTATGGGACCCTCGGGCTCTGGAAAGTCCACGCTGATGAACATGATTGGCTGCTTGGACCAGCCGAGCAGCGGTACCTACGAGCTGGACGGGGTGGAGACGAGCCAGCTCAGCGACGACCAATTGGCCAACGTACGGAACCAGAAAATTGGCTTCGTCTTTCAGCAGTTCAATCTGCTGCCGCGCGTTCCGGCACTCGAGCAGGTGGAGCTACCCCTGATCTATAGCGGGGCCAAGGATAAGCGGGCCCGCGCGATTGCGGCGTTGGAATCGGTTGGGCTGGGGAATCGCATCCACCACAAGCCCTCGGAGATGAGCGGTGGGCAGCAGCAGCGGGTGGCGATCGCCCGGTCCCTGGTGACCGACCCGGCGATTATTCTGGCCGATGAGCCGACGGGAAACCTTGACACCCGGAGCAGCGAGGAGATCATGGAGCTGTTCCAGCGGTTGAACCGGGAGCGAGGCATGACGGTGGTGTTCGTGACCCACGAGCCGGACATCGGCGAGCACACCGACCGCGTCGTGCACATCCGAGATGGGCGGATCCACCGCGATGAACTGGTCGCGAACCCCCGGGATGCGCGCGAGATCCTCGCTGCGTTACCGGTAGAAGAGGACTGACACCGAGATGAATATTGGTGAGAGCATCCGGGTCGCCCTGCGCGGCCTGAGCGCGAATAAGCTGCGGGGCATCCTCACGATGCTCGGCGTGATCATCGGTGTGGCCGCGGTGATCGCGCTCATGTCCATCGGCAACGGTACGCAGGCGCAGATCACGAGCTCGGTGCAGTCGCTCGGGACGAACCTGGTGTTCATTACCCCGGGCCAGCAACGGCAGCAGGGCAACGTGCGCACGGGCGCGGGCAACGCGCAAACGCTGACCAGTGAGGACGCTACGGCAATCGACCAGCAGTTGGGCGGCTCGTTGCTCACCGGGGTGTCGCCGGAACGAACGACAGGCGCCCAGTTGATCGCCGGCGGCCAGAATTGGGCGACGCGCGTGATCGGGGCCACGCCAGCATACCAGGACGTGCACAGCTTCCACGTGGCCGAGGGCGACTTCATCAGTGACCAGCAAGCGACGGCGCGGAGTTCGGTCATCGTGCTGGGTGCGACCGTCGCGCAGAACCTCTTCGGGGATAGCGATCCGATTGGGCAGAACGTGCGCGTCAGCGCTGGCGGGCGCACCGGCACGAGCGCAAGGGTTATCGGCGTCATGGAGACGAAAGGCGGCAGCGGGATTCAGAACCAGGACGACCAGGCGTTCATGCCGCTCTCGACGGTGCAGACCAAGCTGAACCCTCAGCGGTCGTTGAATGCCGGCACGCTGGTTGGTACGATCACCGTCCAAGCGGCGAGCGAGAACGACGTAGACGCGGCGATCCAGGCGATTGGCGACATCCTGCGGCAGCGGCACCACACCTCCGGCACCGACGACGACTTCGTGATCAGCTCGCAGCGCGATTTCCTCTCGGCGATCAGCCAGATCACCGGGGTGTTCACCGCGTTTCTCGGCGCTATCGCCGGCATTTCGCTGGTGGTGGGCGGCATCGGGATCATGAACATCATGCTCGTCTCGGTGACCGAGCGCACCCGCGAGATCGGTATCCGCAAGGCGGTCGGCGCGAAGCGGCGTGACATCCTCGTTCAGTTCCTGATCGAGGCGATTGTCGTCAGCGTCACCGGCGGGGCGCTCGGCATCGTGATCGGCGCCGGGATCTCACATCTGGCCAGCAACCTCAACCTGAACGGGCAATCAATCCCGAGCATCATCGCCCCGAGCTCCGTGCTCCTCGCCTTCAGCGTTTCGGCGGCGGTGGGGCTGTTCTTCGGGATCTATCCCGCCATGCGGGCGTCGCGGCTGAACCCAATCGACGCTCTGCGCTACGAGTAAACGGAGCACATCATGCCTGAAGCAACCGTGCTCGTCGTGGACGACGAGCGAAACGTGACCCAGCTCGTGCGGATGTATCTCACGAACGAGGGGTATCACGTCGAGACCGCCTCGAATGGCATTGACGCGCTGGAGAAGGCGAAGACCACCAAGCCGGATCTGGTGGTGCTGGACCTGATGATGCCCGGCATCGACGGCTGGGAGGTCTGCCGGCGCCTTCGCAGCGAGGGTGAGCTGCCAATCATCATGCTCACGGCGCGCGGCGATGATGTGGACAAGATCGTGGGCCTCGAGCTAGGTGCGGATGATTACCTGACGAAGCCATTCAACCCACGGGAGCTGGTGGCGCGCGTGAAGGCGGTGCTGCGGCGCTATCAGGGTGGGAAGAAGCCGCCCCGTCTCATCGAGTTGGACGGCCTGCGTATCGACACCGACGGGCGCGAGGTGCGCGTGAATAGCAAAGTGGTCGACCTGCGCCCGAAGGAGTTCGACCTGCTCGTCACCCTCGCGCGCGCGCCGGGCGTGGTGTACGACCGCGAGCGCCTCATCCACCTGGTGTGGGGCTACGATTACGTCGGCGATACCCGCACGGTGGACGTGCACGTGGCGGGCCTCCGCGACAAGATCGAGGGCTCGGCGGTACGCATCCAAACGGTATGGAGCGTCGGCTATAAGCTCGTAACCGAGAAAAATTGACGCTGCATCGGATGGGCAGAGCACGCATGCTCCCCGGCGGTCTGCGGGCAAAGCTCTTCCTGTCGTACGCAGGAATCATTGTCCTGTGCCTTGGCCTGGCGGGCTCCGCCTTTGTGTACCTGCTGCGTCCGTATCAAACGCGGCAAGAGCTCAACCGCCTTTCCGATCTCGTCGTGCCGCTGGGTTTCCAGGTACGCTTCATGGAGGTGCAGGGCGCTGGCGCACCCGACATCACCACGTTCCTCGACGATCAGGCGCGCGCCCTGAACGTACGTATCCTCCTGGTGCGGCGCAACGACCAGAGCGTCGTACACGACACCGCCGGCACGCTCGAGAGCACGGTGCTTGCCTACAGTGGGCGGGACGCGCCGCCACGCGACGAGGTGGTCCAGGGCACGGTGGACGTGCCGGACGAGGGGTCGTTCGTCATCGTCTCGTTCAGCGGGGTGCCCGGTCGGCCGCTGCTGCAGAACGCGCCGCAGCCTCGCCGAAGCGGCCCGGAAGTGCTCGGCCAGTACCAGGTGGCGCTCGCGGCGCCAAGCGGAACCGTGGCGTCCGCCTGGCTGCAGATTGCGCCACCGTTGCGAACCGCGGGGCTGATTGCCATTGTGGCGTCGTTCATCGCGGCGCTCTTCATCGCGCGCGGGATCCTGCGGCCGATCACGCAGGTCACGCGGGCCTCCGAAGCGATGGCTCGCGGTGACTACAACCAGCAGATCGAGGTGCGCGGCGGCGACGAGATCGCGCAGCTCGCCTCGAGCTTCAACGTGATGGCCGAGCAGGTGGCGCGGTCGAACCGCACGCTGCGGGACTTCCTGGCTGACGTGTCCCACGAGCTGCGGACGCCGCTGACGACGATTGAAGGGTTCGCCGAGGCGATTCTCGATGGGACCGCGCATGACGACGCGCAGATCCGCGAGTCGGCGCGCATCATCAGCGAGGATGCGCACCGCATGCACCGCATGGTCGAGGACCTGCTCTACCTCTCAAAGGTGGAGTCTGGCCAGCTCAGTATGGACGTCGAGACGGTCGACTTGCTGGAGACCGTCGACCGCTCGGCACGGCGGGCGAAGGCGCTGGACGATGGCCAACGCGTGGAGGTTCACCCCAGCGAGCGCCCGCTGATGGTACGCGCCGACGCGCGCCGCATCGAGCAAGTCCTTGACAATCTGCTGGTCAACGCGCTGCAGCATACGCCCGAAGCCGGCGCGATCACCATCGGCGCGACGGCAACGGATGGTGAGGCGCGGGTGCGCGTGCACAATACCGGGTCGTATATCAGCCCGGAGGAGCGTGAGTCGATTTTTCAGCGATTTTACCGCGGGAGCAACGACGGCAAGGGCGCCGGTCTGGGGCTGGCAATTGCCTCCGAGATTGCGCGGGCGCATGGGGGCGAGATCATGGTGGACAGCTCGCCAGGGGACGGGACGGCATTCACGCTGGTCCTGCCGTTGAGCAGCAGCGGCCAGCGGGTCAACGCCGGTGCGGCGGCCTGACGTGGGCCTTGCACTCGGCAGGTGTGTTGCGCGGATTGCGACGTTTTTCACGTCTGATTGTGACGGCGGCCGCTTGACACGCCCCGCGAGGGATCACGTATCCTGCTAATCCTATCTTGCGGGTTGCTCCCTCAGCTGGCATCTCGGCGAATGACGTGGTTTGCCCAATCGCTCCGTCATCTCCTGCGCTCACCGGCCTTGCCGCTCGTCGTGGTCGCATTGCTGTGGTCAATCCCCACTGCGGCGCTGGCGGCGAGCGTCGTTAACGAGGCTCCGCCGCCGCTGGTGACGGTGACCCCCACGCCCCGCACTGCGGGGCCGCCCCCAGCGACGGCGACGCCGCGGCCACGCGCCACGGCGACACTGGACCCGGCGGTCGAGCCGACGGAAACGCCGACCCGCTTGCCGACCAGGACGTTTGCACCGACCGAGACGGTACCGGTGCCAACCGCGACGGCAACGTCGACCCCCATACCCACGGCGACGAGCGAGGCGACGGCGACGGTGCCACCGACGCCAACTGTCACGCCGACCCTGGCCACCCAAGCAGGACTTCAGGGTGGCCCCTCGGCGGCGATCACGACGCCGACGGGGAGCCCATCGCCGACGCCGAGTGCGACGCGCGTGCCGCCACCCCCGATTCGCTACGCTGGAGTGCCGTCGACCTCGAAGGATGCAGGCTGGCTAAGCGCGACGCAGTTATGGCTCGGCATCCCCCACCGCAGCCAGTTCGACGGCACCACGTACGCGCAGACGAACTGCGGGCCAACATCGCTCGGCATGGTACTGAACGCGTTCGGCCTGGCGGGGTATCCCTCGGATGCGCTGCGCGGCGAAGTGAACCGCATTATGGGGAACGACGACCCGAACGAAGGGACGTCGCTGCCGGCGTTGGCGGTGGTGGCGAGGCGGGCAGGGCTCTACCCGGTCGATCTCTACAGCAAGGACAATATCTACCGGCGATGGACGATCGACGACGTGCGCGCGCACTTGAAGGCGGGGCAGCCAATCATCACGCTGGTGCGCTACGGGGACTTGCCCGGCAATGGCTGGTACGCTGGCGACACGAACCACTACATCGTGCTGGCGGGAGTGGCGGGCGACAACATCATCTACAACGACGCGGCCTACCCACCGGGGACCGGGCGTGCGCTCGTGATGTCACCCGACGTGTTGCAGCGGGCCTGGAACCAGAGCGTGATCCCCGGCCATGCGTTAGCCTTCGCGCTCAATCCCGGAGGGGATGGGCTGCTCAACCTGCCGCCGCAGACCGCAGTGGACGAGGAGGAAGGCGACTTGGTCGACCTCGACTCACCCGACGTCGACGCGGCCGACCTGAGCGAGGCGGACGATAGTCTGAGTTTGCTGGACGTCGCCTCAGCGGTCGCATTCACGCGTGAGCTCCCGGGAAGTGAGGTCTTGGCAGTGCTGGCCATTCCCACGCCGACTGCCACGAGTGTGCCGCAAGGCGCTACGCTGGTCGCCAGCGTCGTTGCGACCCGGACGGAGCCGCACTGGACCGTGTACCTGGTCACGATGCTCTCGCCCCTCGCCGTGTGGACCGGCAGTGCGCTCGCCTATCGCCGGCGGCATGCCGCGGGCGACTGAGCTGCCAGCTTAACAATCTTCTTACGATTCTCTCACCGGCTGCGGACACCCTGTGTCTAGAATTGGTAGCGGATGCACTGGCGGCCATGCCTGGCCCATACTCTGCTTGCGGACTCTCGAAATTTCGGCAGGCTCAGAATCGGGACGTGTCGCGTCTCGGCTGTCAGCGAGGCGGGGTGTCCGACGCATTCAGCGGGAGGATCCGGCCATGCGGCCCGTGATTCGGTCCAACGCGGCAGTGGTTCTCGCTGCCCTCCTCGGTATCAGTCTCCTGACGGGGTGCGGTCGGCTTGACGTCGGCGCACTCGGCCAGTCCAGTACGCCAGATCCCACCGTGGTAGCCTCAGGCACGCAGCAGCCGGGGAGGAATGCCCCGACCGTCGCTCCCCCCATCGCCACGAGTGCGCCCCCACCCGCATCCGTGACCGGAAGCTCGGCGCTCGCGGCCGTCGGCGATAACGACGCCGTGGTGCGCGTGTACGAGCAAGTCAGCCCGACCGTCGTCAACATCACTTTCAGCGCACGGGTGCGCAACAGCTTCGGGCAACAGGGCGACCAGCAGGGGAGCGGCTCCGGTTTCATCATTGACAAGGAAGGCCATGTGGTGACGAACGACCACGTGGTCGGCAACGCGACGCGGCTCGACGTGACGCTGGCGGATGGTACGAGCTACATCGGCGACGTAGTTGCCGAGGACCCGGGCTCAGATCTGGCGGTCGTGCACATTCAGGCGCCTAGCGAGAAGCTTGCGCAGCTTGCCGTGGCCTCGATTGGCGACTCGACGTCGTTGAAGGTTGGCCAGGTCGTGGTGGCGATCGGTAATCCATTTGGCCTGGAGCGCTCGGCATCGTTCGGCATCGTGAGCTCGCTCGGGCGCGTGCGGCCGGGCCAGCAACAGCATCTGATCAGCAACATGATCCAGACCGACGCGGCGATCAACCCGGGGAACTCGGGGGGGCCACTGCTGAACCTGCAGGGTCAGGTGATCGGGATCAACGAGCAGATCGAGGCGCCGACCCAGGGGAACGTCGGAGTCGGCTTTGCGATCCCTTCGAACACGCTCTCGCGGTACCTCCCGCAGTTGCTGGCTGGCAAGCAACCACCGCACGCCTATGTGGGGATCTCGGGTACGGCGCTCACGCCGACGGTCGCGGAGCAGATCCGGGCGCCGGTGCAGCAAGGGGTAATGCTGGCGACGGTCGTGCCGAACGGGCCGGCGGGGCGCGCAGGGCTCCATGGTGCAGCACGCAACGATCCGGCGACGGCCGACCTCATCACACAACTCGATGGCAGAGTCGTGCGCAGCGTCGAGGACCTCGCGTCATACATCGATACCAAAGAACCCAATGACCGCGTGCAGGTGACGTACGTGCGGAGCGGCCAGACGCAGACGACTGATATGACGCTCGGCACGTGGGAGCCAGGCAACACGCAGGCGCGGTGAGAAGCGCCGGCGTATAGAGCTACGGTGGGCAACCTCGGGACCACCAAAGACACGACTAAGGCAACAATGACGGGCCCGACCGGCCGGCGGGCTCGAATGCGGGGCGGAGCGAGTGGAAGGACAGACGATCCGCCCTGGAGCGGAACAAGGAGGGTAGACCCAGATGCACAGGCTTAGAATCCCCAGATCGCTGCGATTCCTCGGTGTGAGTATCGTGCTGTTCGGGCTATTCGCGGCGGCGATTGGCATCGCAGGCGCGCAGAATGGCCCAGCGCCCGGGCAGCAACGAGGGCCGGGCGGGGGCGAGCGCGGGCAGTACAGGGACGATTTCGTCAATGCGCTCGCCACGAACCTCGGCTTGCCAGCGGACACGGTGCGCAATGCCCTGCAGCAGACACGGCAACAGCTGCAGCCAGAGCTCCAGCAACGGCGGCAGGACATGCGCGAGCACATGCAGCAGCGCTTCGGCAACCGCGGCCAGGATGGTCAGGGCAATCCGGGCGGCCAGGGTCGGCCGGGCTTCGGTCCACCGCAAGGTGGTCTGGCGGCGGGTGGACCCATGCTGCAGAACGTAGCGGACATTCTCCAGATGAGCGTGGACGATCTCCGTGCGCAGTTGCAACAGGGGAAAACCCTGGCGCAGATCGCGCAGGAGCACGGCGTCTCACCGGATAGCCTGGCCGACCAGCTCACGCAGCGCGCGGTGCAGGCGTTCCAGAATAACCAGCAGCAGCTGCACGACCGAATCCGCCAGTCGCTCGATCGGCAGCTCCCGACCCCAGGCAACCGGCCGGGGCCGCGTCAGCAATCGAACGCCGGCGCGACACAGCAGTCGAACACCGGCGCGACGCAGCAGTCGTAAACCGCGCGGTTCGCACGCCGCCCAGCCGTACCCAGGGGTAGGCCACGTTCGTGGCCTACCCCTGATTTGTATGGCCAGTTCGATGCCGCGCCTCGTAGTCTCCTGCAAAAGGTGCGAAAAAGGCGTGACAAGCTCGGGCGCGCCCTGCTCCTCCTGGAGGTGATCGTGGAGAGAGCCGTGGGGCCCGGATACCTAGCTGGAATGCCGGTCACGACAGGCTGGCGGTTGACCACTGGGAGAATCAGGTTAGTTGTTCCCGCTTGTGTTGGATCTCGGCTACCATGAAGCCCGCGCCGGGCTGCCTCGCCGAGCACTGTTATTCTTCAGGCTGGCCCCAGCTGCTCTGTTGG
>JAXDLH010000360.1:0-22718 GCA_034666705.1 Chloroflexota bacterium
ATCACTTTGTTGTCCAGGTCCGGCACGAAGATCTCGCCGTTCACCGGATTGACCGCCACGTTGTGTCCGCCCGGACCGACCGGCAGCTTCTGGAACACCTGGTTGGTGCGCGCATCCGCCAGGTTCAGCGTGCCCGTCTCGACGATCTCGAACGCGTACACGCCGCGCACCGGGTCGGCATCCACTTCGTCGCCGCCTGCATCCGGAATCTGCGTTATCCGACCGCTCGCGATGTCGATCACGCAGCCCGCGCCGCCTGTGATCAGCGTACCGGGCACGCCGGCCGCCATCCCGCTCGGGCGGCAGTTGCCAGCCGGAATCACCCGCTCGATCGTCAGCGTGTTCGGGTCGATTACGTCGACCTCTCCGCCCGGGTTCGCAGCACTGGACGCCACCGATACGTAGAACTTGCCGCCAACGGCGACCGGTTGGTCGACTTGGCCCAAACCGGCCGGGAAGGTGATCTTGCCCAGGATCTGGAATGGGTGGGCCTTGAGGATGGTCACGAACTGCGGGTTTTCGCGGTTGTTGCCCACCATGATCGTATCGCTGATCGGGTCGTAGCCCAACTCGTCGGCCCGGGTCGTGCCACCGGTGTTAATGCTCTGCGTCTCGTCGGTGTAGACGTTGATCAGCTTGATCGTGCTGTCGCCATTGCCGGCCGCCACTTCGACCGGGCTGACCGACGCGACGCCGTTCGGCCCGTTGCCAGCCGCGCTCACGCCGAGGAACTGCCCACGGCCTGCCGCGCGTACGAAGGTATTGTTTGCCGCGTCGATCACCTCAATGGCGCCACCGGGCGGGCGGCTCGCGATATAGAGGGTCTGCGTCGCCGGGTCCACCCAGTTGATGTCGATCGCAATAGTGTCGAGCCCCGCCCAGGTGGGTACAGGGATCGTCGTCTTCAGCACATACGTGGGCGGGGCGGGCGCCTGGGCGCTCGCGAACGATGCCGTCATGGCAAGGCCGGCCAGGAGGAGCGGAACGAGGAGGCGAATCCGCGACAAGCGCATAGTATTTTCTCCACTGATCATCGGCCCGACCCCGAGGGCCGTCCGCAGTGTACTCCACATCGGCTTCCATGGGCTGATTACCCCAACGCACCTCGCGATGCGTTGGTTCGAGGCGACGCCAACAACTCGCCGATGGATTGGATCGCGCGCACTGGCATCTCGATGGTCGCGGTGCTACCCATTGGTCGCGTGTCATGCATCCAGGACGCCACGCGGCGGGCTCGGGCTCAGCGGGGCCAGCCGACCGCCGTCCACACCGCCTGGGACTGCGCAACCATGAAGCCCGGCACGATCTCCGGCGGAGGCCCGTACCCCTCAATGGTGGTGCTGCTGAGAATCGGGTACTCGCTGGAGTAGCCGCCACCGCGCGGCGTCGAGGTGAGCGCGAACACGACGCGGGCAATGCCGGTGCGGCGGATCGCGGCGGAGCACATCCAGCACGGCTCGCAACTCGTGTAGAGGGTGCAACTGGCCAGCTCGAGGCTGCCGAGGGCGCGGCACGCCTTGCGGATGGCCGCGATCTCGGCGTGGCCGGTCGGATCGAGCTCTGGCACGACCGTGTTCTCCGATTCCACGAGGAGCTCGCCGCCCACGGTGATCACGCAGCCGAAGGGGTGGCTGCCGTGCTCCGCCGAGAGCCGCGCGAGCTCGATACTCCGCTCCATCGCCTGCCGGTCGTCCATCGTCGTCTCCCGCTGCGTCGATGGTGCGCATTCTAGAGCATCGCTTCAGGATTGCGTGGCGACCGAGAATGAGACTCCTGCACTCGTCGCCGTCGACGGAGATTTTGGAGCCGCGTGCCGGAGGGCCGAGCAGGTCGGGGGCGCCGACGTGCGTGATTCAGCGTCCGTGGCGAGCTCGGTGGGTGACGGCGCCAGGGTATTCCGCGCGGCGGGCAGGCAGGGCCGCGCAGACCCTACGGGAGGGGGCTGCGCGGCTCGTCGTGTTGGCCGTGCGGCTACCACCGTTCGTTGAAGGAGCGACGGACTGAGAGGGCGGCAGGGTTCGACGGTTACGCCGGCTCGATGAGCACCCGCGCTTTGGGCGCCCGCTCAGGCTCGGGGGCAGCTACCGGCTCGGGGGCCGGCGCAGCTACCGGCTCGGGGGCCGGCGCGGCCACCGCTGCGGCTACCGGCACGGCCACCGGCGTGGGCATCCGCTCGGTTGGCTGGCTCAGCTCACGGTGGAGGAACGCGAAGGCGCGATCCTGGGACAGGTTCGTTGCAGCGCGCTGTGCGGCGGGCACGTCGGCCTCGGGCGTGATCTGGGCGAAACTGTGGGCCTGGCCCTCATACCAGTGGAGCTCGTAATCCTTGCCGTACTGGTCGAGCGCCTTGGTGAACGCCTCGACCTCCTCGCGCGGCGTGGAATGGTCGTCGGTGCCGTAGTGACACTGCAGGCGGCAGGTGATCCCCTGCAGCTCGCGCGAGTCAGGGAAGAGGCTCTGATGGTAGACCACGCCGGCGTGAAACTTATCGGTGCGGGCGGCCGCGAGGAGCACGAGGCCGCCGCCGAGGCAGAAGCCCATGATGCCGATGCGACCGTTGGGACCCACCCAGGGCAGGCTGTGGAGGAAGTCGGCCGCGCCGACGAGCGCATCGACGGTGCGATTCACGTCGAGCGAGTTCTTGACCAGGAGCGCATCCTCGCGGTTCTGCGGGCGCTGGCCTCCGAGGTAGTCCGGTGAGATCGCGACGAAGCCGGCGCGCGCGTAGATCCGGGTGATCTCGCGCTGGGTCCAGGCCAGGCCGAACATCCCCGACAGCAGCACGACGCCCGGCCGCGGCTCGCCATCGACCGGGCGGGCAATGTAGCCATCCACGTACTCCCCACCGGGTGTCGTGTACCCGCAATGGAGGGAGACGATGCGCGTTTCACTGTCGGCCATGGGGGCTGCCACCTCGCATCAGCATTGCCGAGCCGGTGCTCGGGTGGCGGAATCTTAGCAGGTTCCCGCGCCGGATTCGGACGCGCGTCGCCAGCCGCTGCGGCGTATGATGAGGCGGCTCGCTCGGGGCTTGCCCGCCGTCAAAGCAGGGCATTGACGGGCCGTTCGCGGCGGCTGCCCCCAAGGGTTAGGCCTGAGGCCTGCCCCAGCTCGCAGCCGTGAATAGCAGGCGGGAAGAGCCTGGCTTCACGGCGACCGGGCTGAACGGCGGGCCGAGACTACGGAGGGGTGTAACGATGACCGATGGCGGGACGGGGACGGGTGGCGCGAGCGGGATCACGTTCGTCGACTGCGAGCTGAGCCCCGGCACGGCCGTGGGGGCGCAACCGCGTCGCCGCGAGGTGGTCGTCAACGGCCGCCACGTGAAGACGGTGGACGTGCACGCCCACTGTGCGGTGCCGGAGGCGCAAGCGCTGATGGGACGGAGGGCGGAGCGGCCGGGCCTGCTGATGACCCAGGTCGCCGACCGGATCCGGGCCATGGACGAGCAGGGCATCGACGTCGAGGCGCTCAGCATCAATCCGTACTGGTACGAGGCGGAGCGCGACCTCGCCGCCGAGGTCATCCGCGTGCAGAACGCGAAGCTCGCCGAGATCTGCGCCGCGAATCCTGATCGCTTCGTCGCGTTCGCCACCGTGGCATTGCAGCACCCGGACCTCGCTGCGGAACAGCTCGTGGAGGGGGTCAAGAAGTACGGGCTGCGCGGCGCGTCCGTCGGGGGCAGCGTCGCCGGCGCCGAGCTTGCCGACCCGAGGTTTCACCCGTTCTGGGCGAAGGCCGAGGAGCTTGGCGTGCTGGTCTTCATGCATCCGCAGGGGACGGCCGAGCTGGAGCGCCGCCTCGGCGGGCAGGGCGTGCTGGGCAACACAATCGGCAACCCGCTCGAGACCACGATTGCCCTCTCCCACCTGATCTTCGAAGGCACGCTCGACCGCTTCCCCGGGCTGAAGCTCTGCGCGGCGCACGGGGGCGGCTACCTTCCTTCATATGCGGCGCGCTCGGACGCAATCCTGACGACCTTCCCCGAGCGCAACACCAGGCCGCTCGCCAAGCGACCGACCGAGTACTTGCGGCAGCTCTACTTCGATGCGCTGGTGTTCACGCCTGAGGCGTTGCGCCACCTGATAGCGGAGACCGGCGCGAGCCAGATCATGCTGGGGACGGACTACCCATTCCCCTGGACGAGCACCGCCGTGGAGCACATCCTCGCCACGCCGGACCTGACGGACGCCGAGCGCGTGGCGATGCTGGGCGGCACCGCGGCGCGGCTGCTGGGGATCGAGGGGTAGCCCGGCTATGAGAGTCGGCGGGGACCCGTAGGACCCGCGAAAATGCGGGGCAATTCTGGCCTTGCGCGGGGTTCTTGACTCGGGTTGGGCAGCCGGGTGCGGTGGCATCCACGAGGCGGAGAGGAGACGAACGCGTGCGTGATTCGGCGGAGCCGCTCGACGAGCAGATCGCCTACTACCGGGCCCGGGCCAGCGAGTACGACGAATGGTTCCTGCGGGAAGGCCACTACGACTACGGAGTCCAGCAGCGACGCCAATGGTTCGCCGAGGTCGCCGAGGTCCAGGGCGCGCTGGATGATTTCGCGCCACGTGGCAAGGTGCTGGAGCTGGCGGCCGGGACAGGCTGGTGGACCGAGCAGCTCGTGCGGCATGCAGACCAGGTCACGGCCGTGGATGCCGCGCCGGAGACGATCGCGATCAACCGCGCCAAGCTGGCGAGCCCGAAGGTGCGCTACGTCGAGGCCAACCTGTTCGAGTGGCAGCCGGACGCCACCTACGACGTGGTGTTCTTCAGCTTCTGGCTCTCGCACGTGCCGCCGGAGCGGTTCGCGGAGTTCTGGGGCATGGTCGCCCGGGCGCTGACGCCCGGCGGACGGGTATTCTTCGTCGATTCGCGCTACGCGGCAGACTCCTCGGCGCACGATCACGCCGATCGGAGCGCGGCGCGGCTGATCGAAGAGCGGCGACTCAACGATGGGCGCGCGTTCAAGATCTTCAAGGTGTACTACGAGCCGGTGGCGCTCACCGAGCAACTCGGGCAGCTTGGCTGGCACGCCGACGTCCACACCACCACTACCTACTTCCTCTACGGCTCGGCGCAGCGATAGCCGGGGACGAGCCGGAACGCCGGCCCTCTGGGAGTGACACCAAATTTTACGAGGCGAGGGCCTTGAGCCGCTTGCCGAGGCTCGGGTGGCGCAGCTTGCGGAGCGCCTTCGCCTCGATCTGCCGGATGCGCTCCCGGGTGACCCCCAGCTCACTCCCGATCTCGTCCAGGGTGTGCTGGCGACCGGCATCGATCCCATAGCGCAGCTCGATCACGCGCCGCTCCCGTGGGTTCAGACTGCTGAGCACGGCGGCGACCTGATCGTGCAGGTCGGCACGAACGCCGGCATCTTCGAGGACGGCGGCGTTGTGGTCCTCGACGAAGTCGCTCAGCAGGGTGTTCTGGTCATCGCCGACCGGGGTGTCCAGCGAGATCGGCTGGGGCATGCTGTTCGTGATCTCCCGGATCCGCTCCGCGCTCACCTCCATCATCGCCCCGAGCTCCTCGAAGGTAGGCTCACGGCCAAGCTCCTGCTGCAGGTGGGAGGTCGCGCGCCCCAGCTTGTTCATCAACTCGCCCATGTGCACCGGAATGCGGATCGTGCGCCCTTGATCCGAGATCGCGCGGGCGACCGCCTGCCGAATCCACCAGGTTGCGTAGGTGCTGAACTTGAAGCCGCGCGTGTAGTCAAATTTCTCAACGGCGCGGAGCAGACCGAAGCTGCCTTCCTGGATGAGATCGCCGAGGGGCAGCCCGCGATTCATGTAGCGGCGCGCCACGCTGACGACCAGGCGCAGATTCGCCTCGATCAGCTTGCCCCGGGCGATCTCGCCTTGCAGGACCGCCCCGGTGAGCGCCTCGAGCTCCGCTTCGTCCAACTCCGCGACGGCCGCCGGGTCGTCGAGGGTGGCGTGGGCGGCTCGCGCCGCTTCGATCGCCTTGGCGAGCTCGACTTCCTGAGCGCCAGTGAGGAGTGAGACCCGGCCGATCTCCTGAAGGTAGAGCGGGAGGACTTCACCGACCGGGTCGCTCGCCGTCGTCACGCGGGGTTGACGCTGCTTGGCTGCTGGCTCGATTGCCTCGATCATCGGCGCACCCATCCTTCTGGCCGGCCCAGCGTCCGTACGCTCCGGCAGTGGGGCACAATCGCGACGTCGGCGTCGCATGCACCCTGTATGAGGGAAAACGATCCAGTTGGGCATTCTATTGCAACTCAGCCGTATCAGTACCGAAACAGGTCGCTGCACCCCGTTAACTTTCGGGCGATGGGGATGCAACGGAGGTGCAACGGAACGCAACGACCGACGCACCCTTGGGTTGCGAACATCGGCTTGCACACGTGACGTGAGGAGGTCAGACCATGGAGCGCACCGCCCCCCAATCGACCAGCGACGCCAGCGAAGAAGCTCATTTGTGGCGACCGCGCGGGGCACAGCTCGCGCCGCCGGCACCTGCATCCCCGGGGTTGGACGGCGAGCTGGCCCGCCTCGTGACGGAGATTGGGATTGCCGATCTCCGGCGGCTGCGGGTCTTGCTGCCACCGGTCGCGATGCCGCGGGCGGAGCTCGTGGCGCCAACAGAGTACCGGGTTCTCGCCCTGCTGGCCCGGCGCGGACTCATCGAGCTGGTTGGCGCTGAGACTGCCGCGGACGAGCACCTGCCCGTGCGGCTGACGGACCGAGGCCGTGAGCTCGCCAGTGCGATCAAGCCAACGGTGCACGACTACACGGTGCAACGGGGCGGGGGCGGTCCGCTGCACGCCTGCGAATCGTGCGGCGCCGTTCCCTCCACGCGCGCGGTGCGAGTCTGCCGGGCAGCACTATCGAACCCGTTGGTCGAGGCGCATTATTTCTGCGATCGACATGCCACAGACGCCGATGCAAGCTACCGCGCGTTGCGCGCGCTCTATACGGGCGGTATTCTGAACGGCTGAGCACGCCACGCCCTGCTACAATACGTAACCATTGATGCGCTGCGGCGGCCAGAGCGGGCCACTCGTACGCCAGGAGGACAGACCAGGATGGCGATCACACCCCCAACGAACGAGGCGCCAGGGCGGCTGGCCGGGCTGCTCCGCGAAGCGTGGGGCGGGTCCGGCGGAATCCTGGTGGTCGACGACGACGAGTCCATCCGCGAAGTCATCGCCACGGTGCTCCGCGACGAGGGTTGCGAGGTGCGGACCGCGCGCAATGGCGAGAGCGCTCTCGCCCTGCTGGCAGACTGGTGCCCTGATCTCATCCTGCTCGACGTGCGGATGCCGGAGATGGACGGGGCCGAGGTGGCGCGGCGCTACCGGGCGCTGCTGGGCCCGCATGCGCCCGTCGTGCTCCTCACGGCGCTATCCGACGGGCCGGCCCTGGCCGAGGCGCTCGGCGCAGTCGGCTACCTGACCAAACCGTTCGAGCTCGACGACCTGCTGGAGGTCGCGAGTACCTATTCGCCCTGCGTCGAGAACTAGCCCAGCGGCGGCCCCCGGGGCGAAACGCCGTGCCACCTGGGGCTCTCGTGAAAACGAGGTTGAAGGACGCAGCAATGACGAGGCACCGCATCCGCTGGCCGTGGGTACGGCACATATAATGGCCAAGCGAACCGCGTAAATCATCGTCCACTCGCCAGGTGGGCCTTGCTCCCGGGCATTGGCCACGCGTGCGAGCGGAGGGGCCCATTGGTCGAGCGCCTTGAGAATCTGCTCGAATCGATCCTGCAGCACGTCGCCGATGGGATCGTAGTACGGGACCCCGCCGGGCGGTTGCTCTATGCTAACGACCTCGCCGTACGCATGACCGGCTACGCGTCCGCCGCCGAGCTGCTTGCGGCACCACCCACCGGCGCGCTGGATAAGTTCGAGCTGCTCGACGACGCCGGGCAGCCGCTCCCCCCCGAGGCACTGCCCGGACGGCTCGCGCTGCATGGCGGCACCCACACAGAGACCGTCATCCGGTATCGGATCCGCGAGACGGGCGTCGAGCGGTGGTCCCTCGTGGCCGGGACACCGATCTACGATGCGGCGGGGAACCTGCAGGTCGTGGTCAGCTCCTTCCGCGACATCACGGGTGAGGTCACCGCCCGCATGCAGGCCGAGGCCGCCATGGTGCGCCAGACCTTCCTGGCGGAGGCGAGCCAGGAACTGGCGGCCTCCCTCGATTACGAGACGACGCTCGCCGCCATCGCCCGCCTGGCGGTCCGGCAATTCGCCGATTGGTGCTCGGTGGACCTCCTCGACGAGGCGGGGGTCCTCCGCCGGCTGGCCGTGGCGCACGTCGACCCGGCCAAGGTGGAGCTCGCCAATGAGCTGGTCCGGCGCTATCCGCCCGCGACCAACCCCCCGCGCGCGCTTCAGACCGGGCAAGCGGAGCTCTACCCGGAGATCTCGGACGCCCTGCTGCAGGCGAGCATTCCAGATCCTGAGCTGCTCGCGATCATCCGGGGGCTGGGGTTGAAGTCGTCAATGGCGGTGCCGCTCAACGCGCGGGGCCGGACGCTTGGCGTGCTATCGTTCATCGCGGCGGAGTCCGGGCGGCGGTATACCGCAGATGACCTCGCGTTCGCCGAGCAGTTGGCGAGCCGGGCCGCCCTGGCGGTGGAGAATGCGCGACTCTACCAGGAGGTGCAGCAGGCGCTGCTGACCCGCGACGAGTTTCTTGCTTCGGTCTCGCATGACCTGCGCAATCCCCTCGGGGCGCTCAAGGCAACGTCGCAAGTGCTCCAGCGCCAGCTCACCCGAACCGGGGCCGTCGAGCCGGCGCGGCTGCACGCGGCGCTGGCGAACGTGGATACGACCACGAACCGCATGGCCGCGCTGATCGATATGTTGATGGACGTCGCGCGGCTGCAGCTCGGCCAACCGCTGGAGCTCGTCTATGGGCAGACCGATCTGGTGGCCCTGACGCGGCGGATCGCCGAAGAGGTTCAGCAAATCACCACGCACCATCAGATCCAGGTCGATGCTGCGACGGAGCTGGTGGGGGAGTGGGATGCGCGCCGGATCGAGCGGGTGGTCAGCAACCTGCTGGAGAACGCCGTGAAGTACAGCCCCGGCGGTGGGGCGATTGTAGCAACCCTGACCCGCGGGAAGGACGAGCCGGCCGAGGTCGTGTTGACCTTCGAGGACCATGGCCTGGGCATTCCCGAGCACGACCTGCCTCGCATCTTCGAGCGCTTCCGCCGGGGGAGCAACGTGGTCGGGCGGATCGGCGGCACCGGAATTGGCCTGGCCGGGGCGCGGCAGATCGTCGAGCAGCACGGCGGCACGATCGTCGTCGAGAGCCGGCAGGGGGCCGGGACCACCGTCACCGTTCGCCTGCCGTTCGGGCATGCGCCTGCCGGAGCGCCGGTACTTTCGGAGATTCAAGCCCGGCGCGACGAGGGATCCAGCAAGCAGGAGACAAGCGCCACATGATGGATGCATTGCCACCCGCGCCGTCCCGCCGGGTTATGGTCGTCGACGACGATCCACAGCTCCGGCAGAGCCTGCAGTGGGCGCTCGAGGACGAGGGCTTCGCCGTCGAGACCGCGAGCGATGGGGTGGAAGCGATCGCGCAGGCCGCGACGCAGGCGCCGGACCTCGTGATCCTGGACATGACCCTGCCGGGGGGTGACGGCTTCCAGGTCGCGGCGGCGCTGCAGGCGGCGCCCGGGATGGCGCCGCCGATCGTGATGATCACCGCCGATGGGCATGCCGCCGAGAAGGCGAGCCGGATTGGCGCCTTTGGCTACCTCCGGAAGCCGTTCGACATCGCGGACCTGCTCAGCATGATTCACCAGGGACTGGCGAGCCGGTAAGCAGCCGCGTCGAGCTCGCGCCGCGCTATTGGGGTACGCGGCGGCGACGCTGGGTGAGCCACGCGAGCAAGGCGATGGCGCCGACGCCGGCCACGGCGATTGCCCTGGGCCGGCGGCTCGTGGCGGCGACGACCGCGACCACTGGCATCGGCTCGGGCGGATCGGGGCGCACCAGGAGGAGGCCGCCGGGCTCGACCGTGACCTCCAGGCGGGTGGTGCGTCCGGCCTCGTTGCCATCGAGCTGAAGCGGCTGGGGCACCGTCGTCTCCACGACGACGTGCTGCGCATGCTGGACCTCGAGGACGTCGGCGGGGTGTGAGCCGCCGACCACCATGCGCCATGCGAGCCGCGCCAGGTCCGGCACGTGCCGGCTGCGCAGGATCGCGACCTCCAGCAGGCCATCGGTAGGATCGGTATCGGGCACCAGCTCCAGCCCGCCGGTGATGCGCCCGAGATTCGCGATCATGACCGTCTGTGCGGTGCGCCGCGCGCGGCGACCATCGACGATGATCGTGTAGGGGTCGTTCGGACGCCGGAGGTTGCGCCAGCCGGTGATGAAGTACGCGAGCTTGCCCCAGCGGCGCTTCATCTCGCGGTTGGCGTCGCGAATGATGCGGGCGTCGAGGCCCAGGCCCACCGCAATAATGAAGGCGGCCCCATTGGCGCGACCCACGTCGATCGGTTTGGCATCCCCGGTCAGCGCCAGGCGCAAGGCCTCTTCATGGTCGAGCGGAATGCCGAGGTTGAGCGCCAGCAGGTTGCCGGTGCCCGCCGGGAGTACCGCCAACGCCGTCGCCGTGCCCACGAGCACGTGGGCGGCTTCGGTTGCCGAGCCATCGCCGCCGGCCACGATCAGCCGCTCCACGCCATCCGCGACCGCCCGTTCCGCCAGCGGCCCGGCGCCCCGCTCGCGGTCGGTCTCGACCAGCCCGCAGGTGAGCCCGGCGCCACGCGCCAACTCCTCGAGCGTGCTGCGGCGGGTCGCCGGGTCCTCGGTGCCCGACACCGGATTGAAGACGATCGCCACGTTGGCGCGATCGCACGCCGGCTCGAATAACTGATTCTCGGCTGGCATAGCCGGGGGATGCGGGACGGCCTGCGACTCGGTCACGAGCTCTCACCTGTTACGGGCGCTCTCTTGCGCGGCGCTTCGCGCGCGTCGTACGTGACAAACAGGGGAGTGCCCGCAAAAACGGGCACTCCCCGACCTGAGTAGATCAGACGAACGCGGCGGCTACGCTGCCGCGGCGGGGCCGGCCTCGATCACGCCACCGGCGCGGCGCAGGATGTCCCGCGCCTCACCGGCGCGCTGATCCGCGCGCACCAGCACCAGCGCGCGCCCTTCGTTGAATTCGCGCTCGTACTCGCGCGCCTCGACTTCGGGCACCCCAGCCCCGATCAGCCCACCCATGACGCCACCCGCGGCCGCGCCGACGGCCGCGCCACCCAGGCTCGCCGCCAGGATGCCCCCAGCCAGGATCGGGCCCACACCGGGGATGAGGAGCGACACGCCAGCGGCGATCAGCGCGCCGACGCCGGCACCGGCCAGCATGCCACCCACCGCGCCTTCGCCTTTCTGCGAGTCGGTCTCCACGGTGGTCGTGGCGGGCACAGCGGCGATGGGCTCACCAGCGCTGCGCGCCACGAAACCGATTTGCTCATCGGTAAAGTCCGCACGCTGGAGCTCCGCGATGGCTCGGTCCGCCTGTGGTTGATCGGCGAACACGCCGACCACAGTTACGGAATGCGTCGGGGCGTGGCTGGTTGACTCCATTTAGTCCTCCTCGAGTTTGACTACGGATCTTGCATAGGGACACCGCTACAGGGACCGCGCAATAGGAAGACGCGCCTGGGATTACGAGCCGCTGCCCGAGCTGGGCGCGGCGGGCGCCTGGGCCGGTGCCCGATTGACGTTCACGTCGACCTGGCCCGGGACGTTGATCTGCGGCGCGCTCGGCGCCGGCACGTTGACCTGCGGCGCACTGACGTTGGGAGCGCTGGGCGCCGACTGCGCAGGCGCATTGATATTGGTCTGGCTCGGGGCAGCCGTGCCGCTGATGCGCCCGGGACCGCCGAACATGAAGAACAGCGCCACGACGAGCACCAGCAGCACTGCGACGATCCCAAGGACCATCCCGCTCCCGACCCCCGAATCGTTTCGATCGACGACGACGTGATCCGCCACTTCCCTCTCCTCACGGGCTGAGAGCTCGCCCAGCCATCACCAGAGTAGGTGCATCGCGTGAACGCGGCTGTTGCGTGGGGTAGCGGGCGTGTTACCGTGGCGAGATCGCGAACTGGAGGCTGCCCGCGCCCCCGCCCGCTCGAACCGGGCGGTCAGGAACACCAACCGGCGCCTGTACCTATTGACGCCCTGACCTGGAGCCACTACGCTCGCTGCGATATGCGCCCGGTTCCGGGGCGTGGAGGGGTGTGATGGGGACAGGTCGTCTCGGCACCGTGCTCGGTTGCACGATCCTGCTCATGGCCGGCTGTGCACCGGCGGCAGCACCAACCTCGTCGAACCAGGCGGCGGCTACCAGCACGCCGGTGCGCACCACGCCCAAGATCTTGACCATCGGCAGCCTGCGCGAGCCCTACAGCATCGAGGGGTTCGTCAGCGGCACGGTGCGCGACCTGGCTGGGGAGGCGGGCGACCTTGCCCAGAATCATCTGACGGTCCTGGATCCGAACGAGACCCCCCAGCCGCAGCTGGCTGCGGAGCTGCCCTCGGTCGAGAACGGCACCTGGCAGGTGCACCCCGATGGCACGATGGACGTGACCTGGAAGCTGCGCCCGGGGGTGACGTGGCACGATGGCGCCCCCTTCACGAGCGACGATCTGCTCTTCTCGCTTACCGTGCACAAAGACCCGGATCTGCTGTACTCGGCGCGGCCGGACGCCGCGCTCATCGCGTCGGCCGCCGCGCCCGATCCGCATACGTTGATCGTCCATTGGTCGCAGACCTCGGTCAAGGCATTGCAGGGGAGCGGGCTCGAGCCGATGCGCCGTGACCTCTTGGAGGAGCTGTACCGGTCGGACAAGACCAGCTTCGCCAACAGCTCGCGATTTACCACCGATTTCGTGGGACTCGGGCCGTATCGGATGGTGGCGTGGGAGCGCGGCTCGTACATGCAATTGGGCCGCTTCGACAACTACTTCCTTAGCCGGCCACCGCTCGACGGTGTGGTCATCAAATTCATCAAGGATGGGAACACCCTGGTCGCGAACCTCCTGGCCGGTGCGGTGGACCTCGTGGTGCCGCCGAGCATCGAGATGGACCCGGCCCTTGCCCTGAAGCAACAGTGGGCGGGGACCGGCAACCAGGTGCGCATCGACGCCACCCCACGGATCGGCTATGTGGAGATCCAGCTGCGGCCGGACACCGCGCGACCGGCTAGTGTGCTGCTGCGGCCGGAGATCCGCCAGGCGCTGTACCAGGCGATCGACCGGGCGAGCATCTCGCAGGTCGTGGCGGCCGGCTTGCCGCCAGCCGATAGCTGGTACGCGCCGGCGGACCCGCTGCGGCCGAGCATGGAGGCGATGATCCCGCAGTATCCATACGATCCGGCCCGCGCCCGCCAACTCCTGGGGCAGGCCGGCTGGGTGCCCGGTACCGACCAGGTCCGTATGTCGAGCGCGAGTGGCGAGCGCATGAGCCTCGAGAGCTGGATCATGGTGCAGGGCAGTGACAAGGCCGCGGCGATCGTCGGCGACAACTGGAAACAGATCGGCGTGGAAACGGCGGTCTCGCCGATTGCGCCGGCGAATGCGGGTGACCGGCAATACCGGGCGCAGTTCCCCGGCGTGCTCATCAACACCACATCGGTGCCAGACCTGCCGGACCGCTTCGACTCGCGCGACGTGGCGGGACCGGCGAACCGCTGGGGCGGGCGCAACACGTCCGGCTACACCAACCCGCGCGTCAACGAGGCGCTGGACCGATTGAAGACGAGCGTGGACCCGAACCAGCGGCTGCTATACCTGCAGCAGGTAGTCCACGAGGTGATGGCGGACGTGGGGATCATGCCGCTCTACTGGGAGCCGCGGCCAGTAATCGCGGCGGCCAGCGTCCGGGCGGACATCCACCCCAACCGCGTCGGCTGGAACGCCTACACCTGGGACAAGGCCGCCTGATCGCCGCACCCGCGCGACCGTCGGACCTCTAAGGCACGGTTGCACCGATGCAGAGGGGGCACGAACTGCGCTCAGCGTGGGAGGGCGTGAGTTTGGGCACTTCGCCTATGGCACGGTCGCGCCGGAGTTGCTTCAATTAGGTCGGAGCAGTGTGGCGTGTGAGGCATTGATGCGGGTGCGCGTGGGTTGCCAATTCGCGCTCGAGTCGGAGGGGGCGGTCCCGCTGCTGGTGCTGGTGGAGCCACACCCTGGCGGCGAGCACAAGGTCGTCGTGGCCTCACGCCACCTCGATCCGGCCCTGCCGGTGCACGAGTATCTCGATCGCTTCGGCAATCGTTGCTGGCGCCTGGTGATGCCAGGCGGTCCGCTGCTGCTGCGGTACGACGCGATCGTCGAAATCTCGGGCCAGCCGGACCCGAGCCCCGTCGCGTTGCCGCTCGTACCGGTGGCCGATCTGCCCGACGAGACCTTGCTGTACCTGCTCCCGAGCCGGTCGATTCAGTCCGACCTCCTGATGGATGACGCGTGGAGCATCGTTGGCGCTACCGAGCCGACGGGTGCGCGGGTCCAGGCGATCTGCGACTGGGTCCACGAGCACATTCGGTACGAGGGCGGGACCAGCGACCCGACGGTCACGGCGCTCGATACGTACGCACGCCGCTATGGCGTGTGCCGGGACATTGCCCTGCTTTCGGTCGCGCTCTGTCGGGCCATCAATATCCCCGCGCGCTATGCGTACGGATACTTGCCGGACATTGACGTGCCCCCGCCATACGCGCTGATGGACTTCCACGCCTGGTTCAATGCGTTCGTCGATGGCCGTTGGTATACGTTCGATGCTCGCTACAATGTGCCACGAATCGGCCGCATCGAGATCGCCCACGGACCGGACGTGGTGGACGTCGCGATGACCACGTCGTTCGGGGTGAACCGCCTCAGTGCGATGACCGTTTGGTCGGATCAGGTGCGAGACGAGACCACGGATCTCGTGGTTGACGGCGGTGCGATGCGCGAGGAAGCGGGAGCGTGACAGGCGGGCACCCGGGGCAGCATCAATCGGAGGACGCCACCGGCGCGAGCCCGGCGCCGTCGCGGCGGACCGCCTACCGGGTCTGGCAACAGTATCGCCACTCGTACTCGGCGCCCGTCCATAACGTACAGCAGTGCCCGATGCTCATCCGCCCACGACCCATCTTGACCACCATCTAGCCTTGCTCCGGCTGCTCGAGAGTCCGGCGCGCTACGGCTCCTCCCGGGGTCGAGCCGTGGGACGGCTGAGTTATACGAAGCGGGCCGAGGTCGTGGCGGCTCCGCCCGCACCGGAATCCGGGCGGAGCCGCCACCGGCTGAACTCGCCAGACTCCGCGCACGCACCGCAGTGATGAAAGGGACCAAAGCCGTATCGGCTTGCCTCGGCACGACGGTGGGGTTGCGGCCGGGCGCGCGGCATGCGGGAAGGCGCGCTATACTCGGCGCGAATCGCCATGGAGTGAGATAGAGGAGGGAGCATAGATGGAAGCAACAACGACAGCAAGCGTCCGACGGCGTGGGCCGACGGCGTATGAGCGGTGGAAGGAAGCTGAGGGCGTACCGGTGTACACCGGGTCCTTCGTCGACGACATGCACACCGTCGAGGTGGCGCCGTGGGCGCGGTTCGGGCAGCGCGGGGCGTTCATCAGCCTGGGCGATCAGGCGCGCGGCGATGGCTACGTGGTCGAGATTGCGCCAGGTGGCGAGACCACGGTGCAGCACCACCTCGCCGAGGTCTCCCTCTACGTGCTGCAGGGGCGCGGCGCCACCACGTTCTGGCAGCACGGCAGCGACCGCCGGCAGACAGTGGAGTGGCAGGCGGGCAGCGTCTTCGCGGCGCCGCTGAACTGCTACTACCAGCACTTCAACCTGGATGGGCAGGAGCCCGCGCGGCTGTTCGGGATGACCAACCTGCCCGAGGCGATGAACCAATTCCGCAGTCCAGACTTCGTCTTCAATGTGCCCTACGCCTTCACCGATCGCTACAACGGACAGGACGAGTTCTTCGCCGACGCCGGGCAGCACCTCGGCTGGCGGCGGTGGCGCACGAACTTCATCCCGGACATCCGCGCCTTCAAGCTCGACGAGTACAAGGAGCGCGGTGCCGGCGGCACGAACATGCACTTCACGTTAGCCGAGAGCTCCCAGACCGGCCACGTGAGCGATTTCCCCACCGCCACGTACAAGATGGGCCACCGGCACGGCCATGGCCCGCACCTGATCATCGTGGGCGGCTCCGGCTACTCACTCTTCTGGTACCCGGGGCAGCCCCGGCGCAAGGTGCCCTGGCGCGACGGTGCGATCCTGGTGCCCCAGGCTCGGGAGTTCCACCAGCACTTCAATACGGGCCCGACCAATGCCCGCTATCTCGTCTTTTACATGAGCGGCGGTGGCGGGATGGGCGGCGGCGAAGCACGCGAAGCGGGGGATGAGCGCTGGCTCGCGCCCAGCACAATCAGCATCCGCGACGGCGGCGACCAGATCGGCTATGAGGACGAGGACCCGGCCATCTGGGAAGAGTTCGCCGACGAGTGCCGGCGGAACGGCGCCGAGGTGCAACTCCCGCGCCCGACCTATCGGGCCGATCGGCTCGTGCCGAACTGAGCAGACCTGCCCGGCCGGCTTGCGTGCTTCCCACCCGAACGATAGAGTTCGAGAGCACAATGATCGGAAGGAGTTCCTGATGGCGATTGGTTTGATCTTTAGTGGCGCGGGCGTGACCCAGGCACAGTACGACCAGGTGCGGCGCGAGGTGGCGCCGGACAACAAGCTGCTTCCGGGGATGTTGTATCACGTCGGCGGACCGGCAGCGGATGGCTGGCGGGTGGTTGAGGTCTGGGAGTCGCAAGAAGCGGCGGAGCGCTTCTTCAACGACAAGTTGGGGGCCTCGCTCCAAAAGGCAAACATCAACATTCAGCCGGAGTTTTTCCAGGTACACAACGTCATGCAGCCCTGACGCTTTCGTCTCGGGTCACCAGGCGGCAGTCGATTCAGGATCGCTTCCGCCTGGTGACCGGACAATCTGCATAGCAACATCACGGACGAGTCGGTCATGTGGTGGCCTACGAGGTCCGGATGTCCTCTTTCCCCCAACTCAGCTCAGACATGCCTGTGAGCAGGTCCACGCTGCCCTTCGGAGCGGCATGCGTAGAGCAATAGGCTGAGCCGACGCGATAGTCAACCCACCCGGACGATGCGTTTGGCCATGCTGCAGCGGCGGAACCTGGCCCTGCAGGCCGACTACCTCAGCTCGTCCACCATGATGCTGCCTATTGCCGATCGCTCGCAGGCGGTTTGTCCGTAGGGGCGACGGCTTGCCTCGCCCGCGTGACCACGATCTTGGTCCTATCGACCGGTTTCCCGCCTGCGGCGGGCGGGCGAGGCAAGCCATCGCCCCTACCCCGGGCCAGGCGTTGCGTCGCAGCGTGTCGCGGCGCCGCGCGGAGTGAGACGTGGTATGCCTCCGCAGTGGGCGGTCCATGGGTTGCAGCGTGTCGCGGCGCCGCGGAGCGTCGCTCGATCACGTCCAGGGCACGGCAATCGGCTCGGGCACAAGGCGTGTCAGCAGCTCCACTCGCATCCCTCGCCCAAGCCCACTGGAACTGAATCCTCGCGGGCACAAGGCGGGGCAGCAGCTCCACTCGCTTCCGTGCCGCATCACGCGGCGGCTTCACTGCTGCCGTGCGCCCTTAGAACGCCGAGTCTGTGGGGATGCACGCGACGCTCGGTGGCTTCACTGCTGCCTGGTGTCGTGCGCCCTTAGAACAGAATGTTCATGTCCTTGGCGAGGAGCACGTTCTGGTCGAGGATGATCGTCCGCTTCGCGATCTTCCAGCCGGTGATCGGGTCCCGCCGCAGGAGGTCCTCTCGTTTTCCGATGAAGAGGTCTTCATGATCCTGCACGCGGTTCTTGTAGACGACGAACCGGCAACGGGCCTGGACCTCGTCGCCTGCGGCATGCACCACCTGCACATTCGACACGATGTGGCGCACACGCGACGCCGGCTCCTCGCACCAGTGCAAGCCCGTTTCGAGCTGGCGCACGCGGCCGACGAGGGATAGCTTGTCCTCGTCGAACCAGGAGACCTCGGTGCCCGCGCGGCTGTTCTCCCGATCCCACTCACCGAACTTGACGTTGCGTCGGATCGGCATGTGGTAGTGGACGTCGTCGGCCACCAGCTCGATCCAGTCGCTGTAGCGGCGTTCGTCCAGCAGCTCCGCCTCGTTGTAGAGAAACTCCTCGATCTCGCGCGCCAGGAGCAGGCGGTCGATCGCTTGCTCGCGCGTGTCAATGGCCATCTTTCCCTCCTTCAAGCCGAGCGGTAGCCAACCTGCCGGTCCTCACCGCTCGCGCTTCTTGGGATACAGCTCGTCCCAACTGCCGGCCTCCATGAACTGCACCCAGCGCCGGAGCCGCGAACGCTGGTTCTCCTCGGCGGAGAGCTGGTTGACGGCGATGCCGGGGACCCGCTCATCAGCGTACGCGTGTCCCAGCCCGGATTGGAAAGGGTAGTCCAAGCGCCGGGCGATGGTCCCGCTGCTCGCCTCCATCGCGTAGTTCCAATTCTCCATGTCATCCGATTCGGTGACGCCCGACGGCCCACAGGAGCGAAGCGCGTAGCGCAGCGTCGCTTCCCTGACGATCTCAGGGGCGTCCTTGTCCAGCGGGAAGATGCGCCAGCTCTCAGTCATGCCGACGCCGTGCGGATGCCACAGCAAATGGCGATCGTCCTGCACGTTGATGTTCGGGAAGACGTGCGCGCCCCCTCGCCCATGGAGGTACTGGCCCGCAAATTTCTTGCCTCGCTTCTCCCAGGACCGGCGGTAGTATTCCTCTACTTCCGGCGGCTCGTGCTTCTCCCAGGACGGAACGTACGGAATCTGATCGATCGGTCGCTCGTAGAGGCTCTGGTGGTTGCCGTGGCCAAGCTCGCGGCTCGAGAGCTCGAGAGTTCTGCCAAACGGGCCGCCCCGCTCCACGACCGGCTCGGGACGGCTGTTCTCATCGGCCATCACGCTCAGCCCTTCGGTGATAAACACGCCGAGGGAACGGTGCGTGGTGGTGCCGTGCAGCGCATCACCGTCGAAACTGAAGGCCGCGAACTTCCAGTTGGTCGGGATTCGGAACTTCTGAATGGGGAGCAGGAGCTGCGCGCCGTTTTCGGTCCCGTCCGTCGCGTCGAAACAGTGGCGAATCGACGGCTCAAATTCGCCGAGGTAGTCTTCGAACGACGGGGCGTTGCGGTCCCAGGTGGCCCAGATCGAGCCGTTCAAATCGCACATCTGGGCCACTTCGTGGAGGCCGAGAGCGCTCTTGTCCAGCTCCTCATGGAAGGCAGTCTTGTAATGCGGCACGCCGACTAACTTGCCGTCCGAGTCGTAGCTCCAGCCGTGGAACGAGCAGGTGAAGAGCCGGGTGTTGCCGTCGTCATAGCGGCACACCTTGTTCCCGCGGTGGCGGCACGTGTTGAGGAACACGTGGAGCTTCCTTTTGTGGTCGCGAACCAGGAGGACGGACTCTTCACCCATGCGCGACTGCACGAAATCGCCTGGATTTGGCACCATGGACTCGTGGCCGACGAATAGCCAGGCCCGCGCGTAAATCTGCTCGAGCTCCTGTTGATAGATGTCGGGGTTGACGTAGAGCTCGCGGCTCACGAATCCCTGGTCCAGGTTGACGAGCGCACTCAACGAGCGCTCACTCGACGATTTGAGCACCATGCATTCCTCCTAACGTTGGTTACTGTTCCGGAAGCTCAGCGACATCGGCGGCAAACACGAGCTCGGGGTCCTGATCGGAGCCCGCGGGCCTTACGAACAGCCATTGGCCATCCTGAGGATTTTCCACGATCTCCACCTGGGTCCCATCCCGCAGGATCAGCCGGGTTCCGACCGGCAAGGTCTGAAGCATGATCTCCGCGCCCCTGGTCCGCCGGGCCGGCTTGGGCGGCTCGCTTCCCTGAGTCATGGTTGCGTTCTCCTGCTTGTGCTCGCTTGATCGAATCGTAGCGGGAGCTTCGCGCATCGACCAACCGATGCCTATTTCACGTCCCACAGATGGGCATCCCAACCCCGTGCGAAGTGCGTGCTGGGCGTCACGTTCACGAGCCGCTTGTTCAGCATCGAGATGTCGACGTTGTAGAACAGGCCGATGCCAGCCACCTGATCGGTGAGATGGTGGATGACGTCGCCCAGGGCCTGCCGGCGCTCGCCTTGCGAGAGGGTCACGTAAAAGCGGTCAATCAAGGCGTCGAATTCTGCGTTCACATAGCGACTGCGATTATTGCCCCGGAACCCGTTTTCGGCACGTGGAGCCGAGGACCCCTTCAGCCAGAGCGCCATCACGTCTTCGCCGCCGCCAATACCGCGCACGAAGAACGCCGGATAGGTGGCGAGGAACTCGGCATCCTGTTGCTGCGCGGGTACCAGGTACGGCTGCGCATCGATGCCGAGGCGTTTCCAATCCTCGGCCACGGCGAGCATTGCCTTGGCGCGCTCCTGTTCTTCCTGCACCGCCCAGAACGGCACCGTAAGCCGCTGCCCGGCGCCATCCTCATAAAATCCCGACCCGCCCTTGCGATACCCAAGCTCCTCGATCATCTGGGCGGCCAGCCGGGGATCGTACTCGTACTTCACGACGCGTGACTCGATCCCTTGCAGCGGCACGGAGATGAAGCTATGGGCGACTTCGCTCAAGCCCGCCTGGATGCTGTCGACGAGGGCCTGGCGGTCCGCCGCGTGAGCGACGGCGCGGCGAAACTGCAGATTGCCGACCACGGACGGCGTGGGGTTGATGAACTGGGTGGCGATACCCACGGTGCTTGCGTATTCGGGGCTCACGTACACCGTGCCATCTTGCCACTGGTTGCGCAGGTTTACCGCCTCATCCGGGGAGAGGGTAAGACCGAGCGTGAGGTCGACACTGTTCGCGAGCAGGTTCGCAACCAGCGTGGTCGAGCCGGGGATGAACTTGACCTCGATCTCGTCGATCTTCGGGCGGCCAAGCGCATAGCCATCGAACGCCTGGAGCAGCACGTAGCTCCCGTGCACGATCTCCTTGAGCCGATATGGCCCGGCCCCTACAAACGAAGTTGACCAATATGGCTGATCGAGAAACGTCCCCTTGTTCTGCTCATATGCCTGCTGGAGCAAGTGTTTCGGGACCAGCCGTTCGGGCATGGACGTCATGACGTCGGCGAAGATGTAGGTCTTGTTCCAATTGACGACCACCGTCGCAGGGTCCGGCGCATCGATGCTCTGGACCGACTGGAAACCCGTATCGACGCGCCACGGGATCTCCTTGTCCTGCTCGACGACTGCGCCGAAGACGAAGTCATCAGCGGTCACCGCAGTGCCATCGTGCCAGCGCGCGTCAGGACGAATCTTCCAGGTGGTCTGCATACGGCCGTCGGGGGACACAACCCACAGACCGTTCTCCAGCGATGGCACTGCCTCGGCGAGCTGCGGATGGACCTTGCCTTCCGAGTCGAGACGGCCGAGCCCCCCGTGGATCAGCTCGATGATCCGATTCACGCCGCCCCCACCATTCGTCGCGGAGGTTCGCAGGATCGGCAGGTCGGGCACAAGTACCGCCGCTGTGATCCGCTTGGGGCCGGTAGATACCGGCGCGGAATTTGAGGGCGCCAGCCCCGGGGCGTCCTGCCGCGCTGGGGACGAGCAACTAACCACGAGCATGAGTAGCACGAGGGTGCACCACGGCGTGCGCTTCATCGGACCTCTCTTCCTTGGGGTTGGGCCGCGGGGTTGGGCCGCAATCCAAGCCAGGCGCCTCGCGCCAGGGGGCGACATTATGGCGTAGCCCCTGCCCGTGCGCCCAGTATAAGGAAGGTCACGCAGATGTCAATTAGCGAAATCCGAACCCATCCCCCATAAATTGCTAATTGACTTCAGCTCTCAGGTTGGGTAGGACGCGGGTATCGATATCGTGTTCCAGGCTCGTGATTGTCTCCGGTCTGCTTCTGGCATGACGACGCTGCCGACGAGTTGTTTGGGGAGCCGGCTCCTCATCCACGGAACCGTCACGCTGGCCCCGCTTAGCCCGGTTGGGCGGGGTCAGCTTTTGTGCACAGCGTCCGAATGCATAGCAGAGATTACCCAATGAGCGCATTTAGCTACTAACTCATTACAAGTCTTTAACACCCTGCTAACATCGGTGCGCCGCTCCGGTGCGTTATTTTTACGGCCCGCGTGGACTCGCCGCGCCGGGTACATTCTTCTGGGGTGTGCGTGTTGTCACAATTCCTTGGCGGTTCGGTTCGGTCGCTTCTGATCGGGATCGCATGTTTGGCCACCGTCGCGGGTCCAGGGACGGCGGCGCTGGCGCAAACGGCACGACCGACCAGTACCGAGCCACCGATGCTGCAGGTTGATCTGCCGACAAGCGGCGAGGCCGTCAACAATGGCGATACGATCGACATCGGCGGCTGGACGGACGGCGCTCGAGTCGACGTGTACCTCGACGGTCCCGCGGGCGTCGGCACGGGCATTGGGACCACGATGGTGGACGGCGCACGACCGGACGTGGCCAGGGTCACGGGGCACGCAGACCTGGCGAACAGCGGCTTCGACCTCTACTGGGATCCCACGGATCTCAGCGCCGGCCCGCACACGCTGTACGTGTATTCACTGGTCAACGGCTCGTGGATCATGCAGACCGCGGGTTTCTACAGCGCGGGCAACATGCTACCAGAGCCAGAGCGCGGCGCCGACAACGAGTCCAACATGGTCGGCTC
>JAXDLH010000361.1:0-9536 GCA_034666705.1 Chloroflexota bacterium
GTTTCGCGAGGGGCGCTACGGCCCCGCAGTGTTAGAGCCGACCGCGGAGATCGAGCGGTTCACCGCCGAGGGTTTCCCGGTCCTTGCGGATCTCCGGGTGCTCTATCCATCACGCCACGACCGAGTCACCGCCGCCAACACCAACTTCGTGAACGAGCACCCCGAGCTGCTCAAGGCCTTTCTGCGTGGCATGATCCGCTCCTGCCGCTACGTGCTCGACCCGCAGCACGGCCCTGCCTTCCGCGACCTGGTGGTTCGTGCCGGCTTTCTGACAACCGAGTCCGAACTGGAATCGTTCGACGATCTCTTTGGCGGCTGGCAGAGCCGGGGCACGCGCGATCTGGCATTGCCGCGTGAAGGCGTGGACTTGATCGTCCACGAAGCGCAGCAGGCTGGCCAACTCTCCGACTCGTTCCAGACTGACCAGGTCCTGCGCCTGGACATCCTTGCTCAGGCACAGCGCGAGCTCATTGAAGCCTAAACTCAAGCCAAGGTGAAAACCGCAGGCCTTCACTCGTGAATCACGCCTGCATCAATGCAGGTTTCATCGTGGCTTTGGTTTAGCCGCTCCGTACGCCTGGACGTCCCATACGCTGGACGGCCTCATACGAATGAAGATGCTATATTGCGGCGCGGATGTGCAGGAGGCCAGAAATGAGCGGGGTGGACCAGCCCATCGTCATCGCGCAGTCCGGGTACCACGTCGGACACCAGCGGTCGTGGCGGCCCGCGGAGGAGCAGGGCTTCGTCAAGGAGGAAGGACTCGTCCACTACGCGTATGAGGATGGGGGCCTGATTCCTGCCAGATTCGAGGCAGACGCCCTTGGCCTGCAAATGTGGGAGCGAGGCGTGGATATCGTCACCGCCGTCAACGTGTGGTCGGCGATAACCCAACGAGCCCGCGGCGAGGACGTGTACATCGTCGGCGGCTGGCGGACGCTGCTGGCGCCGAAGCTCATCGGCGCCAAAGGCATCACGCGCCCGGAACAGCTCAAGGGCACCAAAAGTATCGTGCGCGACACCGCGGGAATGGGCTACCTCGGCATCGTCTCGGCGCTGCAAGCGTTCGGGGTCGCCCCGGGCGAGACGGAATGGATCAAGAATCCGCTCGCCGGCTATGGCAGTGACCCGGGGATGCTGGATCGGCTCCGCAGTGGGGAGGTCCAGTTTCTCTCGCTCAATGGCTCCCAGGCCGACGAGCTGCTGAGCGAGGGGTTCCCGCTGGTGCTCGACCTCGAGCAGTACTACCGGGAGCGCGGGGCCTGGCCGCCCGGCCGGGTCGTCGTGGCCACGAAGCGGACGATCGAAGAGCGCGGCGAGGAGTTGCGCGCGTTCCTGCGCGCCAACTTGCGCGGCGCCTGGTTCGGCACCGACCCCCGCAACTGGCAGTACATGTACCACCTGGAGACGCGGCTGCGGAATGCCACGAACAACGACGACGAGCGCCGGCTCCGCATGTTCAAGACCGAGACGCCGCCGCCAGAGCGAGAGACGCGCCGCGAAGGCGACCCAACGATTATGGACGGGCTGGTCTCGCGTGCGGGGCTGGCGAGCATTATCCAGGGGATGGTGCACTTCGGCCAACTCGACCGTCCGATCGACGTCGACGACGTGCTGCGAGATCAGGCGGCGATCGACGCAGTGGAGCAGTTGCTCGACCGCGGCTTGATCGACCGTGAAGAGCTGACGCAGTGGCGACGCGCGAAAGGCTACGCCGCGTGAGGCCGGGCCGCTGGTCCCTGGCGCTCCTTGGCTTGGTGTTGCTCGCAGCCTGTGCGCCGGCTCCGCCGGTCCCCGCCGCGCAGAGCGCGCCTGGCGCCGCGGCACAACTTCCTGCTGCCCCGAAGCGTCTGACCGCGGCCATTCTGAGCGATCCCAAGGCGCTCGGCGTCGAGGCGGGCTCCGCCCCGGGGGTCGATGCGCTCCGCGGCTTGCTCCATGCCGGGCTTGCCAATGCCGACGAACAGGACGCGTTGCGCCCACAGTTGGCCGAGGCGGTACCCAGCCTCGAGAATGGCCTGTGGGTGCTCCTCCCCGACGGTCGGATGGAGACGACCTGGAAGATCCGTCCAACTGCCGCGTGGCACGACGGCACGCCGTTCACGAGCGACGACATCCTCTTCACCGCGCAGGTGGCGCAAGATCGGCAGCTCGCGGCGTTCCGCGACGCCGCGTACCAGTCGATCGAGGCAGTCGAGGCGCCCGATCCGCACACGGTGCTCGTCCGCTGGAAGGCGCCGTATATCAACGCCGACCAACTCTTCGGCAATCCGCTGCCGCGCCATCTCCTCGGAGGCGCCGCGCAGGATGAGAAGGCCAACTTCACGCGAGTGGCGTACTGGAGCCAGGAGTTCGTCGGCACCGGTCCGTTCAAGCTGCGGGAATGGGTGCCGGGTGACCACGTACTGGTCGAGGCAAACGATAGTTACGTGCTGGGCCGTCCCCAGATCGACGAGATCGAGGTGAAGCTCATCCTCGACGGCAATACCTTGATCGCCAACCTGCTGGCTGGGGTCGTGGAGCTGCCGCTGGGCCGGACGCTCTCCCTCGACCAGGCGCTTGCCGTGCGGGACCAGTGGCGACAGGGGCACGTCGAGGTCGTGGCGCGCCCCGGTTGGAGCGTCATCTATCCGCAGTTCACCTATACGAGCCCGCCGATCGTGGGCGACGTGCGCTTCCGCCGGGCACTGCTGTACGCCATCGATCGCCAGGAGCAGGTTGACACCCTGGCCTATGGGCTATCGGCGGTGGCGGACAGTATGCTGCCGCTCAATCGCGCGGAGTACGCTGCGATCAAGGCCCGCGCGCCACATTATGAATACGACCCCGCACGGGCGACTCGGATGATCGCGGAGCTGGGCTACGTGAAGAACGGGGACGGCCGGTTCACTGACCCGGCGGGCCAACCGCTCCAGGTGGAGATCCGCACCACTGGCGACAATGATGCCAACGTGAAGGTGCTGAACTCGGTGGCCGACTACTGGCGCCGGGCGGGCGTGACCGTGGACCCCGTGCTGATTCCGCCGCAACGCCAGTCCGACCGCGAGTACCGCGCGACGTTCCCTGGCTTCGGCATCTACCGGCACCCGAACGACGTGACCTTTCTCCCCAGGTTCACGAGTGCCCAGGTGGCGACCCGCGAGAACAACTGGACCGGCGGTGACGCCGGCTACCACAACCCGGAGTATGACGCGCTCTACGAGCGGTATGCGAAAACCGTGCCCGTAAACGAACGCATCGAATTGCTCGGCCAGCTCATCGCCCACCTGGACGATCAGGCGGTGACGATGGGCCTGTTCTACGACAACCTCGCCGCCCTCATCGGCAACCGAGTGGCGAACGTCGTGGTGCCGCAGCAGTACGGGGCGCAGTACGTGTGGAGCGCGCATCTGTGGGAGCTGCGAAGCTGAGCCCCATCTAGCAATGAAGGAGCGAGGCATGGTTCGTTTGACTTTGACTCACGCGCTAATTGTGCTATTCGCGCTGGCCGCAGCCAGCGTCACGGGGACTGCCTTGGCGGAGAGCTCGGTCGCGCCTGCATCTCAGGCTGTGCTGGGCGTAAACCTCATCGTGAACGGCGATGCCGAGGCTGGCCCGGGTGCCACGGATGACAGCGGTATTGTTCCGCCACCCGGCTGGAACACCACCGGGAACTTCACGGTGGTTGCCTACGGCGCTGCTGGGGGGCTGCCCGAAGTAACCGACCCCGGTCCATCTGACCGAGGCCAGAACCTCTTCTCTGGAGGGCCCGACAACGTGTCATCCTCGATCAACCAACTGATCGACGTCTCGACGCTCGGCGCAACCATTGACGAGAGCGGCATACGATTCTCGCTCGCGGGATACCTCGGTGGCTTCAGCTCGCAGGAGGATAACGCCATGCTCACCGCTAGCTTCCTAGGCGACGGCGGCGCGGTCCTCGCGTCCGCTTCCATCGGTCCTGCGACGTCTGCCGACCGGAATGGAACCACGGGCATGGTGCTCCGCGAGACCGCAGGGACCGTACCGTCCGGCACACGGCAGGTCGCGGTCGAGCTGCGCATGACGCGCGATAGCGGCGCCTATAACGATGGCTATGCCGACAATCTCTCGTTGACGTTCGCCGCCGCCTGAGGGCGCCCGTCCGGTCACGTTCCGGTAGCCTGCGCAAAACGCGGCTGCACGACCGCTCGGTGAGCAATGCTGAGGAGCTTGCGCCATGCGCCGGACGGTGCATGGCGCTACGGGATTGCGGAGAACTCGACGCGGTTCCCCGCCGGGTCCCGGAGCACGATGGAATAGCCCGCGTCGACCGCGTGAGGGCGGACCCCTTCGATCTGCACGCCACGGCGCTCCAGCTCGGCTTTGACGGCCTCCGGGTCGCCCGGCCACGCGATCTCGAAGGTGTGATGGTCCCACGCGGGACGACGACCACCGGACCAGTCGTAGAACCCGAGTGACAACTCATTCAGGGCGATGCGGCTGATCGTCACTTCGGTTCCATCGGAGCGCCGCTCCGTCGTCGGTCCGTCGCGCAGGGTGGCGCCGAATAGCGTGCGGTAAAAGTCTGCCGTAGCGGGGAGCGCCTCGGTGCTGGAGTTCCATGACAGGAGTCTGGTCACCTTGAACATGTGTCCTCTCCCTTGTACCCTGGACCAGGTCGCTCCACGCAGTATCAGACTGGCCGGCCGCGTGCGCCCGAGGGCGCGTTAACCCGTTGCGGGCCGCAATCATACTCGACTGCGCCGCAGCATCAGCGGCGCTGGACGATCCGTCAAATGTGGGAATGGAGGCGACGCATGCCCCGGAATCCGCGAGTCTTCCCAGTTCTGCTCGCCATGGGCGTGCTGTTCGTGAGTTGTGGTCCCAGCAGCTCGGTGCCTCGCGACCGCGAAACCGCGGCGGCTCCGGCCCAGCAGGGCGCTCCCAAGCGAGTCGTCGCTGCCATTGCGGGTGATCCATACACGCTGAGCGCCAAGCTCAACACCTCTGGGCCGGGCAGCAACGTGCCGGGCGCCGACGCGCTCGAGGATCTCGTCAACGCCGGCCTCGCCAACATGGACAATCGCAGCCAGTTGCATCCCGTGCTGGCGGAGGCGGCGCCGTCCATCGAGAATGGCCAGTGGCGCCTGTTTGCCGATGGACGAATGGAGACTACCTGGAAGCTCCGGCCGGGGATCGTGTGGCACGACGGCGCGCCGTTCACCACCGCCGATCTCCTCTTCACCACCCAGATCTCGCAGGACCCCGACATCGGCTGGGAGCACGATGCTGCCTTCGATGCGATCGAATCGGTGACGGCGCCGGATGACCAGACGCTCACGGTGACCTGGAAGCGGCCGTTCATCGAAGCCGATACGCTCTTTTCCCACGCCGTAAGCGGCCGTACGGTGCCGCTCCCCAAGCATATCCTGGAGCAGCCCTACACCGAAGACAAAGCCAACCTCATGAATCAGCCGTACTGGAGTGAGCAATTCGTGGGCACTGGGCCGTTCAAACTGCGGAGCTGGGAACGGGGCAACCGCCTCATCGTGGACGCGAATCCCCAGTTCGTGCTGGGTCGACCGCACCTGGATGAGGTGGAGGTGAAGTTCTTTGCCGATTCGCGCACCATGGCGGCGAGTATCCTGGCCGGCGCGATCGACTTCACCATGGGCCGCGGCATCTCACTGGAGCAGGCCACGCAGATTCGCGATCAATGGCCAGATGGCCGGATGGATCTGCGGCTGAACAACTGGCTGGTGGCCTTCCCCCAGCTCCTCGACCCAACGCCCCAGGTGGTCACCAACCTGCAGTTCCGCCGTGCGCTCCTCAGTGGCATCGATCGACAGCAGATGGTGGACACTTTGCAGTTCGGTCTGACGCCGGTGGGCCATACGTACCTGAATCCGGAAGATCCCGCCTATGCAGAGGTCGCGCCAACCGTGCCGCGCTATGACTACGATCCACGCAAGAGCATGCAGCTGATCGAGGAGTTGGGCTACACGCGCGGTGGCGATGGCCTCTACCACGACGCGAGTAACCAGCCGCTCGCCATCGAGGTTCGCGTCGGGGGTGGCGACGATCTCACCGAGAAGACGACGCTGGCGGTGGCGGATTCGTGGCGGCGCATCGGCATTGCGGCGGAGGGGCTCATCGTGCCCGCGCAGCGCATTCGCGACCGCGAGTACGCCGCCACCTTCCCCGCGTTCTACCTGCGGCAGAACCCGAACGATCCGGCCCGCCTGGGCCGGTTCCGCAGCGCGCAGATTCCGCTGCCAGCGAACCGCTTCACGGGCGACAACAGCCCCCGCTATGCGAATCCCGACTTTGACACGTTACTGGACCGCTATGCCGCCACGATTCCGCTGCCAGCACGAAGACAGGCGCTCGGGCAGATCGTGACCCACATCGCCGATCAGGTGATCATGATGGGCCTCTTCTACATCAGCGAGCCCACGCTGATTGCGAACCGCGTGCAGAACGTCACGGCTCGCCCGCCAGCCTCGACGCAGGCGTGGAACGCGGTTGAATGGGATGTGAAATAGCGCCGGCGGACCAATGATATGGCTGCTCTTGTCAGCCGCGACGTCCAGCGAGAGGTGGGATCTTGCGTATTGATGCAGATGCACACGTGGATGAAACCGAAACGACCTGGGATTACATGGATGAGAGCGAGGAACGGTTCCGTCCTCTCAGTCTCGACCCGGGAGTACCGATCTCGCCCAGCGATCCGCGGCCGCACCGTCTCTGGCTGACCGACCGACTCTCAGGCGGAGACGAGGGACACGTCCAGATGCGCCGCTGGCGAGATGACAAGCGGACCGGGACCACCCAGGTCACTCGGGAGCTTATTGACGTGGATTCCCGAGTACGCCACATGGATGAATTGCGAATTGACGTCCAGGTCCTCTACCCCACGTTCCTTCTGAATGGCGTTGCGACCGAGCGCCCGGAAGCGGAGTTCGCCATCACCAGGTCGTACAACCGATGGATTGCGGCGGCCGCGGCGAGGAGCCGGGGGCGACTCCGGTGGGTTGTGCTTCTCCCGTTCTTGAGCATGGACAAGGCGCTGGAAGAGCTCCGGTGGGCGAGGGATCACGGTGCCTGCGGGGTGCTCATGAAGACTCGCGGCGAGATCGGAAAACGGAGTGCCAGCGATCCCTACTTCTTTCCGCTCTATGAGGAAGCCAGCAAGCTTGACGTTCCGGTCTGTTGGCACGGCGGGCGGGCTCCCTCGTCGTTTACGTCATTGGTCGAGGACGGCACGCCGGAACAGTTTCCGTCTCTGCGATTTGGCTGGATCGAGACCAGCGCGTCGTGGATCCCCTACCTCCATGCTGACCTCGTGGCGAAGAATCATCTCCGGACGTTCCGACCGGTCGATTTGAAGCAGGACCTCTTCCGTCGGTACCGGCTCTATGTTTCCTGCCACACGGCTGACGATCTGCCCTATATCCTGCAATACGGAACTGAAGACAACCTCATGATCGGGACTGACTACTCGCATGCCGATCAGTATGGTGAGATCGAGGCGCTGGACGTCATCGAACAACGCGGAGCGCAGGGCCAGATCCCCGCGGTCGTTGCCCGCAAGATCCTGGACGACAATCCGCGCTGCTTTTACGGAATCTGACGGGCCTGGAGGAGATTCACATGCGTCTCACCCGGACAACGCTCATCGCCATCTGGTTCGCCTCCACCGCACTGGTGGCATGCGGAGGGACGGCACGGCCTGCATCCCCAGTGGGCGACAGCGCCGTCGGACAAGCCACCGCGGCGCCGAAGCGCATCGCGGCCGCGATCCGCGCTGACCCGCCACAGGCGATCAACTCCTTTGCCGGCACCATACCGGGGACCGAGGCCATTGAGGTGTTGTTGAACTCGGGGCTCTCCGTCGTCGATAACCACGGGCTGCTGACACCACAGTTGGCCACCGCGGTTCCGAGCCTCGCGAATGGCCTGTGGCAAACGTTCCCAGACGGGCGGATGCAGACCACCTGGCACTTGGCGCCGGGCGCGCAGTGGCATGATGGCGCTCCACTGACCTCAGGCGACCTCGCTTTTACGATCCAGGTAGGTCAGAAAATCCCCGGATTCCGTCACCCCGGATCGAGATGGATTGAGAGCGTCGAAACGCCCGATGCCTCGACCATCGTGGTCAGTTGGGTCCAGCCGTACATCTACGCTGACAGCCTCTTCGCGCCGCGACCGGAGACTGCGTGCTACTGCACCCCCCTCCCTGACCATCTCCTCGCCCCCACTTTTGCAGACGATCCGGACAAGCTCATAACCCTTCCCTATTGGGGAAGCGATTTCATAGGCACCGGGCCGTTCCGGCTCCGCGAGTTCGTCCTGGGCAGCCACATCCTCCTCGACGCCAATAATCTGTATGTCACGGGCCGGCCCAAAGTCGATGAAATTGACGTGCAGTTCATCCCTGACCCGAACGCGTTGACGGCTAACATCTTGTCTGGGAGAGTGGACTTGACCCTCGGGCGAGGGTTAAGCGTAGAGGATGCGATCGACATTCGCGACCGCTGGTCGGAGGGTCGGATGGCGGGGAATATGCTGTTTGTGGTGGTGATGTTTCCCCAATTCATCAACCCTAATCCATCGACCCTCGCCGACACTCGGCTCCGGCAGGGCCTGTATTCCGCCATCGACCGTCAGCAAATGGCGGACACGATTCAACATGGACTGGTCTCGGTTGCCGATAGCTTCCTCACCCCGAGCAGCCCGGACTACGCGGACACGCTGAGCGCCGTCGTGCGCTACCCATACGATCCGCGACGGGCCATCCAATTGATCGAAAGCGTTGGCTACACCAGGGATGCTGAGGGTTCGTTCCGCGACGCCGCCAACCAGAAGCTGTCCATCGGGATTCGTGCGAACACCAACGACAACCTGGCCATGCACTCAATGCTGGCCGTCGCCGATTTTTGGCGCCCAGTTGGCGTCGACGTGGATGCAGTGCCGGTCCCCGTCCCGCTGCAAACGGATCGAAGCTACGTCGCCGCCTTTCCGAGCTTCCGGTTGCAGATGTACCCTGGCCGGTCCGACGTCTTCTCCAACTTCCGCAGTGCGGCGCAACCGAACCAATCAGGCTCGTACACGAACCCTGAATTCGATACGCTGATCGACCGCTTCCAGGGCACCGTGTCCAGACCGGAGCAGGTCGACGTGCTCCGCGGGATCGTGGGCCACATCACCGAGAACCTGAACATGATGACGCTGTTCTATCAGCTCGAGCCGACGATGATCGGCAATCGGGTGCAGCACGTGGATGCGAAGGGTGTTGGATCGACTCCAGCCTGGAACGCCGCGGAGTGGGATGTCATCTGAGCCCTCGACCTGGGAAGGGCCTCCGAGCCGCTACAGTCCGTAGAGGGCGCGCGGATTGTCGTCCAGGATCTTCCGCACCGTCTCAGGCGAAAGCTCGCTGATTTCCCGGAAGTTCTTCAACGCCTCCAACTCAGCCGCGGTATCTGCGTGTCCATAGTCGGAACCGATTACGAGGTTATCGTCCCCGACACATTGAATGACGTACGACAGGTCATCATTGGTTTGACACGCAA
>JAXDLH010000362.1:0-12795 GCA_034666705.1 Chloroflexota bacterium
CCTTAGTCCTGCGACGCGCGGAGCTGCGCCAGCGCCGTCTCGGCGAGCTCGTTCCGCACGATGCGCTCGGCACTGTAGCTCGGGTCGAGCCGCCCCGCGGCTTGCAGCTCCTCCACGTGGGCCTGCACGCCCTCGACGCTCGCGAGAATCTGCTCGGGCTCCACGAACCAGCTCCGCGGGACGCCGTTTTCGACCCCGCTGCCGACGAGGGTATCTACCTTCAACGCACGCTTGAGCACGTCGACGGATTCCAGCCGGGTCGATTCGCTCCCTTTCATGATGACGTGCGCCTGCATGACACCACGGAGGAACGCCACCACCGCATCCGGCTGCTCGCGCACCACGCGCCCGCTTGCCGCCATCGAGCGGATGACGTAGTGCGGAAACACGGTCGAGAGGTCGACGACCTGCTCCAGCTCGCCTTGCTCCTGCAGGGCGCGCACCTGCGCCCCCTGCGGACCATTGAAGTGGTAGACGAGGAAGTCCGCTCGCCCTTCTTTGATGGCCTGGAATTTTTCTTGTACTCCCTCGTCCGGAATCTCGAGGACCTCTACGTCCTCGTCCGGGTCGAAGCCCAGCTTCTTGAAGGTGGCACGAACCATGCGCTCACCCGCGCCCATGCGCCGGTTGGTCGTGAACCTCGTTCCCTGGAGTGCTTCGACGTTGGGGATGGCGCCCGGCCGCGCGGCGATCCCGAATGGGAGTCCATTGCGGTAGGACCCAATAATCGCAATGTCAGCACCCTGGGCGTTCGCCTCGATCAGCATGGCGGGATGGGCATCCATGCAGAAGGCGGTCTGCCCATCCACGAGCAAACGGACCGAGCCGTCGTTGTCACCCGCGATGACCAGCTCGGTGTTGCCGATCCCGGACTCGCGGAATAGGCCATAGTACTCAGCGGTGAGGGGCGCGACCGGATGACCCGGGTGCTTCGCATAGAAGTGCTCGACCGAGTAGGTGAGGTTGCCCAAGGGAACGGTCACCGTATGCTCCTACACTGTCATTAGCCCGGCCACAGACCGACTGTACCGGCGGCAATTCGGTCGTAGTATAGCGTCCGCGGGTGGGGCGGCAATGTTCACTCAGGACTGTGCCCCCATGATCTGCCACTGCTGCGCGTAGGCATCGGCAGTGATAAGGCTATCGCGTCCTCAATCAGGTTCCCCGTCCATAGCGCCGGCGGCGTAGAATGCGCACACGCGCGCTGCGCAGCTGAAGAACGATGCGGGGAGTTGTGCGCATGAAGATGCCAATCTCGATGGATCTCAATGGGCGTCCCCTGACAGTCGATGCCGAGCCATATTGGACCCTGCAGCATCTGCTGCGGGACGAGCTCGACCTCACCGGCACGAAGGAGGGCTGCCGAACCGGTAATTGCGGGGTGTGCACCGTATTGATCGACGGCAAGGCGGTCAAGTCATGCCTCGTGCTGGCGCCTCAGGTCGCGGCGCGGCAAGTCACTACAGTCGAGGGGCTGGCCCACGGGGAGGAGCTCGATCCGCTCCAGCGCGCCTTCGCCGAGTGCGGCGCGATCCAGTGTGGCTACTGCTCGCCCGGCTTCATCATGGCGGCGCGCGCGTTCCTCAACGAGAATCCCAGTCCCACGCGGGCCGAGATCGCCGATGCGCTCGAAGGCAATCTCTGCCGCTGCACCGGGTACGTGAAGATCTTCGAAGCGGTCGAGACCGCCGCACGGGTGGAGGCTCATAATGGCCACAATAGTTGACGAGCTCCAGAGCATCGGCCACGCCATCCCCAAGCCTGACGCCTTCCTGAAGGCGACGGGTTCCGCCACCTACGCCGGCGACGTGCGGCTGCCGGGCATGCTGCAAGCCAAAGTGCTGCGCAGCCCCTACCCGCACGCCCGAATCGTGTCGATCGACACCAGCGCGGCCGATGCGCTTCCAGGTGTCTATGCGATCGTGACCGGCGCGGATTGCTCGCCGGTCCGGATCGGCCGCTTCCTGCAGGACCGCTATGCACTGGCTCGCGAAAAGGTGATCTACGTCGGCGAGCCGGTAGCCGCGGTGGCTGCGGTCGACGAGGAGACCGCCGACCGCGCGATCCAGTTGATCGACGTGGTGTACGATCCGCTGGCCGCGGTGCTCGACCCCGAGCACGCGCTCGACCCGGACCAGCCGATCATCCACCCGGACCTCGCGAGCTACACCGACATGACGCCGAGCGAGCGTACGGGCAACCAGCGCAACCACGTCGACGTGTCGAGCGGCGACGTGGACGCGGCCTGGAGTGAGCCGGGCCTCGTTACCGTGGAGGCCACCTACCGCACGCCGCGGCAGAGCCAGGCGTTCACCGAGCCGCACGCGGCGGTGGCGCAGCCGGACGGTCGGGGGAAGATCACGATCTGGGCGAGCACCAAGGCGCCGTTCCGCTCCCGGGGCAGCATCGCCGACACGCTCGGGGTGCCGGCCTCGCGGGTGCGGCTGATCTCGCCCGTCATCGGCGGCGACTTCGGCGGCAAGGGCGCGGCCTTCATCGAGCCGATCGTGGCGCTGCTGGCGCGCAAGGCGCAAAAACCGGTTCGCCTGACCCTCTCGCGGGTCGAGGAGTTGACGGCGATGACGTCGCGGCCGAGCTGCGTCATCAACCTCAAGGTTGGCGCGCGGCCGGATGGGACGCTCGTGGCGATGGAAGGCCACATGCTCTACAACGTGGGCGCCGTGGACGACAATGGCGGTGGCGTCGGCCGCAGCGCCGATAGCCTGGCGGGCGGGTACCGCATCCCCCACAAGCGGCTCGTCGCCACGTCGGTGTACACGAACACTTCGCCCGGCGGGCACGTGCGTGCACCCAGCGGCCCGCAGACGAGCTTCGCCACCGAGTCGCTCCTCGACACCCTGGCCCGCAAGCTAAACATGGACCCGATCGAGTTGCGGCTGAAGAACGCGCTGCACAACGGCGAGACCGTGCCGTCGGGCCACGGCATCCTGGCCAACAGCGGCCTGCAAGAGTGCATTGAGCGCGCTCGTGACTGGATGGCGCGTGAGCTTGGTCCCAAGGGCCCGAACGAGGGTGTCGGCGTGGCGCTTGCCTTGTGGGCGCTGCATCCAGCCGCGCTCGCCGTGGCCAGCGCGGCCACTGTCAAGATCGACGCCGAGGGTGGTGTGGTGCTCTCCTGTGGGGTAACCGACCAGGGCGGCGGCCAGTGGACGATGGCAGCGCAGGTGGTGAGCGAGGTGCTCGGCGTGCCAATGGGCCAGATCAGCGTGATCATGTCCGACACCGAGGCGACGCCGCCTGACACCGGTACCGGCGGCAGCGGCACCACGTACCGGGTGGGGAACATCGTCGGCTTCGCCGCCGAGGACGCGCGCCGCCAGGTGGTCCGCATCGCGGCCGAGCGGCTCAAGGTGGATGAGGAAGAGCTCGTGTTGCGCGACGGCGAAGTCTGCGTCCGCTCCGACCCGTCGAAGAAGCTGACGCTGGCCCGGGTGGCGAGCGCCGCGGGCAGCTCGCCGGGTGGCGCCATCATCGGGACCAGCCAGGACGTGCGTGAGGAGTACCTGTCAGCCCATGCCCACGAGTTGGCTGAGTACGTCGATGCGCCGAGCTTCGCCGCCCACGTGGCGAAGGTGCGGGTCGACCCAGAGACCGGGCAGATCGACGTGCTGAAATACTACACCGCGCAGGACGTGGGCAAGGCGCTGAATCTGCTCAACTGCACGGGGCAGATCGAGGGCGGCGTCGTCTTCGGGCTGGGGTACGCCCTCTCGGAGGAGATCATCACCGAGGACGGCACGAACCTGAACGCGAACCTGTGGGAGTACCTGCTGCCGACTGCCCCGCATATCCCGCCGATCACCGTCGACCTCGTGGAGATCCCCTCGACGTACGGGCCGTACGGTGCCAAAGGGGTCGGTGAAACGCCGTGCGTGGGCGTGGCGCCGGCGATCGCCAATGCCGTCGAGGATGCGATCGGCGCGCGCGTGACCCAGGCGCCACTCACCCCCGAGCGTGTCCTCGCCGCTCTTCGCGCGAAGCAAGCCGGGGTATAACCGGTCTGAAGATCGGCGAAAGCCCGCGACGTTCGCAAGCCAGTGAGGCCGGGCGACGGGCGCCAGCATGGAGACATTGGCCAAGGGACCTGCCATCCCGAGGCCGCAGCCCGAGGGATCTCCCGGCGAAGAGAACGCTCGTCTCTCCGGGAGATCCCTCGCTACGCGGCTCTCTGAATAGCGATATTCATCTGTCCGTAGCACGCCGACGGCGCATGCCAAATCGGGATGACATGATAGTTGGGCGCTCACGGCACACTTCGGCGCTCCCCGCACCGACGATGCGGCAAGTCGACAAATGGAGGTCCGCGTGAAGATCGAAGGGCGATACGAGTTTGCGGCGCCACGCCAGCAGGTGTGGGAGATGCTCATCAGCCCGGAGGCGCTGCGCTCCTGCCTGCCCGGGTGCAAGCGTTTCGACGAGACTGCGCCGGACCAGTACGCCGTGACGATGGAGATTGGCGTTGCCGCCATCAAGGGCACGTACCAGGGCAAGGCCCAACTTGCCGAGAAGGACCCGCCCTATCGCTACAAGCTCATCGTCGAAGGAGCGGGCGGCCCCGGCCGCGTTCGCGGCGAAGGCGTACTCACCCTCGAGGAGCAGGGTGATGGGACCGTGGTCACGGTCGACGGCGACGCGCAAATCAGCGGCCTGATCGCGAGTGTCGGCCAGCGCATGATCGGCGGCGTCGCGCGCATGATGATGGGTCAGTTCTTCGAGTGCCTCAAGGCGCAACTGCCCGCCAAAGCCTGACGTCGCTGCGCCCGGAGGTAACTTCCCGCGTGCCGCGGTTGCAAGGACCGATCCTGAATTGCGATCGGAAGATGGCCATGCCAGCGCCGGGGACAATGGCAACGACAGTTGGGACAAGGCCCGCTCTCGAGGTGCGACAGCAGTCAGACACCTCACACTGGCCCGGCCCGTGCCGCAATGGAGGTAAGGGCCCATCTCGAGGTGCGACCCCAGGAACCTGTCATCCTCAGTGAAGCGAAGGATCCGCGGCTCCGGTGCTGGTGCGGTAAATCCGCCGCAGGCACCATCGAGATAGCAGCAGGCTACCTCACGCGTTAACGGCCACGACCGGGTACTCTTCCTCGGCGAGGATCTCCTTTACCTTGTCGATCGAGAGCTGACCCTCGTCATACTCAAGCTTCACGAGCTTGCCCTCGATGTCGACCTGCACCGACTGCACGCCGGGCACCGGCTGCAGCGCCTCGGTGATGGCGTGCTCGCAGTGCTCGCAGGAGATCTCCGGAACCGTCAGTGTTACCCGTGTCATTGTTTGACTCCTTTTCGCTCTTTAAGCTGTGACATGATTCCCCGTTCCCGCGCCGAGAAAGGGGTTGGGATGCCCTGGATGCCGGCGGGGGTAAGGGCCATTATTCCTCGACCACCAGCACGCCGGTCATACCGGCCTCCGCCTGGCCGGGCTCGGTGCAGATGATCGCATACACGCCGGTCGCCGGCGCGTCGAAAGTCGCCGTCCCGCTCGCGCCTGGCGCCACCACTATGTGTGCGCCCGGTACACCGGGAATCGTCCAATCGTGCGTTATGGCGTCGCCGTTGCGGAGCGTCACCCGCACGATCTCGCCCGGCCGCGCGGTGAGCGTCGCCGGCGCGAAGCGGAGCGCGCTGGCCTCCACCGTCACGGCGCGGGCGCTCGCGACCTGCGCCGCCGATAGGTTGTTGACGGTGGTCGAATGGGCAGCATGGTCATGGTTGGCAACGTCGGCCGCGGCCGCCACAGCATGGCCGCCCGGATTGAGTGCTGCTAGCCAGAGTGCCACGGCCCCGACTGCGGCGGCCAACAGCGCGATGCCTGCCAGGTAGCTCCAATCCGCAAGCCGGGCTCGCAGGGGTGGATGGACGAGGGAGTCAACGCTCGTCGGGGGGACGAAGCGCCGCAGCCGCAGTGAGTTCGTCACCACGCTCACGCTGGACATCGCCATGGCCGCGGCGGCCAGCGCCGGGTTCAGCATGACGTGGAGCAGCGGGAAGAGGGCGCCGGCCGCGACCGGGATGAGGACCACGTTATAGATGAATGCCCAGAACAGGTTCTGGCGAATCGTGCCGATCGTCCGCCGGGAGAGAGCGATCGCCGTGACCACGTGGCGCAGATCGCCGCCTATCAGGGTGACGTCTGATGCGGCGATCGCCACGTCCGTCCCCGTGCCAATTGCGATGCCGAGGTCGGCCTGCGCGAGCGCCGGCGCATCGTTGATGCCGTCGCCGACCATTGCCACCATCTTGCCCTGACGCTGGAGCTCCGCCACCTTCGCTGCCTTCTCGCCCGGCAGCACCTCGGCCAGCACGTGCGCGATGCCCAGCTCGCGCGCCATCGCCTCGGCTGTGCGCCAGTTGTCGCCAGTGAGCATCCACACCTCGAGCCCAAGGGCGTGCAGTTGGCGCACCGCCTCGGCGGACTCCGGTCGCAGCGTATCGGCGACCGCGATCAAGCCAAGCGGCTGGCCATCGGCGGCGACGAACAGCGGCGTAGCGCCGGCGGTCGCCAGTTCCTCGGCCTGCTCGGCAAGGCCGTCGAGCGGCACCTCCATCGTCTGCATGAGCGCCAGGTTGCCCAGTACCAGGTGATGCCCCTCGACGCGGGCCTCCACCCCACGGCCGGCCACCGCGCTGAACCGCTCCGCTGAGGGAAGCGCCAACCCTAGCGCCCGCGCCCGTCCCACGATCGCTTCGCCAAGCGGGTGCTCCGAGCCAACCTCGGCCGCCGCCGCGAGGCGGAGCAGATCAGCCTCGACGACGCCCGCCGCCACTACGACGTTCGTGACCATCGGCGCACCGTGCGTCAGCGTGCCCGTCTTGTCCAGCACGATCGCCGTGATGCGGTGGGCGCCCTCCAGCGCCTCGCCGCCCCGGATCAGCACGCCGTACTCGGCACCCTTCCCCGTGCCGACCATGATCGCCGTCGGCGTGGCCAAACCCATCGCGCAGGGGCACGCGATGATGAGCACCGCAATGAACGCCTGCAGCGCCGTCGTCAGGCGCGGTTCGGGCCCGACGATGTACCAGGCGGCGGCGGCGAGGATCGCCAGCCCGATCACCGCAGGCACGAAGTAGCTGGAGATGAGGTCGGCCGTCCGCTGGATCGGCGCCTTCGAGCCCTGCGCCTCCTCCACGAGGCGGACGATTTGCTGGAGCGTCGTGTCGGCGCCGACCCGCGTGGCTCGGAGCACGAATGCGCCGGTGCGGTTCATACTGGCGCCAATCACCGGGTCGCCCGGCCGCTTCTCGAGCGGCAGCGACTCGCCGGTCAGCATCGACTCGTCAACTGCCGACGTGCCCTCCTCGACGACGCCGTCGACAGGCACCCGCTCACCCGGACGCACCCGCACGAGGTCGCCGACTCGCACCTCCTGAACCGGCACGTCGTGCTCGACGCCGTCCCGCAGCACGCGCGCCGTGCGGGCCTGGAGGCCCATCAGGGTGGTGATCGCCGCCGAGGTCTGCCCTTTGGCCCGCGCCTCGAGCCAGCGGCCGAGCAGCACCAGCGCGATCACGAACGCGGCCGTCTCGAAGTACATCTCCAAGGGAAAGCCCCACCGCGCGGCCAGCCCGGGCCAGAGCGTGACGAACGCCGAGTAGCCGTACGCGGCGGTGACGCCGACGACGACGAGGGTGTTCATATTGGTACTGAAGTGCCGGGCGCTCGCCCACGCGGCGCGGTAGAACCCGGCTCCTGCCCAGGCGACGATCGGCGTCGTAACAAGCAGTAGAAGCGGATCCATGATGTCGTGCGCGATCCCGAGCGGCAGGTACATCGACGCCATCATGAGCGCGCCGGCGGCGAGGCTGACGGTAAATTTACGGCGCAGGTCGGCGATCTCGGCGATGCGCTCCGCGGCCAGCGGGTCGTGCACGGCGGCGGGCGCGCCCGCGTCAGCCGCAACCGAGGTTGGCGGCGGCAGCTCGCGCACGCCGTAGCCAGCTTTCTCGACCGCGGCGCAGAGAGCGTCCATTCCGACGATCTCCGGCTCGATCACGACGCGCGCCTTCTCGGTCGCGAGGTTGACCGACGCCTCGGCGACTCCCTCGACCCGGCTCAGCGCGCGCTCGACGCGCCGCACGCAACTGGCGCACGTCATGCCCGTAATCGGCAGGCTCAACTCAGTGCGTTGCGGCACGGGGTGCGGTTCAGTTACCACGGCCTCGTCCCCGCGCTACGGGCGAGGCATGCCTCGCCCCTCCTGATGGGTGTACCCAAATCACCTGCGGGCCATGTCGAAGAGCTCGGCCAGTTCGGCAACTGCCTCGGAGCCGCGACCCTCAGCGAACGCGGTCGGCACGCAAGATGCCAGGTGACCTTGCAGCAATACGTCCTCGAGCTTGCCGATCGCCCGCTGTACGGCGTGCGTCTGCTTGAGCACGTCGATGCAGTAGGTGTCCTCCTCGATCATGCGGCGGATGCCGCGCAGGTGGCCCTCGATGGTAGCGAGGCGGTTCAACACGTCTTTGCGCTCGGGCTCGTTCATCCTTGCTCCCACCCCCTGGGGGAGGGGGTCAAGAGATTGTAGCCGAATCTGCATTGCGAGGCGCATCCCACCCCGCTGCGCAATCCATCATAGGAGGCATGGCTATGCCACCGGTGAGGCGAGGCCGCACACTTACTCAACGAAGGCGCGATCCAGGTGCCATTCTTCGCCGTCTAGGATTAGGGAGCTAGCTGGAGACGCGATCCCGCGCTAAGCCTGATTTCTTTTCACATGGCCACTGTAGATACTGATGCTTTGCTGCTCACCAGAGGATTTCGACGTGATGTCGCTAGTGCAACTTCTCGTGCGCATGCGCCTCCCGCGCCCTCCACATTTTGGCGAAGCACGCGGACTAACCCAAGCGTGCTGCGCCGCATCTGCGTCAAGCTGCTTAGATCCTACCCGGCACGATTGCTGGGGTCGGGCTATCCAGCGCTGCGCGAACTGCGGTCAGGAGGGCGGCCGGCGTAAATGGCTTCTGGAGAAATACCAGCTCAGCGGTCGACACCCCGTGGTGCATCATGACGTCGTCCGTGTAGCCGGACATATACAGGCAGCGCATCTCGGGTCGGTTGCCGGCGAGGATCCGCGCAATCTCCAGGCCGTTCATCGTGGGGAGCACGAAGTCGGTCAGTAGCAGGTCGATCCTCTCGGCGTATGCGCCGGCCAGGCGCTGGGCCGCTTCCGGGTCCGCGGCTTCGAGCACCTGGTAGCCGGCCTGCTGCAAAACGGTACAGACGAGCGCACGTACGCCGGGCTCGTCCTCCACGACGAGGATTGTCTCCGTGCCCCCCGTCGGTGCTGGCGCCTCGACGCGACGCTGGGGCACGCCTTCGGCTTGCACGCGGGGCAGGTAGATCTTGAAGGTCGTCCCAAGGCCGGGCTCGCTGTAGACCCAGATGCCCCCGCCACTTTGCTGCACGATCCCGTAGACGGTCGAGAGACCGAGTCCGGTGCCCTTGCCGAGATCCTTGGTGGTAAAGAATGGCTCGAAGATGCGTGCCCGGGTTTCCTCATCCATCCCGGTGCCGGTGTCGCTTACTGCGAGGACCACGCCCGAGCCTTCTTGCACGGCGCTGAGGGTGCGCGACCCCCACGCCTGTGCGTCCACCACGTCGAGGTCGACGCGGGTGGTCTCGATGACGAGCCGGCCACCCCGCGGCATCGCATCGCGTGCATTGACGGCGAGATTCAGGATAACCTGCTCCAACTGGCCGCGGTCGACGCGTACCCATCCGAGATCGGGTGCAGTCACGATCGCTAGGTTGATGTCCTCGCCGATCACCCGGCGCAGCAGGCCGCCCATATTCTCCACGACGGCATTGAGATCCAGTACCTCTGGGCGGAGCAACTGCTGGCGGCTGAATGCCAGCAGCTGCCGGGTGAGATCGCTGGCTCGCTCGCCTGCTCGGACGATCTCCTGCACCTGGCTCACGAGCTCGCTACCTGGCGGCAATGCGCCGTGTACCAGCTCTGCCCACCCGATGATGGCCGTGAGCAGGTTGTTGAAATCGTGGGCGACGCCGCCGGCGAGCCGCCCAACTGCCTCCATCTTCTGGGCCTGCCGCAGCTGCTCCTCGCTCGAGCGAAGCGCCTCAGTCAAAGCAAGCTCGCGATGCAAGCCGGTGATCTCGATAATGCCGGCGAGGTGTGCGGCGATGGCCACGAGCAGCTCCCGTTCGTCCCGGGCGAATCGGTGAGCCCCATCGGTCTGGACGTTCAGCACCCCGAGCAATCGATCGCCGAGGATGATCGGCACCGAGAGCATCGAGACGAAGCGCTCCTCGTCGACGTCGGGGATCCACACGAATCGCGGATCGAGGTGCACGTCCTCGACGACGAGGGGCTGCCGGTGCTCCGCCACCCACCCGGTGATGCCCTCGCCCAGTGCAAGCTGGACGTCGCCGACCGCGTGCGGCGGCAGCCCGTGAGTTGCCGTCAGGGTGAGGCGGCTGGCCTTCTCGTCCCAGATATAGAGGGAGCACACCTGGGTGCCGGTGACCTCGGTCGTCTCGCGCACGATCGATTGCATATGGACGGCGATGTCGTTCGACGCGGCGATCGCGAGGACGATGCGCTCGAGGAATGCCATGGCTCGCAGCCGCTCCGCTTGCCCGCCGGACTGCTCCACGCGTCTTTCCTACCCAGTATGGTTGGCCCCAGGCGTCGTTTGACTCTACGGGGCGCCCCTCGGTCCAAGCATGCGCACGGTGCCAGAAACGGATGGAGCAATTTTGGGCACGTTGGCCAAACACCTCGCGTGGATACCGCTCGCCGCAGCACCGGGCGCTGGCGGGCGAGGGCATCACGCACGGACGTAACCCGTCAACTCATAGGCACAACCAGCTCGTTGCGAGGCAACGGCCCCACCGGCGGCTGCCTACCAACTGCGGTAGGGGAGGAACTTGCCGTCCAGCGTGACGACCACCCGATCTCCCTTGGGATCGGCCTTGCGCTCGACGTGCATCTCGAAATCGATGGCGCTCATGATGCCGTCGCCGAATGTCTCGTTAATCAAGGCTTTGAGTGTCGTGCCGTACACCTGCACGATCTCGTAGAAGCGGTAGATGAGCGGGTCCACTGGCACTGCGGGGTCCAGCGATCCCTTCATCGGGTCACGCTGCAGGGCGAGGGCCGTGTCCTGGTCGAGCCCGAGGAACTCAACGACGGCGTCTGCCTCGGCAGGCGTCATCTTCATCTGGCCCAGGAGCGCGGCCGTGGTCCAGACCGGGTCGTGCCCGACGGCCTCGGCGATAGCCTGCCAGGTGAGTTGTTTGGCTTCTTTCGCGGCCAGCACGCGCTGGGTGGCTTCGGCTCGGGGAATCATCCCATACCTCCAACTGGCCAACTATAGCCAGCACACTGCCGACGGGCATTGGACAGTTTGCGCAAGACATGCACAGCGCAGGCTATCAATTCTGGCCACCCTCGCTGAAGCCAACCTGATCCCCTATAGTGGACGGAAACTCGTAGTTCTTGTCCTATTTGGGGCAAGGTACGGTCTGTATGTGCGGGAGTCGGAGCGCCGCGGGTACGAGCGCCGCGGCAGCTCGCGCGATGCGCACGTGCAGCCTCATTCGGAGGCAGCGCTACGCTCCGCAATGCCCGGCTGGATCGTGACACTCGGTGGCTCAAAGCATGGCTTCTGCTGCCGTCCATTCTCATTCTGTCCGTTGTCGCCGCGGCCGGCATCATCGGCCTGCATCGCTATGCAGACGAGCGCCGGCAGGTCGAGGTCATGCTGCACGAGATTGATGCACAGGCACACCGCCTGAGCGCACTCGAATGGCAAGCGGTGGCGATTGGTCGGGTGGACAACTCCCTCAGGCGAGAGGTCGAGGAAGTCCGTCAACTGCTGACCGCCAATGTCGAGAGCGGGCGTGCCCTGGGACCCGACCGGGCCGAATACGACCGCGTCGACGACGTCCTCCACACGTTCCTCGCAGCCATGGACGAAGAATTCGGTCTCCTGCAGGAAGGCCGGCTGGACGAGGCGCACGCGGTCGACGACGAGCGCGTAGACCCGACCTTCACGTTGTTGCACGATCTGCTTGAAGACGCTGCGGTGAGCTCAGCGCAGGTCGCGCAGCAGGCTCAGCTCACCGCTAACCTTGGTACGGTCAGCGTGCTCGGCGCTGCCGTCCTCTTCACGGTCGTGCTGCTCGTGGCATTCGGGCGGGAGCGTCGGGCCACTGATCTGGCAATCGCGGAGCGACAGGCGCTTGCCCGCAGCGAAGAGCGTTTCCGTGCCCTCACGTTGAATGCCGCAGAGCTCATCGCGATTCTGGCGGACGATGGCACCATTACCTACCTCAGCCCATCGGCGGCCGCGCTTCTGGGGGGTGATCCTGAGAAGCGCGTTGGCCATGCAGTGGGTGAGCTCATCGGCCCGGAGGATAGGCACCGAATAGCGGAATTGCTCGGTCGGCCCGCGCCGGGCGGCGCCCGAAGTGAGCTTCGCCTCCGTCGTGCCGATGGCACCTACCTCGACGTCGAAGCGGTCTGGACCGACCTGCGCACCATCCCGGCAGTGAATGGCATCGTGCTGAACGCGCGCGATATCACCGAGCGCAAGGCGGTCGAGGCCGCGCTGCGCGACAGTGAGGAGCACCTCCGCCAGGCCCAGAAAATGGAGGCGGTGGGCGTGCTGGCGGGCGGCATCGCTCACGACTTCAACAATCTATTGACCGTAATCAACGGCTACAGCGAGCTCATCCTCTCGCTACTCCCCACGGATCATCCGCAGCGTGCCAATCTCCAGGAGATCGAGCGGGCCGGCGCGCGAGCG